>CAZYCR010000010.1:0-3089 GCA_964645815.1 uncultured Gammaproteobacteria bacterium
GTCGGAAACGCCTTTAAATTCTCTCAAGATCTTACGGATATTTTCTACCGAGACGCCGCGGAGCATAGCAGCGGCAACAGAAGTTAAAATATTTTCCATATTATGCTCTCCCTTCAAAGCAACTTCTCCCAGCTCAATAATCTCTTCTTCTTTATCTTCATGCCTGAACACAATTTTTGTCTCTTTCACAAAACAGCCGTTGGATTCATGGTAGGTCCTCGATGCCCAAAAAAGTTTACCCTTAACTTCAGACTCCATGGCTCTGACAGTTTCGTGGTCCCAGTTTAGAATCGTATATTGTTCAGGCGACTGCCATTCAAAGATGATTTCTTTGGAATGGATGTAGTCGCCATAAGAATGATAGCGATTGAGGTGATCTGGGTAAACGTTGGTTAGAATTGAAATATCTGGACCCTTTTTCATTTCTTGAAAGGCTGCCGGTAAACTTTCTAAAAGCCAAGAAGACAACTCCAGTACAATCGGCGTTGGCTCTCCACGGTGCAAAATCTCATCTAAGTGTTCCAGCGGCGAAACCTTAATATTTCCGGCTACTACCGCTCGATCGTCCTCTAATTCCAGCATTTCACCAATCATTTTGGTCGTTGTTGTTTTACCCTTGGTGCCGGTAACAGCAATGATTGGATACGGACAATAGCGGAAAAATAGACTAACATCGGATTCAATTGGTACTCCAGCTTCTTTAGCGGCGACTACAAACTCTGATTCACTAGGAACTCCCGGATTTTGAACGACACAATCAACTTCAATAAAATCCTCTTTTCGGTGTTCGCCGAGAACAAAAAGTGGCGCATAAATTGTTCTTTCCGGATACATGGCCCGGTATTTTTCGTACCATTCCATGACTAAAGACATTGATTCCTCAAGTTCAGTCTCATCTTTGAGATCAGTAATTATTGTTTGAGCTCCGTGCCGAATTAACCATTTTGCAGCACCTAAACCACTACCTTGCTTATAGCGCCCAAGCCCCATAACGGTAACTACGGCGTCTTGAAAATTCTCAATTTTACTTAAATCCATACGATTCATATTATAGTCGGCTTTCTTGATTTGCTCAAACCATGATCAATAATAAACTATGATCGAGCTTTATGATGATTATAAATTTCTTTGACAATCTCGATACAGAGTAGTTCAAAGATACCAAAACCTAATAAGATTAACCATTCAAAAACATGTAGATCAACAAAGCCAAAAAGTTCCTTTAATGGCTCAACGACTAATGGCAAAGCTAAGAGAAGAAAGCCAAAGACAACACCTAAAACCAACCATTTATTTTGAAACGGATGCGAGCGGAAAATGGTGCTGCGGAACTTTCGAATGGCGAAAATATATAATAAAGAGTCCAGACCAAGAGCAACGAAAATAAATGTTCGAATTTCAGCCAAATCAATTTCCATTTTTAATAAGTAAGCGTAAATGCCAAAAAGAACCAGATCCGTAAACAGTCCAATGATAAGAATCAATACTTTCATTTCTCCATTAAGAATCGGTTCATTTTTACGCCGTGGTGGTTCTTTCATGATCTCCTTTTCACCCGGCTCAAAAGTCAACGCGATGCTTGGAAAACCGTCTGTAATAAGGTTGATCCAAAGAATTTGGGCCGGCAAAATTGGAACCGGTAAAGAAAGAATTAATGAGCCCAAAACAAGCAGAATTTCCGAAAAACTATCTGAGAGCAAATAGACGATCATCTTGCGTAAGTTATCAAAAATGATTCTTCCTTCGCGGATAGCATCAACGATTGTTTTAAAATTATTGTCCAAAAGAACTATATCAGCCGTCTCTTTAGCGACTTCGGTACCAGAGCCAAGAGCGATACCGATGTCGGCCGCTTTAAGGGCTGGAGCATCGTTAACTCCATCTCCGGTCATTGCAACTGATGCACCATTCCGTTGCCAGGCATAAATAATTCTTAGTTTGTGTCGAGGAGAAACTCTGGCGTAAACATTGATGGAAGTTAGACGATCTTGTAGGGTGTCATCGGTCATTTCATCCAATTCAAGACCGGTTAAGAGGGTTTTTTGCGAAGCTTCAAGACCAGCCTTTTGAGCAATCAAGAGCGCAGTATCCGGATGATCGCCGGTGATCATGATTGGACGTAAACCGGCAGCTCGAGCTTCTTCGATCGTTTTGGCAGCCTCCGGGCGCAGTGGATCGCGCAAGCCTACAAAACCCAAAATCTCAATATCTTTAACTTCTTCTGGATCGAGGTCTTCCAGACTCGGCATGTTTTCTCGTCGTGCCACAGCTAAAACTCGCAAACCTCGGCCAACCATATCTTGAAAGTCACAGAGGACTTTCTGCTTGGTCTTGTCGGAAATATCAGCTCGCTCGACTAAAAGATCCGGGGCACCGACAACGTATAAAGTATTGCCATTTTCATTTTCAATAATCCGAGCGGAAAATTTATTCTTTGAACTAAAAGGTAAATCCCGTCCAAGTCGATGACTACCATCAGCAAACATTTCTTTGTAAGGCAGAATATATTTCATGACAGCTATCTCGGTTTGACTGCCGGAAAAATCTGCTTCGCCAATTTTTTCACCGATGACTACTCCACTGGTGTAATAAAGAGCTTGCATGAATTCTTTCTGACGGGCTGTTTTTGGCTCGCCATGAATTTCTTCATCGCCAACACAGACTTCAACTACTTCCATCTCGCCAGTCGTCAGTGTTCCAGTTTTATCAGCACAAATAATTTGCACACTACCTAAAGTCTCGGCAGCAATTAAGCGCCTGACCAGTGCTTTCTTTTTTAAAATCCGCTGCATGCCAATAGCCAGAATAACGGTAATGGCAACGGCCAGACCTTCTGGAATAGCTGAAACCGTAATCGCGACAGCAATTTTAAAAACCTCCAAAGCATCAAGTCCACGCAATATTCCTAAAACAAAAACCAAAGAAGCCAAGCCGAGAACGATTAAACCAAGTACGCGTGCAAACGACTGTAATTGCTTTTGCAATGGTGTTTTTTCATCTCCCACGCTCAAAACTAATTTTGTGATTTTACCTATTTCGCTCTCTAACCCCGTAGCCACAACAATAACCTCTGCCCGACCTTGAGTCAC
>CAZYCR010000010.1:3099-25317 GCA_964645815.1 uncultured Gammaproteobacteria bacterium
GTCACAGTTGTCCCAGCAAAGACCATATTTTTCCTGTCAGCTAGCGCCAGTTTTCTGGATTGAATAGCTGCTGACTTCTTAACCGGAACCGACTCCCCTGTTAGAGCTGCTTCTTTTACTTCCAGAACTTGTTCCTCGACGATCCGACCATCGGCTGTAACTTTATCGCCGGCCGCAAGCAACATAATGTCCCCAGGTACTAAATCTTCCGCCGAGATGATCATTTGTTGACCATGACGTCTGACTTTAACTTGAACGGGTAAATATTTCTTTAAGGCCTGCAAAGAACGATCAGCACGATATTCTTCAACAAAACCCAAAATTGCGTTCAAGCCAACCGCAATACTGATAACCGAAAAATCCAACCATTCTCCCAAAAAGAAACTAATTACTGCTGCAGCGACGAGGATAAAAATCAGAGGGCTGGCAAACTGATCAAAAAGAATACGCCAGGCACTTTTTCCTTGCCGACTGGGGAGTTTGTTTAAGCCGAATTCTTGTTGTCTTTTTTCTACTTCCCGATCAGTTAAACCATCTCTGGTAACCGAAAAAGTATCGAGAACATCCTCGATTGTCTGCGCGTGCCAAGGCAATAATTGACCAGACTCGGAATTACTATTCTCAATCATAACTCCATTATACCAGGAATACTTGATCTTTTTTAAAAAATATGGTATAAAATCGCCGTTACGTTAGGATATTACAGATCAATCGCAAATCGCCAAATTTATATCATCTCGACTTGAGACAAACGAGCGTAGCAAATTTGGATGAGATGCAAGGAAGAGAACGAGCCTGCCTGCCGGCAGGCGGGCATGGAGGAGCCGTACTGAACATATACGGTGACAACAGGCGCAGATTTCTAACACAGCAGATCGCCAAATTTGTAGCGAGTATTAAGCACCGGTAGCTCAGCTGGTAGAGCAAAGGCCTTTTAAGCCTGTGGTCGTGGGTTCGAGTCCCACCCGGTGTACCAAAAAAACTTCGATTTTATCGGAGTTTTTTTGTAGGAAAAACAACGATTCATTAGGTAGTTTTTTGTTTGTTGAACGGTTAGCTCAAATTAAGACTTTTTGTTTTTTCTTAAAAGAATGGACTCGAGCGATCGGCTGCTTTTTAATTTGTTCGTACTCCGGTCGAGCCAATAAAAAATCTTTGGTGGCAATCAGTGGTCGACTGTCAAAACACTCTAACCCAGCTGCCTGTGCAGTCTCTATCAAAAAAGATTCTTTTCTAATGATTCCAACCATTTTTCCAGATCGCGGTCTGGTCACGCCAATAACGTACTCATGATCGTTTAACTCTTCCACTTCAAGTTTGTAATCAAAACGGGGTAATTTGTTATACTCGTAATCCGGGTCGATAGAAACAAAAATTCCGTCATCCTTCATAAAAGTAATAATTTTGCGGTAAAGCTTGTTTAGATCCTCAAAATAATCAGAAGCCATCACCAGAAAGACAAAATCAAACTTCTTATTTAATTGACTCGAAAATAGATCGTTGCATTCAAATTCACTACTAGATAAATATTCACGAGCAATCTCACAATTTTTCTCGGCTGGCTCAATGCCAAAAACCTCAGTTGCACCAAGTTCTTTGATTCGATGAAGCAACCAACCTGTACCACTAGCAATATCGAGCACTGATTTATCATGATAATCAAGATCGAGCTCGCGAATGTACTGCCAGAATAATTTTCTTTCTGGAGTCTCTAAAGTTCCTTCGGCTCTAAAATTTAGATCCGACAGATCATATTGCTTGGGATTGAGAGCGCGTTGCAATAAAATTGACATATTAGTCATCTTAACATCAAACTAAAAAAAACAATTTCTCATAAAATTGAAATTTAGTTGTCTTCATTGCATCTTTTCTGCTATAATGTCTTTCGTAATTCATAATCACAATTATTATGTTTTGTGAAGTATGTAATGCAGAAATGCCTGATGACCACACTCATGAGGACATGGCTGCAGAAGAGTCAACAGAAACAACCATGGAGGATACAGAAAGCGTGTCTGATGACACCGAAGAGGTTGCAGAAGATGCAGAGAATGTAGCTGAAGACATGGCTGAGTAATTTTACCTGAAGCCTCTAAAGCTATTTTAAAACCACCGGCCGAAGCCGGTGGTTTTATTTTGTTTATCGTTTAAGTAATCCGTTAGCCTCGTGAATGATCATCCCGGCCGCATGCATCGGCAGTAACGAACGTAAATTTCTGATCAAACTCTGTCGTAAATCACTTTGAAACATTATCTTCTCAATCTCCTGTTTTAAAACTTGCGGATTAAGTTCGTGGATCACCAGAGCCGCTTCTTTGTCTTCAAGGACTCGGGCATTGGCCTCTTGGTGAGAATCTGGAATCGGAATGAGAATCGTTGGTTTTCTCAAAGCGGCGATTTCCAAGATTGTACCCATTCCAGCTCGAGCTACAACCACATCAGCTGCAGCATAAAGATCTGCCATATTGGTAAAAAATTCTCGGGCTACGTAAGTGCCTTTGGTTTCCTCTAAATCTTCGTCCAATTTACCCTTACCCGCCAAATGAACAATGTTCATTTTTGTTCTCAAATCTGAAACAACTGCTGCCAATGATTGATTAATTGCAGCTGCTCCTGTACCGCCGCCAAAAATAGCTACAGTTGGCTTGTTGGTATCGAGCTCGAACATGTCTTTAAATAATTCTGAATCACCATCTAGTAAATCCGGCCTTACCAAACCACCAACGACGATTGTTTTGTTTGGCGGAAATGCACTGGCTGACTCTTCCCAAGTAACACTCACCCGACTAGCAAACGGAGCCATAACCTTATTAGCAACACCGGGTATGACGTCTAACTGATGCACCCAGCATGGAATTCGCATCAATTTAGCCATGATAATAATCGGTACGCTAACATAACCACCAGCCGTAAAAACCATGTGTGGCTGAATAGTTTTCAAAAGAGCAAAAGCTCTGATGCAGCTCATCAATAACTGTGGAACAACCAAAAACCAACTCCATTTTTTGTTCCGGTCCAACTTAGGGGCGCTTAGTGAGTAGAAAGGGATATCTTTTTCTTCGATTAACTCACTTTCCGGTCCATCTTCTGTACCCACCCAGGAAAACAAAACATTTTTATCTTGTTCCTTCCAAACTTCCATCAATGCCAATAATGGCGTCACCGGACCCAAGGTTCCGCCACCGGTCATGAGGATGTGCTTGTGTTCATAGTACATATCAGACTTCCTTCGAATAGCGTGAAATATTTAAAACAATCCCTACTGCTGCTAATGATACCACGAGCGAAGTTCCTCCATAACTCAAAAACGGCAAAGGCACGCCAGTGATCGGTAAAAGTCCAATCATTGCACCAATATTTATAAATGCCTGAAAACCGAACCAAGCTATAATTCCAACTACCAAAAACTTGCCAAAATCATCGTGAGACTTTTCCGCAATCTTTAGACCTTGCCAAAGCATAGCAACGTAGCCGACCAGAAATAAAGAAGTGAATAAGAAACCAAGTTCTTCACTCATAACAGCAAAAATTGAATCTCCGGCAACCTCTGGCAGGTACTGAAATTTCTGCAAAGAATGCCCGTAGCCACGGCCAAAAAAACCACCGGAACCAATTGCCAGCAGTGCCTGATTGATTTGATAACCAATTCCCTGTGGATCTAACTCTGGGTGAAGAAAAGTCATAAATCGAGCAGCTCGGTAAGGGGACGATTGAATAGCAACTCCCAAGGCTACTGTTCCGGCAACACCAAGACCTAACAGATAATGCAATGGACCGCCAGCAATAAAATAAACGCTTAAGGCCATAGCAGTAATGATCGATAATGTCCCTAAGTCTGGCTGCAATAACATCAAAAGACCAATAACCGCCAAAATCACGATAAACGGCACAAAGCCTGAATGAACGTCGTGCAGTTCTGACTGACGTTTTTCCATCCAGGCAGCCAGATAAATTAGGAAAGTCAATTTAACTAACTCTGCTGGCTGAAAAGCAACTCCGGCAATAGAAACCCAGCTTTTAGCAAAAGTTCCGTAGTCAGCACCGACGCCTGGGATAAAAACCAAGATCAAAAGGAGAATCGAGATACCAAGCATTGGCAAAGCCCATTTTCGATACAGTTGATAAGGTGTCAGATAGGTAAAAACCAAAGCAACGATCCCCGGTAACAATCCGGAGACAAGTTGATGTTTTAAAAAATAGTAACTGTCACCAAAACGTTCGTAACCAACCGGGCTTGAAGCTGAGGTCAAAATAACTAGGCCGAAGACAACAAGAATGCCTATGATCAGGAAAAATGTTTTATCGACTTTTCCCCTCGCGGCATCTCTCATACTATTTGACTAAACCGATATCGAGTAAAGCAATAATAATTCCCAAAAATGCCGCAATCCAAGAAATGACCCAAAAACGCATGACAACTTTTGGTTCTGGCCAACCAATGGCTTCGTAATGATGATGGATCGGCGCAACTTGAAAGACCTTTCTCTTGAAAACCTTCTTGGAAATTAATTGAATAATTGTTGTCACTGATTCGACGACAAAAACTAGACCAATAATTGGCAAAAGCAAAGCATAATTAGTGAGCATGGCTACGATCCCCAATGTAACCCCCAAAGACATCGCTCCAGTGTCTCCCATAAAAAATCGGGCCGGATAAATATTAAACCAAAGGAATGCTAGTAAGGCTCCGGAGATAACACCACAGAAAGCAGCGAGTTCGTATTTTTCAAGCATGAAAGCAATCACTGCATAAGCCCCAAAGGACGAAACTAAAGTGCCTCCGGCCAAACCATCAAGACCATCAGTTTGGTTGACTGAAAACGACGTTCCGACAATCACCAGAACAAAAAGCGGGATATACCAGTAACCAATTTCAAAACTACCCAAAAGTGGTACTCGCAACAGATCCCAATCAAGTTTAAAGAAAAACCACCAAGCTCCAACCAAAGCTATCAGCGTATACAAAATTAGGCGATGACGAATATCAATTCCGCCACCGTGTTTACCAATTTGTCGTGCGTTTAATAAATCATCTCCAAGTCCAACCAAACCAGACGCGACCAAAGCAGCCAGCGGTAACCAAGTTTGTCCGCGAGTTAAGAAATGAAGTTTACCAATAAAATGACTTGGATCAATCCAATGAACCAAGAAGAAGAATGCAGCGACAGCCAGAACCGTTCCCCAAATCAAGACTCCTCCCATGGTTGGAGTGCCTGCTTTTTTTTCGTGCATCTTATGAAAAATTGGGGCTTCTGATTTGCTACGCAAAGACTTCCCCATCTTATACTTATAAAGAAGGTTGGTAAGTAAAGGGGTCCATAAAATTGCTACCACAAAAGAGATAGTGGTTAGCGCCAAAATTTTTATAACAACAAAAACATCAACCATATGCTAAGTTAAATAAGACAACGAAAATCATTGCCAACAATAAAAAGAACTGAACCAACAATGCGGTGGCCACCAAGAGATAACTAAGAACCTTCTCTTTTTTCCAATAAAGCAGTGCGATAAAATAATTGAATATTAAGATAGCTGCTCCGATGATTGGTATGAAAAAGACGTGCCACCAGAGACCAAAAGCATCAACCCCGAAATGGATGTTGTAGTGAAGAGGTATTGTACCCGCATCTTTAATATCAGGCAGTAGCTGCCAGGCGGGTAAAAATACACACAGCCCAAGGAAAAGTAAGGAGATGACAAAAGTCAACCAAAAAAAACGCTTTGATGACATCGCCTTAAAATTCTTGAAAATTTTGCTAATTCTTGCTCTCATGTGGCCTCATTATCTTCAAAAAACACCAAAAAACGTAATCTTTCTGGTAATTATCATACATCTTTCCTAGCTGCTTGACAACGGACAGAAAATATTATACGATGCCGCCATCGTTGTTTCGGCGGCACAGCCGTCGAGATGGGACATAAATTGTAACGAGCGTAGCAAAACTAGCTTCAATAATGCGAGTGTATTAGCTTGGATGCAATACAAGGAAGAAATCGAGTATTGAGGAGCCGTACTAGATAGGTACGGTGACGAAAAGCGCAGATTTCTGACGCAGTAGTGCGCCAAGATAATAGCAAGCAGCAAACACTATGGCACATAAAAAAGCGCAGGGCAGTACCCGGAACGGCCGAGATTCGCAAGCGCAAAGACTCGGTTTAAAAAAATCAGACGGTGAGTTTGCAAAAACTGGCCAGATTTTGATTCGTCAGCGCGGTACTAAATATCGACCTGGTAAAAATGTTGGTCGAGGTAAAGATGACAGCTTGTATGCTCTTACCAACGGAACTGTTAAGTTCTTGAAAAAGCAAGTTAAGAATTTCCATGGAAGCTTGATCAAGAAGACATTCGTGAGCATTGTAGAAACAAAATAAAACAATCAAAAATCCGGCTCCAAAAGCCGGGTTTTTGTTTTAAATTATTTCTCCTTAGCGGCACGGAGGAAACCGACGAATAGCGGATGCGGCGAAAGAGGTCTGCTTTGAAATTCTGGATGAAACTGAACACCAACAAAGAAAGGATGATCCTTGACTTCGACAATCTCAACCAAACTATCGTCCGGCGATGTTCCGGCAATCACCAAACCAGCTGCTTCCAATTCTTGTCGATACTCATTGTTAAACTCATAACGATGACGATGACGCTCGCTGATTTCATTTTTTCCGTAGGCCGCAGCCGAGAAAGTATCATTGGCTAACTTACATGGATAGCTGCCCAAACGCATAGTGCCACCATAAGAACCACTTTCAATTTTCGAAACTTGATCAGCCATGGTGTGAATAACCGGTTTTTCGGTCTTAGCGTTAATTTCAGTAGTGTTAGCATCTGACCAACCAAGTACGTCACGGGCAAACTCAATCACAGCACACTGCATACCATAGCAAAGGCCGAGATAAGGAATCTTATTTTCGCGAGCAAATTTAATCACCTGAATCTTTCCTTCAATTCCTCTCGAGCCAAACCCGCCAGGTATTAAAAGACCGTGGAAATTTTTTAATTCTTCGAGCTTCTCCGGATGTTCTTCGTACTCCTCTGAGTTGAGCCAAGCAATTTCAGGTTTGACGCCAACTTCTGCAGCTGCATGTTTAATAGCTTCGAGTACAGAAATATAGGCATCGGAAAGAGTAAAATCACCGGTTGAAAAATATTTTCCAACAACTCCGATCTTTACTACCTTGTCAGCAGATCTCATTCTCTCAGTGAAAGCTCGCCACTCATCAAGATGATTGTATTTCACTTCAAGACCAAAGGTCTTCAAAACATTGGCAGCAAAATGTTGCTCCTCAAACATGGCCGGAATATCATAGACAGATTTAGCATCCGGGGCACTGATGATATGCTCCCAAGGCACTGCACAAGAATATGCAATCTTCTTTTTACGAGGTTCATCCATCGCCATGGTAGAACGGCCAATAATAAAATCCGGCTGGATACCTGTTCCATTGAGTGTCCGAACAGCGTACTGAGTTGGCTTTGTTTTCATTTCGCCAATCGAAGGCGGTACCGGCAAATAACTAACCAATGCATAAGCCACTGACTGCGGATCGCGCAATTTCATCATTCTGGCTGCCTCCAAGAAGAGCACATTTTGATACTCTCCTACTGTTCCACCGATTTCAATGAGAGTGATGTCAGCGTCAGCGTGCTCGGCGGCAGCATCAATGCGACGAATGATTTCCTCTGGCACATGCGGTACAACCTCAACACATTTACCGCCATATTCAAGATTTCTTTCCCGCTCAATAACCGTTCGATAGACTCGACCAGTTGTCATATAGTTGACTCGGGTAATATCAACTTCGAGATAACGTTCGTAGGTACCAATATCCTGATCTGTTTCATCACCATCAATGGTCACAAAAACTTCGCCATGTTCTACCGGATTCATGGTGCCAGCGTCCACGTTAACGTACGGATCAACTTTAATAGCTGTAACTTTATAACCCTTAACTTTGAGAGTTAAACCGAGTGCAGCAGAAGACGTTCCTTTTCCTACGCCGCTCATTACACCTCCCACAATGAACAAGAATTTTCTGTTTTTCATATTCGTTGTACAACAAACATCGGCCATTTGGCCGATGTGGTTATTTTGCTTCGATGATAATAGTTAGTCTGGCTTCAAAGCCACTTGGGAAATTAACTGTCGCTTCGTATTCCCCCACTTCTTTTTGACTTTCGAACTCAATCCAGTCTGCATCAATTTTATGCTTCATGGACTTTAGCGCCTCAGCGATCTCTTTGGCACCAACTGAGCCGTACAGTTTTCCATTGTCAGCCTTTTCTTGGATCACAACTTCCAAACCATCGATTGTTTTAGCCAACTTCTTTTCAGCTAGTTCCTCTTTTTTTGACTTCTTGGCAGCTGATTTTACTTTATCTTCCTGGGCTTTGATATTTGTCTCATTAGCCTCAACAGCCAAATGCTGTGGGAAGAGAAAATTCATGGCATAGCCTTCAGAGACCTCAACCACTTCCCCCTTGAGTCCGTGACTCTTAACATTCTCTAGAAGTATCACTTTCATACGCCGGCATTATACTCATTTTCTAAGACTTATACAAATCGTTATTTTTTTAAATTTTTCAGGGCTTTTTGAATGATTGGCTTCATGTCACGATAGCTTGAACGTTTGACCACAACTTCCAGAGGCACCCAGGCAACAGCTTGAATCTTCTCTCCTTTTTCATGTGATTTTGGTAACCTTAATTTCGCGTTAGCTGGTGCTTTGAACAAAAAATAATGGATGAATTTATGGACTAATTTTCCTTTGAAAACAAAACGATCTCTAAACCAAATATCAATCTGCCCCAGAGGCACAATAAACTCCAGCTTTTCCAAACCTAATTCTTCCTTTATTTCTCTCTCAGCCGCACGCTTGCGAGATTCCCGTCGTCGACGAACGTGACCTTTTGGGAAGGTCCAGTTTCCAAATGAATCTTGCAACATGGCAATATAAAGACCGCGGCCAGTTTCTTTATAGACCAAACCACCGGCCGAGACTTCAACGCGATGTTGCGGTTTTTTAGTTTCCTTTCTGGAGGAAATCGATTGCCGCATCGAATTGTGGGGTTTTGCCTGCATCGTAATCTTCTTGAGTGAATTCAACAATTCTGTCTGGCTCAATGCCAACATCATTGATAAAACGACCCAACGGAGTTAACCATTCAGCTACAGTAATCTTAACTGCTGAACCGTCTGGGAGCTCATACATTTCCTGTACCGAGCCTTTACCAAAAGTTTGTTCACCAATCAAAGTTGCAACATTGTAATCCTGTAAAGCTCCGGCCAAAATCTCTGATCCTGAAGCCGAACCGCCATTAATCAAAACAACGGTTGGAATGCCGGCCAATTGAGCAACGCCGGCTGCGGATATTTCCGTTTGCTTATCTTGAACTTTTTCAATCACTGCTGTTTTACCATCTATCCAGAAACCAGCGACGTTAACAGCCTCTGTCAAAAGTCCACCCGGATTGTTTCGAAGATCCAGAACAATACCGGAAACATCTTGAGTTAAAATTTCTTGTACAGCTGCTTGAAAAAGTGTGGTGGTATCTTCATTAAACATATAAATATTCACCACAGCTATACCATCATCACGAATCTCCCACTCCACACTATCCAGATTAATCTCGCCTCTGACTATCTCAATATCGCGAACATCTTTCCAACCGTCTCGCCACATGGTCAAAACAACAGGTGTGCCCTCTTCACCACGGATCAAACTGACCGCATCATTGACACTCATGCCATAAGTTTCCTGACCGTCGATGGCTACAATACTGTCTCCTGCCATGACTCCAGCTTGTTCTGCCGGCGAATCAGCTAGCGGAGCAACAATAACGATCGTGTCGTCGCGTGTACCAATCTCTGCTCCGATTCCAAAAAAAGTTCCATCGAGTTCCATGTTAAATTCTTCGGCCGACTCTGGTGTAAAGAACATGGAATAAGGATCATCAAGAGCCGAGAAAAGCCCCTGCATCGCTCCATAAAACAACGATTCTTCAGAAACTGGTTGATGAACGTAGGACTCTTTAATTAAATCCCATGCATCCCAAAACTGTCTGAAATCAATATCAGCAGCTGAGCTTGAGATATCCCCCTGATGTGTTACATGAGCCTCACCGCTTGGTACAATAGATTTAGCTCCATGGTTGTTGCCCGCGATATAGCCAACATAAAAAACGACCACCAAAGCAGTTACTGCTACCAAAAGGTAGGAAAAAGAAAAACCAGAGGTTTTCCGAGAGTTTTCTTCTTGCATAATACCCGGCTATTCTAGCATAAAACCAATTGAACATAAATAGACTTGACTGGGATCATTTTTCTTGCTAGTTTTAGCCGAAAGATTCATATGATTAAACCTTGGATTCGACAATTACTTTTTTGGAGTTTTTTCACCTTCTTTATTATTGCCGCTCCAATCAGTGTTCTCTATACTGCCGGTTACCGCTATAATTTTTCAAACGGACAAATTGTTAGAACCGGGGTCATTTCTATCAACTCAACACCGCGAAATGCTCGAATCTACTTAGATGGCGAAGACACTGAAAAGACAACACCTTATATTTTTAAACGTCTCATGCCAGCCGTGTATCAAATTGCTGTCTGGCGTGAAGGTTATCATTCTTGGGAAGGTTCGGTGGAAGTGAAAAGTGGAGAAACTTCTTTAGTTCAACCAATCCAACTTTTTCTCGATTCTCAACCTGAGCTAGTTCTTAAACAAGAACTTCTTCATTATGCGGCGTATAACCAACAGATTGCTTTTCTTACTCAGGGTGGCGGTTGGAGTGAAATTTGGTTGTATGATTTAGAAAGTAATGAACCAAAAAAAATCGAGATGAAGCTCGATTCAATTATTAGCGACGAGGCCGAAATTGCCTGGTCTGCTTCAGGGCAAAGCTTTTTTGTCTTCGACGCTCAAACGGGTTATTTAAACGTTTTTAACAGTGATGGCCAATCAAAAGATCTAACACTCGATTTACAAGACGAAACAACAAACGTTTTTTGGCATCCTAGCGACAATGACCTTCTTTACTTGGCTCAACCAGAAACACTTTATCAAGTCGATCTTGCCTCAGGTCTAATTAGAACTTATGTTGCTGACGAAGCTGCCAGCGTTCTTTTAGATGCTAGCATTCTAACTTTTAAAGACAACGGCACCAATGTCGAAATACATCAGAGCTTTGACGACGAAGAGAAAATTATTGCTCTCCTACCACGTAATGAGTATACCGTCGCAGAACGAGATGGCGGCTATCTAATTCTTACAAGTAACAAAAACGATCTTTATCTTCTAAACATCCATGAAGATCAACCGATTCTTTTGGGAACAAAAGCGACTCATTTCGATTGGCTAGCAGCCGCTGACATTTTGGTTTATTCCGATGGTATGGAAGTTAATCTTTATGATGCTCCGAGCCACCGAACTACATTTATTACCCGCCAAGGAGACACAATTGAGGACATCTTCTGGCATCCGTCTGGCGTCAACTTGATCTTGGTGACAAAAAACAAAGTCTCAACCATTGAACGCTACCGAGTCGGAAAACAAAGAACCTCGACAACTCTTTTAGAAAATGCCGAGATTCAATCTTTTTGGATAACCAATACTGGTGAAAACGCTTATTTCTACGGAACATTCGGAGAAGACATTGGGATCTTTGCCCTCCCACTAATCGACTAAGAATTCAAGGTTTTAATATACTCTGCCAAGGCCTCGCTGCGTGAGCGAAGTTTTGGTAGTTTTGTATTCCGAAGGGCTGCAAACTTTGGCCGTGCAGCTGGCTTGGGAAATTCCTGAGAAGTCACCGGTTGTCGAGGAGTAATTACCTGGGTAAGATTAAATATCTCTTCGGCAAACTCATACCAGGTCACGCCCACACCTTCGTTCACGATATGATAGATCCCAAACGCTCGTCTTTCCGAAAGCAGCTGCAAAGTAGCTCGAGCAATATCCAAGGTATAACTAGGACAGCCAACTTCTTCGTTCACAATCTTTAGCTCAGGCTTTTCTTTAGCTAGTCTTAACATTAAAGCGACAAAACTTTCTTTACCATTCTCCCCCAGAGCTGGTCGGCCGAAGATTTTTGAGAGCCGGCAGATATAATACTTACCACCAACCTGCTCAACTAATGTTTCTCCGTGCCACTTTGTCTCACCGTATTTGGAAACTGGATTTGGCTGGTCATCTTCCTCGTAACCTTCCGGTTTATCACCAGCGAAAACATAGTCGGTGCTATAGTGAACAAATATTTTATCCAATGATTTAGCTGCTTCGGCAAGGTTGCGTGGACCTTCTGCATTAATCTTATAGGCGAGCGAGAAAAAGGCCGGATCTTCAACATTATCGACAAAGTTATAAGCGGCAGTGTTGATAATGATATCTGGTTGAATTTCCACTAACTTTTTCTGAACTTCTTCCCGATCAGTAATATCCAATTCATCACGGTCCGTTGCCACAACTTCATGACCAGCAGCTCGAAAAACATCAACAATGTCTTGACCTAAAGATCCTCCGGCGCCGGTAACTAAAATTTTCATAAATCAACGCGGGTGATACAGCTGGCGGGGTCCCCGACAGCGCGCAACGTAGTGAGCACTGGTGGGGTGAAAGCTGTGGCAGGACCCGCTAACCTAATAAATAATAAACTAGAAAGGTAGATTTGCCTCAATCAGTTTTGGTGCAACCTGATCCTTGTTGGAAAGTGTTGGAGCAATTGGCCAATTAATACCGATTTCTGGATCATTCCAGGCAATAGCGCCATCAAGATCAGCATCAAAGGTGTTGGAACATTTATAAACTAATTCACATTCCTCCAAGGCATAAAAACCATGACCAAAACCTTCGGGAATGTAAAGCATCTTTTTATTTTCTTCTGAGAGTTCTAAACCAAACCATTGTTTGTAGGTTGGCGAGTTTTTACGCAAATCAATTGCAACATCCCAAAGACGTCCCTTAGTACAGCGGACTAATTTAGCCATTGGTTTTGGCGGTAATTGAAAATGAATTCCGCGCAGTACTCCTTTGGCGCTACGAGAATGGTTATCTTGATTAAAAACCGTATGGATGCCTAAAGCAGCAAATTTGTCTGCATTATAAGTTTCCATAAAATACCCTCTTTCATCACCAAAAACCTGCGGTTCAATGATATATAGACCCTCCAGTGGTGTATTGATTTTATTCATACTAATACTTTTCACCGAATTGTGATTCGTACCAATTGCGATAGCCGGAACTTTGTTTAATTGGACGCCACCAGTTTTCATTTTTGCGATACCAATCAACCATCTGTCTCAATCCTCCTTCAAAAGTAATTGTTGGTTGCCAACCAAGCTCATTTTGTATCTTTGAAAAATCAATGGCATAACGACGATCTTGCCCCGGACGATCTTTGATAAAAGTCAGCATATTTTCTTCAAAGCCCATGATTTTCAAAAGTAACCTAGCTGTATCTTCAATTGAATATTCAGCACTGCCGCCCATCATATAAGTTTCACCAATCCGACCACGCTCCAAAATATCTAAAATTCCTAAGCTATGATCTTTGGCGTGAATCCAATCACGAACCTGTTTACCGTCGCCATGAATTTGAATTGGTTTACCATCAAAAAGATTAGTAATGGAAATTGATAAAAATTTTTCTGGATAAAGATATGGACCGTAGTTGTTGGTGCAGTTGGAAATTGTACCTCGCAAACTATGAGTATGAATTGCTGCACGAATCAAATGATCCGAAGCTGCCTTTGTGGCGCTGTACGGATTCATTGGTTCATATTTAGTATTCTCCGTAAACTTTGGATCCTCCGAGCCGAGTGAGCCAAAAACTTCGTCGGTACTCACATGATGAAAACGTTTGCCATGTCTTACAGAAGCATCTATCAAGCGTTGGACTCCTAAAACGTTAGTGAGAACAAATGGTTCATTGTCTTGAATCGAGCGGTCAACGTGAGTCTCAGCCGCAAAATTAACCACTGCATCAACTTCCTGTATTAACTGGTGAACTAGCTCTTTATTGGTAATTGAACCGTAAATAAAACGATATTTGGGATGAGACTGAATATCAAGAGTATTCGCCAGATTTCCAGCATAAGTTAAGGCGTCTAAATTGATCACTTCCCAATCCGGTCTTTTCTCAAAGACTGTACGAATAAAATGTGAGCCAATAAAGCCACACCCTCCAGTAACAAGCACTTTCATAATAATTAACGCGCCAAATTTGCTACGCTGGTAGCAAATTAATGAGTTAATACAAGTACCTTATCAAATACCTGGTTTGCGTCAATACTTGACATTTTGGCTAAAAAATGTAAGCTCAGGAGGCTTAACTTGGAGGTTTGATGTTAGACCTAATTGCTGGTATGGTAGTAGGCTCACTACTCCTGATATTTTGGAGCTTGCACGGTATCAATTGGTGGCTGAAGTCGAGCAACCAAAATCAAGCGCGCATCGCCAACGCGCTGGAGAAGTTGGTCAAGCTCGAAGAGGCCCGGACGAAGACGGAGACCAAGTGATCTTCAACCTGATCGTCGGGGTGACCGTCGGCCTGACCTTCCTGGTCGCTGGCGTGGCCATCTATCTCGAATTCAAGCAACCGAAAAAGATCGAGCCGTTCTACCAGAACTGGCCCGACCGTTTCATCGGTTGATCCGTTTCTCGGACGCTCGCCTCTCAGGCTGGCGTCCATTGTTTTTTAAAGCCCTTTTCTTATTTCTTCTGCTACCGCCGCTAACTCTTCTTGACTCGGATGTTGTTTTTCAAACGTGCGAGGCTGGCCGGCATAACGCGGCATAAAATGGACATGGGTGTGAAAAACCAATTGCCCGGCATCAGTCCCGTGATTCATACCAATATTGTAACCGGTTGCACCCAAGGCCTTCAAAATTTTTGGTGCTAAATCATGAACTGTTTTAAATAATTCTGCGGCTGTTTCCGCCGAGCCCTCAGTCAAATTCTCCGCGTGAACCTTTGGGATAATTAACGTGTGACCTTTGCTCACTGGATTGATATCCAAAAAGGCATAGACGTTATTATCCTCGTAAATCTTGTACGAAGGTATTGAGCCTTCGATGATTTTGCAAAATAGACAATCATTCATATTCTTTATCTTGCCCTACTCTTTTTCCGCTGACAAGAGTCGCTCGATGATCCAGGGCGTCAAGGCAGCAATTAAAGCCAAGAAAACTCTGGCATCTGCCAAAACTTCTGTTTCACGCCAGACCAAAATAAAAAGCAATAGGCTGGTAATTATAAATAAAACAAATTTTATAACTCGCGGAGTTTTCATGTTGGCTGAATCAAATCTCATCCAGAGCAGTGCAAAAACAAACAAAGGCAGCAAGAACCAATGAACCGAAAAGATGAAACTAACAAAGCCAGGCCGAAAATATTCTGCCAGTAAAAACATTAAATAACTTGCTAGTGTTGTAAGAAAGGTTGTTCTTGTAATTAGTGGCCAATTCATAAGCCAAATGGAAAACGATCAACCAAAGCCTCTAGGAATTCTTTCGTGGTTAAAGGCTTTTTCTTAAAAGTTAGTTTGATTTGATGTACATCGATCCAGCTATCATCGTCAACACCTGGAACTGATAAAATAAATTTCGCAGTGTTATCTCTTTGCCTAATTTTGGATAGATCGAACTCAAGTTGTGGATTTGTCGCGCTGACCAACCAACCATCTGCTTCATTTGGCGAAATATAGTCAGCTAGAACATAGTTTATTTGCGACTCATCCAAATCAATTGCATCGGTCAAAGTTATTGGTTCAGGATCAAAAAATGATTCGGCTGAGAGTGAATATTTTCCCCGTCCACTGATTTTTATATCACTTGAAGGGATTGAAATTACGGCAAAATCACTTTTTGGTACCCGGTACTCTACCTTTTCATGAGTAGTGGCAATTTCTACTGGTTGACCGTTAACCTGGAGGGTTTGAATACCTTCAGTATGAACTGTTTCAAAAGTTAAATTAGTCGCGTTGGTATAAGCTTTACTCTCAATTAAACCATCTTTGTAACCAACATTGTCCCCTAGATAAAGCCGGTCAATAAAAGACATGTAGCGTTGCCCGGTCGTTAATTCTCGCCAAAAAATATCACTCGTACCCGATAATTCAACTCGATAAACTCCCTCGGGCAGGTTATCGATTTTAACCTGTATATCATGCTTTGAATCTTCTTGATTATCACCGTCATTACCATCGTCAGCTCGATTATCTTCGTAAACCAAACTACCGGTTTCACTATAAACTCGAACAAAAACCTCATCGATACCTAAAGTTCGATTAACATCAGAGTAAACTAAATCCAAGGAAAAGGTTTCATTTTTTAGATAGGTTAGGTACTGCTGGTAGCCACGCAGTGAAGTTGTAAATGTTTGACTATGTCCCAATGGTTGATAATTAGCTTCTCGGTACGGTAAGGACAGTTCATAGTGATAAGTCGCCAGATGCTCCAAATTTGGCTCATCCAAAAAGTCGTAGATAGATGTTATCTTACCTGTCCTATCAAGTAGCGTTGTCCCTTGATCCTCGATTTTATGCCAGTCGCTTTGGTCGATCAAAGTATTCTCCACTGGTCTTAAATCAAAAGCATCTGAAACCGGATCAACCAAAGCTCCTAACTCAAAAATATTCAACCCATGATTCTCATATTCCAATTCAACACTAACGGTATCAAAGTCAGTTTGTGGCAGATCAACTGAAAAATAGACAGGATCATCAATTAAACGAACATATTTATTCTCCTTGCCAACATCAAGAAAATACTCAACTCTGTCGTCTGGTAGTGGATGATTAATGTATGGGGAGTCTTCACCAGCCAAATAAACTACAACTTTTTGACCGGTTGGCACAATATCCAACCACAAAAGCCAAAAAAACAAGACAAACGGTGTCAAAATAATTAAAAACTGTAAGATTCTAGTCTTCATAGCTGATTTTATACAGACTTTCTTCATCAACAGTCAATAAAAGCTCAAAATTATAGCCGGGGAGTAATTCATCTGCCAAAAAAGCAATATCCGCTTCAGGTAAGGTGATTCCGAAATAATAAAGTGGCGCATGCTCTAATAAAAGTGGAACAGCTGCATAGGTCTGTTCAGAGCGTAGTGGCACAACCACTTTTCTATCTGGGAACAAATATTTGTCAGCTCGATCAACAATAATGATCGCGTCAGATTCTGTTGACGACAAAATGTATTCACGCTTTTCCCGGAACTCAAAGAGGTGTTTTCTGGTTTCCACCAATCCATCTTTACCAAAGAAAACTAGGTTGAGTGACAGCAGTAAAAAGCACAGAACAGTAAATGAAAGGACCAATTTTTTTATTTTTTCTTTCTTAAAAACATCGACCACTTTTAAGAACCCATATGCAGCAAAAGGAGTCGATAAAATAAAAAGTGGTAACCAATATCTTACATATGAATTAGCGAGCGTTATCAAATTTGGATCTGGGTTATCATTAAAAGTCCAACTGCCATAAACAACCGCTAACCAACTTGAAAGCACTAAGGTTATCATCGCCAACCAACGCCAAGCATCATTTTTATGGCGCCAATCTTTTACGACTAAAACTAAACCAATGAGGCTAGCAAAAGATAACCATGGGAACAATGAAAATCCATACCACCAAACATGTCGGAGAATTGCCAATTCATGAAAGCCAAAAGGCAAAAGATAACCAAAAATTCCAGACGGCGCGTTTTGAATGTCTATCACTGGCTGACTAAAACTAAAAGCGTAATTTGGATCACTTAGTGTGTAACCGGTCTCTAAAAATCCGCCAAATGTAGCCTTATTCGCCAATAGGAATAAGCCGCTAAACACCACAGTTGTCGCTAAAAAAAGAGTCACCATCTTCCATGATTTTTGTCGGTAGAGATAATAGCAACCAGTTAGTGCTAAAACAGTAACCCAAAGTATTTCTGAGCTTCTAAAAGCCAGTGCCAGACTAAGCATTACTCCGGCAAGGAACATTTTCTTTGCATCCCCCATCTTGGCCACCAAAATAAACCAAGCAGTGAAAACTAAAAAAGCTACAAATGAAACATTGTGCATCATTACTCTAGCCCCGTAGAGCCAAAAAGCCGGATGAATAACTAAGAAAAATGTTGAGAGATCAGCTAGCTGCTCAGACTCAAATATTTTTTTTATAATCTGCCACCAGGCAACTATCATCAGTGCTGCCAAGAAAGGTGTCAGAAAAACAATTGACCAGGAACCAAAAAATTTTGCCACTAAACCGTAGATAATTGGAAGACCTAGAAAGCTGGTTGGTAATAATTTATTTTCAAAAGCAAGAACTGATCTTGGATGGATGACACCAAGAACTTCTGGGTTCCAAGACTCATCGAGAGACAATTGAAAATTCGTAGCAAATTCCTTGCTGAACACATAATTTGCTCGCTCATCGGGCGAATTAAAAACATCCGGAACGCCAACGACGAGCCAGAGTAAGGAAAGAAAATAGAGTAAAACAATGGATAGTCTAGTCCAAAACTTCCAATTCATATCACAAACTATAGGTGAGAAGAGAGACAACGGCAAAAATTGCTGCCAGGACTAATGTACCGTTTGAGAGATCTAAAAACAAGTCAGCACCGCCCCAAACTGAAATTAGGACAAAAATAACAGCACAGACCTCCAAACACATCTTCACTTTACCCCAAACATTGGCCGTTACTATTCTACCTCGCTGTCTCTGATACCAACCGCCTAAAATAAGTAAAATCTCTATAGCAATAATAATCGCTGCAATAATCGGATTAACGAACTTAACGACAACCAAAACGATCACTGATCCAATGAGTAGTTTATCTGCCACTGGATCATAAAAAGTACCCCAAGGTGTAATTTCATGTCGAATTCTGGCCAAAGATCCATCAAAAGCATCAGTTACAGCTGTAAAACAAAATAACGGAACGCCAATTGCATAATTCTCCATAACTAAAAAGGCCAAAACAAGGGGCGTTAAAATCATTCTCAAAACCGTAATATGGTTTGGCCGAATAAATTTAGGTGTGATATAAACCAATGGCCAGAAAAGGTAGTCGTGAGGAAACCATTTGTATGGATCGCGCATATTCATCGTACTTGATATAATCATAACACGATTTAGCGAATTTTTGTCTATGTTTCGTGCTTTTGTGAGAATTAACCTACTTTCTTGGCTGTGGCTTAGCCTATTTTTAGCTATCGTCAATTCCTTCTTTTTTCACTGGACTTTGCTTGGTTTTGCAGCACTAGTTGTCTTTCTTATTTCAGCTTCTGCTCTAGTGGGTCCCCGAGTTCTGCCTTTAAAAGCTAGAGATCTGCAATTAACGGCTGGTTTTTTAACAATTATTTCACTAATAACAGTTATTGTTGCTGGACTCTATTATTTTCTACCAATCAGCCAGGGACTCTTGGCCTTGGTCTTTGTTTTAATTACACTAATCATCAGTTTCCTGAGTTACAAGTACAATGATTTACTTGAAAAAAATATCGAAGGAACGCTCAAAGGTCAGGATTTCATGGCTATATCGATGATTATTGTCCTTGGCTACATTTGGTTTAGCCAATTAGTACCACTCGATATTGTCGAATCAATCCGCACTCCTTGGGAAGTCATAAATCCAATCATCCTTCTTGTTTTTGTCTTAATTACCTTTTTGATTGTCACTCTGGCATCCAGCCAAGAACCAAAAAGAGATCTCTTACCATTACTAATAATTCTATTTTTTACTGCGGTATCGGTGGCAGCAATTATCTACCCACACGGTTTTGGCTTTGATCCGTTTATACATCGTGCGACCGTTAACCATATTATTGAATACGGCTCAATTTCACCAAAACCCCTCTACTACATTGGCCAGTACGCTCTCGAACTTTCAGCTTGGCACATCTTCTCCTTAAATATTAATGACCTCGATCCTTTTTTAGTACCGACCTTGGGTGCAATCATTTTACTTGCTAGTGCTTTCCTAGGTTTTAAAGAAACCTTGAATAAGTTTCCAGGGCTAGCCAGTTTAGTTGTCTTCTTTCTACCACTCAGCGCTTTTATTATCACAACTCCGCAGACTCTTGCTTACATCTTTACTGCTGCCTTGCTATTTATCAGTTTCCCTCGACTAGTTGGTAAAGCTGAAACAGTTTCTCCGGTTTTAATGATTCTATTAGTTCTTTCGGCATTAATTACCCACCCCTTAGCTGGTATCCCGGCGGCCATATATTTTGTACTTTTCTTGCTGGCAACGAGAGAAAATTGGCACACTAGCGTACGAAGAGCTTTGATCACACTCCTCGCAGTTGTTAGCTCGATTATTTTGCCAGTGGTTTTTGTTATTCAAGCAAAGATTTCAAATCTACCGACGACCTTTAGTCTTGCCCGATTATTTGACTGGAAACTTTTGAACTTTTCCTACTTTTTTGACAATAAATTTTCCACTTGGTTTGACGCGCTTTATTTGGCCTCAGAAAATATCTTTTGGATACTGATCATCTTATCTGCTGTTGGCGTTTATTTCCTAATCAAACAAAAGGCAAAAACCTCAAGTTATTTGCCTTTGATCATGGCACTAATCTTATTAATAAACTTCTGGCTACTCTCAACGACCTTACAATTTGATTTCCTGATCGAATACGAGCGAGCAAATTACGCCAGCCGTTTAATTTTCCTTATCACGCTTTTCCTTTTACCATCGGCTGGAATTGGCTTGGTTGGCATTTTTGATCAGCTCAAAAATCGTCTTTTACTTCAGGCCATCTTTTTGCTGCTACTGAGTTTTATTATCACTGCTAATGTTTATGCTGCCTATCCTCGACACGACAATTATAGTCGCAGTGCCAGCTTCAATGTCGGCACAGCAGACTTTGACGCAGTTTATGCCATTGATGAGCTTGGTGAATCAGGAAAATTTGTTGTCCTGGCTAATCAAGCAGTTTCGGCAGCTGCCCTGGAATCCTTTGGTTTTAAAACTTATTACAACAATGATATTTTTTACTATCCTATTCCAACAGGTGGTGAACTTTACAGTATCTATTTGAAAATGGTTGAGGACTATCCTTCGCGCGATCATGCCCTCGAAGCAATGGATCTAGTTGGAGTCAATCAGGCTTTTTTAGTGATTAATGATTATTGGTGGCAAGCTGAACAAATCAAAGAAAGAGCTAAAGCAGAGGCAGATGACTGGTTTAGCGTTGATGATGGCAAGGTGACAATCTTTATTTTCGATCGTAATCAAGAATAATTGTGTAGGGAGTGTATTGCTCCTCAAAATCAACAGCCGCACGAATTTCTTCGTAGGTAAATATTTTGTCCGGTGGGGCAATGATCAAGCGATCATTGTCTTCTTCTAGACGTCTTACAAAACCAATACATTTACCAGTAAAGATGTTTAAAGGATGATCAACACCCAAAACAAATGCATCAACCGGATAATTATCGCCAGCTAACGTATCCGGTACATAGCCAAAATTTTGAGTAAAACGAAAATTGTAAATTGGGTGAAGCGACCCAAGCGGCCGATTAATAATTGCCGTAACCTCTTTGCCTAAATAGTCTTCACCGCGAGTAATTCTTTTTGGAATCTCTTCCTCAATATCAGCTATGGCAAATAATTTTTTCAGTAATGCTTCGCCATAAACTGCCAATTCATAAGGCGCGACTTTTCCTTTGATTACCTCTGGGTTAAGATCATTTTTATGTTCGCGCAATTTATTAATTGCCCGCAATAAATCTTCTTTACTACCTGGTGTAAAAAGAAAACCATTCTTTCCATCTTCCACTAATTCCCCAACTCCACCAATATCTGAAGCTAAAACTGGAACTCCGGCCTTAAAACTTTCGTAAATAACCGTTGGTGAATTTTCGTAGCAAAGTGAAGGTACAACCAAAGCATCTGAGAGCGCAAAACAATTTACCAACTGATCAATGGCAATGTAGCCCAAGTAAACTATCTGATCGTTGAGATCAGCATATTTCTTCACTTTTTTTACCAAAGTTCCTTCTCCAGCGATGATTAATTGAATGACTGACTCATTTTTAATAGCTTCCAACAAAAAATCAATTCCCTTGTGATGTTCCAACTGACCAACAAACAACAAACGAAGCTTGTTGTCTCTGTGTTCCGTCTTTGAAACATCAGTAAAGCGTGGTGCCGGATTAGGCATGACAATGACTTCTGACTTTGGAAAGAAACCGCGAGAGATGTACTCATTCTTCAAAAAATTCGAAGGGAAAATAACAA
>CAZYCR010000011.1:0-4786 GCA_964645815.1 uncultured Gammaproteobacteria bacterium
GCCATCAACTAGGAGAGAAGAGCCTACCAAAAATGATTTTCAAGCCAGCGAATCACCGTTTGAAAAAAGACGCGTGTCATCGAATGTTGATAATTCATATTTTGAAGAGAAGAAGAATGAACCGTCAGGTTTCAAATCAGTTGGCCAATCAGGCAAGGTAGCCGCAGCTGAAGAGAACGAAGACGATGATCTGGGCATCCCGGCTTTCATCAGAAGAAAAATGATGTAGAGAAAATCAGCGGCTAGTTCCGCTGATTTTAAAAGTTTGATACAATTTTGGTGTTCAAAGTGATTAAATTTAATTTAAGCATGAATAAATTTTGTGCGATGCCCGGTTTGTAACAATAAATCCACCCGTGTCGTTGATTCTAGGCTGGCGGCTGATGGCATGAGTGTTAGAAGAAGGAGGGAGTGCGAACGTACTCGCTGCGGTTTTAGATTTTCAACAGTCGAGGAAATTGAAATGCTAGATATTTCTATCGTAAAACGAGATGGTCACAGGGAAGGGTATTTACGTGATAAATTGATAAATGGTCTTAAAAAATCCTTAGAAAAGCGTTCTTACACCAATGAGCAGTTTAATAAACTGGTTCACAGAATTGAAAGAGACATACAAAAGCTGCGGAATGGTGAGATAACCAGCGAAAAATTAGGTGAAATTGTTATGAAACACCTACAAAAATTTGATAAAGTTGCCTATATTCGTTTCGCCAGTGTATATCACTCATTCGAAGGTTTGGATAAGTTTGAGGAGGAATTGAAGAAGTTAGGCAAGAAGCGTAAATAATTGGGGATTATTTGAAGAAATTTTGTTGTTGCCATGATATAATTCTTGGCAGCAATTTATGTTTGAAATG
This sequence comes from uncultured Gammaproteobacteria bacterium, assembly GCA_964645815.1. GTDB lineage: Bacteria > Patescibacteriota > Patescibacteriia > UBA9934 > UBA9934 > JAHISC01. The sequence continues at coordinate 858 of CAZYCR010000011.1, forward strand.
TACACAGGTGGAAACCGGAAAAAACGGTTAAGACATGTTGTAATCGTTTTGTTTTTGTTTGTTGGATTTAGCACGGTTTTTGGTCTTATTTATCATCATCCTCTCCAGGCAGCTTCTATAACCTGGGACGGTGGAGGAGTTGATAATAACTGGTCAACGGCTGCCAACTGGTCAACAGATTCAGTACCGACATCGGCTGATATTGTTATTTTTGATGGCACATCTACTAAAAATGCAACAATCGATGCTGGCTTTGCCGGAGAAGTGGCAGGAATTGATGTAAACTCTGGCTACACGGGTACAATTACAGTTGCTACGACCTTAACCGTTGGACTAAGCGATTTTGCGCTAGATGACGGAACGTTTGATTGTGGAGCGGAAAGTATAATTTTTGCTGGAGCTGATGTTACGATTGGCGCTGGCGCAATCTTTGATGCGGGTACAAGCTCTATTTCGTTAACTGATGGCGCGAGTTCGTTCGATGTTAACACTTCAATTACACTATATGATTTTACAGTCAATAAAAACAATATCACTAATGCCAACATAGGGTCAGGCGATACCATCATCGTTTCTCACAACCTAACTTTAACAGAGGGTAATTTAACAACCGGCACCGTAGATACCAGAGGAGATACTACTCAGGCAGCAACATTTGATGGAGGCTCGGCGATATTTGATTTTGGTGATGATGGAGTCGCTCAAACTTATACGATTGCCGGTGGTGAAGGGCTGACGATTGACCTGGATTCGGCGTCAGATGCCAACGATTCAATTGTTTTAACAGCTGATGCTCAGATTAGAGGTTTGAATATCGATGCTGCTTTTGGCGCTAATAATGTACCCTTCACTTATAATGGTTATAATTTACAAATTAACGCAGGTGATTATATCCAAGCGGCTGGTACGTTTACAACACCGGGCATTCTTACCTTGAGCGGGTGTGATTTCACGAAAACCGGTGGGACATTTGTGGAAGGAACTAATTCAGTTGTTTTTGCAGGAGGTGCTGCTACCTTTGATGTAGACACTTCCGAAACATTTTATGACGTGAATATTTCCAAAGCCAACATTGCGAATCAAGTAATTGCCTCAGGCGATACCATCATCGTTTCTCACAATCTAACTTTAACAGAGGGTAATTTAACAACCGGCACCGTAGATACCAGAGGAGATACTACTCAGGCAGCAACATTTGATGGAGGCTCGGCGATATTTGATTTTGGTGATGATGGAGTCGCTCAAACTTATACGATTGCCGGTGGTGAAGGGCTGACGATTGACCTGGATTCGGCGTCAGATGCCAACGATTCAATTGTTTTAACAGCTGATGCTCAGATTAGAGGTTTGAATATCGATGCTGCTTTCGGAGCCAACAACGTACCATTTACTTATAATAGTTACAATCTCACCATTAACGCAGGTGATTATATCCAAGCGGCTGGTACGTTTACGGCGCCGGGCATTCTAACTTTGGCAGGAGCTGATTTTACGAAAACTGGTGGTACTTTTGTCGAGGGGACAAACAGCGTTGTATTTTCAGGTGGTGCTTCAGTATTTGATGTCGATACTTCTGAGACTTTTTATGATGTTAACATTAACAAAACCAACGCTGTTATTTTAACAATTACCTCTGGTGATTCATTGACTGTTTCAAATGATTTAACCTTGACTAATGGTCGCGTTAACATTGGCGATCTGGTGGCACAAGGTAATGTTACCGTTGGTTCCGGTCTTGATAACAGTTCATCAACTCTTATTTTTTCCGGCAGTAACACTCAGATTTTCGACTTGACTGGTGCAACAGCTTTGTACAACGGTGATATTCACGTTAATAAAAGCGGAGGAGAAGTTGATTTGGCTTCAGATTTAACCATGGATTTGGCTAACCAAGATTTGATTATTCAACAAGGAACATTCGATTTAAGCGGCTATAATTTGTCGGTTACCAGTACAGGTACGGAAACCATCGTCGTTAATACTGGCGGAGTTTTGCAGTTACAGGGCGGTGAGACGATCACTTCCGACGGTGCCGGTTATCCGCAACTCGATGTTGGTTCAACAGTCACATATAACGGAACCGGATCATACACTATTAAAGATTATACTTATTCAAATTTGAGAACTAACGGGTCTGGTATCTTTGCTTTAGCAGCAACTGAGACTATTAACAATGTCACGATTTCTGCCGGAACTTTATCTTTGGCAGGTAATGGTCTCACCGTTAGTACAGCCTTTAGTAATGAAGGCACTTTCCGTTTACAAGGTGGTGAATCTGTTTCACTGACGATGGATACGGATTCAGGTATTGTTGAATTTGTTGGTGATGGTGATGCTGGGCCAGATACTTTTACTGTGACAACTTTAGCTACCACATTCTTTAATTTAAAGATTAATAGTGCCGATAGCACTAATGATACTTTTCAATTAGGAGATGCGGTTGATATTAATAATGATTTTACGTTAACCGATGGAACGTTTGACGTTTCAGCCAGTAACTTCGGCATGACTATCGGAGAAGATTTTACTAGTGCCGGAAGTTTTAATGCTCGGGCTGGAACAGTAACCTTTGATGATGCTGCAAAAACTTCGACTATCTCCGGTACAAACTCTTTCTATGGTTTGAGTTGTACAACGGCCAATAAAAATATTCAATTTGCCGCCGGCGCTACGCAGAGCGTCACTGGCGATTTAACCTTAACCGGCGCTTCAAGCAATTTAATTGTCCTGCGTAGCACAGTGGATGCTACTCAATGGGCTATTAATTTATCCGGTACTCAAGATGTTAGTTATGTAGATGTTAAAGATTCAGACGCAAGTTCTGGAACAACAATCGCAGCTGGTACGACATCAACCAATTCATTAAACAACCTCAACTGGACTTTTGTTGCCGCCAACACCGCCCCAACCGCAGCTTCAGTTTCGGGAACTCAAATTACAAATGGTAGTGGTGAAGTAACCGTTGAATTTACTCTCGACGATCTCGACGACGACGATACTCTCCAAGCTTTGGTTGAATATGATATTGGCGGTGGTTGGACAAAGGCAACAATTTCTGAAGACTTGGCAGATATTTCTGCCACCTATGGCACTCCTGACGTAGAAAACGATAACAGTTACCAAGTCGGTAATGCCACAGGTTATATTACATCTTCTTCCGGAGCTAATACTGTGACAGTCATCTGGTTAGCTTCTACAGATGAACCGGCCGCCGATGTTTCCAATGCTAAAGTCCGTGTTACCCCATATGACGGCACAGCCGCCGGAACTGCTGTTGAAAGCACAACCTTTAACCTCGACGTTGTTGCTCCAACATTCTCCAGCGCTACTTACTTAGATACCAACGGAGACGGTACCATTGACCGAGTGGACGTAGTCTTTGATGAAAACTTATCACTTTCTAGTTATAACACTTCTGACTGGTCATTTACGGAACCAGGTACAGTTAACTTAGACGACACCAATGCCGCAGTTAGCTCAGCGACAGTTCAAGTCTCAGTTTCTGCAACCAGTCATGTTACCGGTGGAGCAACAAACCCAACCATTCTCTACACTAACAACGCCGGAAGGCTCACTGACACTTCAGGTAATTTTGCAGCTACCTTTGTTGGTGCTGAAACAGTAACTGACGCAGCAGACCCTCGTATCCTAAGTCTTAGTCCTGCTAACGGTGACACAGTGCTACCAACAGTTGACGTAGTCACTACTTTCACTGAACCAATGAACACCGGAACAGTGACTTACACTTTCTCCAGCGGTCCAACCGGTCAGTCCACTGCTTGGACAGTAGGGAACACAGTCCTCACCATCTCTCACACCGGTGACTTTGTCTCAGGAAGCCAAACATTCACTATTACTGCTGCAACCGGTAGCGACGGTCGAAGCTTTGCTGGAGCCATCTCTGGCGTAACTCATCCGGCGACTTTTAC
>CAZYCR010000011.1:4886-23165 GCA_964645815.1 uncultured Gammaproteobacteria bacterium
TGCCACAGGTTATATTACATCTTCTTCTGGAGCGAACACGGTTACAGTTATTTGGCAGGCTGGGGTTGACGAAAGCGAAATTGATCTTTCGACCGCTAAAGTGCGGGTTACGCCTTATGATGGTGTTGGAGCCGGTTCAGCGTCAGAGAGTGCCAATTTTAATCTTGATCTAACAGCACCAACATACGTGTCGTCTCGATATATCGATAATAATACCGATGGCACAGTTGATTATCTCTACATTGTTTTCAGTGAGAATATATCAGCCGGCATCGATGATCTAAATGACTTAACCATAACTGGCGGAGATATTAATTTGGCGCTCAGTAATATTGCCGGCACATCTTTAACAGAAGCAGTTTTTGCAGCTACTGCTGACGCACATGAAACAGGCGGAACTATTGCACCAACAGTCCAATACACCAAGAATATCGGTTGGCTAAGAGATAATTATGGTAATCAAGTGGCAAGCTTTAGCGCACAAACTATCAGTGATGCGGCTGATCCAATGATTGCTTCAATCTCACCGGCGAGCGGTAGCACGATTACGGCTTCACAGAGCATTGTAACTACTTTCACTGAACCAATGGATACTGGCACAGTGACTTACACTTTCTCTTCTGCACCATCCTCCACTTCAGATAGTTGGTCATCTGGTGATACAATTTTGACTATTAGTCATAGCAGTTTCATTGTTGGTAGTAATACATACACCGTAACAGCAGCAGATGATTTAGCCGGTCGAAGCCTTGCCGGAGCCATTGCTGGTGTAACTCATCCGGCGATTTACTCGGTTAGTAGCGGCTCATCAACTACAAAGAATATAGATTTTATCGAAAATTATTCAGTCGAACTCGCAGCTGGTGAGCTTTGTGCAGAAGATAATGTTATTCCTGTAAAGTTGGTCGGTTCAAATATTTCTGAATACATCATTTCAATTTCAGAAGATTTTCTTGATGCTTCATGGGTCTCGTTTGCGCCGATAGATAATTCCGCAATAACTTATGGGCCTGATGGTCAGAAGATATACACGGTTGTTACCACTTTAACTTTACCTGGTGAGGGCGATTATCTTGTTTATACTAAATTCCGAAGTCGCAGCGGCAATCTTTCCAACACCTTGGTTAATGCCATCCAGATTGATTTGATGAACAACTGTATCGAGGAGCCGGTGAGTGGTGGTGATACAGGCTCTGGTGGTCAAACTGGCGGCGGAGGTTTGCCTAATGCCGGAGACACTGGAATTTCACCTGTTACCGGCGAAGAGGAGGTAATAAGTCCTACGCAGACGTTTGAATTTATTAAAGGCCTCAGTCTTTCCGAGATCTATTGGCTTGGGCAGGAAAATAAGCGTCACCCTCTCATGAATGCTTTAACCTTCTATACTTACGAAAAGACAAGAGAAGCCATTAATCAAATTACCGATGCAACTGTGGGTGAGATTGAGTTGGGTTCTGTTTTGGTGCCAAAATCTGGTACTGTTTTGATCAAATTTAATAGTTCACCAAAAGTATACTTTATTTCTGAAGATCAAAACATAAACAATCGAGCAGTGCTACGGCATATTCCAAATGAAGCTGCAGCCAATGAAATAATTGGTGTTAATTGGAAAAATTATATTTTTGAAATAGAACCAACATTTTACCCCCGCTTTGAAATTGGGAATCCTATCTTTGACAACGAAGTTTTAGATACTTCAGCATTGATTTCAATTAGCCAACTTATGGAGTTAAGCCAAGAGTAATTAGTAGAAAAGTTCGTGATATAATAGTTTCAATGAAAAAGAAACGCACGAAAATTCTCTGTACCATTGGACCGGCCAGCTCTTCGGTCTCAGTTTTGAGTCGAATGATTGATGCTGGAATGGACATAGCTCGGCTAAATTTTTCGCATGGTACTAAAGCAGATCATAAAAAACTGATTAAAAACATTAGAGCTGCTAGCCGTAAGGTGGGCGAGAGGGTGGCAGTTTTGCAAGATTTGCAAGGACCAAAAATTAGAGTTGGAGATTTGCCCGAAAAAGGGATCATGTTACGAGCTGGCCAAGAAGTCCGCTTTACAGTTGCCAAAGTTGAATATAAAGCAGACGGACCTATTCATATTAGCTACGACAAACTGCACAAAGACGTCAAAAAAGGCGATCGTCTGCTCATTAATGATGGCCTGATTGAAACTGAATGCATTGGCGTCCGCGGCAAGGAAATTAAAGTTAAGGTTAAGACCGGAGGCCTACTATTGGCGCATAAAGGCTGCAATTTACCAGACACCGACCTTTCTATCGGGGCTTTTACAGAAAAAGACAGAGATGATTTACTTTTTGGCTTAGAAGAAGGAGTTGATTGGGTGGCTTTGTCGTTTGTTAGTTCAGCTGATGAAATTGAGGCGGTCAAACGCATTATAGCTGCCAAGTGTCGCTCCCTGCGTCGGTTACCAGTAAAAATCATGGCCAAAATTGAACGTCGGCAAGCAGTTGATAATTTTGTTGAGATCTTGAATGCCGCTGACGGTATTATGTTGGCTCGCGGCGATTTGGGCGTTGAAATACCTTTTGAAGAAGTGCCGATTGTACAGAAAGAATTGGTTGAAGTTTGCCGTCAGGCCGGCAAACCGGTTGTTGTTGCAACACAAATGATGGATTCAATGACAGAAAATCGTCGAGCTACAAGGGCAGAGGTTTCAGATGTCTCCAATGCCATTATTGATCACACTGATGCTGTCCTGTTGGCTCAGGAAACGGCAATTGGTGATTATCCGGTTGTAGCAGTACAAAGTACGGCGGCAATTATTAAAGAAACCGAAGATTCACGGTTGGATGACATTACATTTTTGCAATTTTACGATTTGGACGATATTGAAACTTCCTTGGCCCAATCACTCCACGTGATGGCAGAAAACAATCAGATTGATTTGATTGTTACCGCTCAAGGTTATGGCGACATTGCACGCAAGATTAATGTTTTCAGACCAAACGCTCCAATTGTTGTTGCTTGTAAGGATGAATTAGCAGCGCGGCAGATGCTCATGAGAGCCGGGGTTTGGCCAATTGTTCTCGATGATGCACCTGGTTCATTTATTCATCGAGTGCAGCGTTATCTGGTCCGTGAAAAAATTCTCAAAAAACAACAAAGAGCCGCTTATATTATTGCGACTCCTTCTGGTGAAATTCAATTGACGATTCGTTAAAAACCTAACGCTCCGCCGATTCCTTCGGAAACTGCGTTTCCTACTGTATTCTCAACAGTTGTCTGGACTGTATCACTGAGCCAATTTTGTGCTACATCAGATTGGATCAATAGATAAATGCCATAGAACAAAAGGCCGGCAATTATCGTTGCTCCAATAGCAAATGAAAATCCTTTCAAAAGTCCTTGAAAAAAGGTTGTACTGGCACGAGCAAGGCCTTTTTTTGGTTTCAAGTCATCCAGTTGATACTCAATGCTTTCAACAGCAGCTCGGATTTCCCGCACTTCGTTAATCAACTCGCGCACATTATTGCTGCTATTTTTCTTTTTTACTTCTGTCATATTTTCTAAGTTTTTTTAAAGTTTCTTTCTCCTGTTTTGACCATTTTTCTGTTGCGTAGGAGAAAGCGACTGCTGAAAGTTGATTAGCATGATCGAAAACAAATTTTTTTGTTTTTTCCGGGTAGAGTTTATGAGTTTCACGCAGCGTCCAACCTACGGCTTTTTGGACATAAGGATCAGTGTCAGCCAATCGATTTTTGACTAGTGGAAATATTTTTGAATAGGGTAGTGGATTTTTTCGCTGTGGAGCGTAATAGATAAGACTAGTGAGCGAAAGGCGTCTTTGCCAAGAATTGTTTGATTTATTCCAGCGTTTAAGCTCTGGGTAAATTTTGTCCGGGTAGTTTTCTAAGAGCGTTGCAATCGAATCACTTAAACAATCAGAATGTGCCCAGTTATCAATTTTTTCGCTGAAATTTTTTAGTGTCCGCCAGTCGACAAGGTTATTTTTCTTTTTTCTCGATTGAAAATAAATCAGAGGTAGATGTAAAACGTCAAAGACTTTAGATTGTTGCCAAAGTTCATGTAGAGATTTTCTTTTGTTAGCATCTGATTTTGGTAAATATACAACAATTTCACGAGCTACTTGCCGAATTTGTGGCATAGTGCAACCAAGCAACTCCAACTTTGTATTGGTATAACCGCGATCGTGTTCAGCACGTTTTTTGTTGGAAAAAGGTTGCAATTTTTTTAAAATTTTGCCTTCTAATTTCATGAGATAGGGATACTAAAACTAAAAGTTGAACCCTTATCTTTACCTTCACTCTCAGCCCAAATTTTACCTCCTAAGGCTGAAACAATTTCTTTACTGATGAATAGTCCAAGTCCAGTTCCTTTAACTTCGCTATTTTCAGCTGCTTCCAATCGGCAGAATTTTGAGAAAAGCTGATTAATTTTAGCGGGTTGAATACCAACGCCGGTATCTTTAATCGTGATCAAAGCGTTACCCTCAGCCTTTTTAATTGAAATTACTACTGAACCATTCGGTTTGTTATATTTAATTGCATTGGAAAGTAAATTTGTCAGTACTTCTTTAATTCTTTTTTCATCACTGTTGATTTTTGGTAGTTTTTGTTTACTGATATCAAAGGAGAGTGAAATATTATCTTTCTTCACTAACTCTGAAAACGAATCGACCACTACTTTAAGAGTTTTATTTAAATCAAAAGGCTTTTTCTCAATCTTGACTGTTCCTGATTCAATTCTTGAGGTATCTAGTAAGTCGTTGATAAGGGTAGCGAGGTTATCGGCATTGGTGTGAAGAATTTGTAAAGTTTCTCCGTGCTCCTCGCGACATTTTTTACAGGTCACGCTTTCCAAGAGCATTTCTACGGACCATTTAATTGCTGTCACCGGAGTACGGAGTTCATGAGCTGCAATAAATAGAAATTTATCCTTGAGTTTTTGAATTTGTCTTTCTTTTTTTATTGCTTTGGAGTGGGCCTTAGTTAATTCTTTAGTACGCTCTGCAATCTTGTTTTCCAAATCAGCTATCATGATATAGAAAAATTGGGTAGAAATTGCTACGAAAATCGCGCCAAAGAAGAAGACGACGCTGACCAATGTCATGGAATCTATATAAAAGACTCTCGAATGCAACAAAATCGCACTTGCTAAATAAGCAAAAAGGAAAAAGATTGTCAGTGAAGAAAGAACAATTGTAATCGTTGATGGTCTAGTGACGCTAGAAATTTTAAAAATTTTTCCGTAAAGGAAAAGCGGATAGAGAAGAATAACAGCTCCAAGTATAATTAGATACGAAAAAAGCATGGGCTCCTTTAAGCTATTCTAATTATAGCAAAAAATAGCGAAAAATTTCGCTACTGTGGATACTTGCCAAAAATCAAGGCTTTTGATATTATATTCGCACCACGAATATCGTGGGCTGGTAGTTCAACTTGGTTAGAGCACCGCCCTGTCACGGCGGAAGTTGCGGGTTCGAGTCCCGTCCAGCCCGCCATGCCACTCCGTTCTGTCGAAGACAGAACTTCGTTAGGCATGTCCCCAACGTAGCTCCAAAAGAGCGAAGTGGGACTCTAACGAAATGTCTGAAAAGACATGAGTAGATCCAGTAAAGACGTACGCTTTATGCGTGCGTTTTTGATATATTACTGATCATATGTAACACGTCTACATCATTCAAAGCGAACTTGATGGTCGATATTATTATGGTTTTACCGAACAAGCGATCCTAGAAAGAGTCAAGGATCATAATTCAGGTAAATCAAAGCACACAAGAAAATTCAAACCTTGGAAACTTGTCTGGCGTGCTTCTTTTTCTTCCAAAGAGAAAGCTAGAGATTTTGAACGCTATTTAAAAACACCCTCCGGTCATGCGTTTTCTCGTAAGCGACTATTGTAAGCCCGCCACAGAGCCACGACTCAGGTCGTGGTTTTGTGATACAAAAACTTTATAATAACATGACCCCACGCGCGTTGGTGGGGTCTGTGGCGCCGAGGGAGGCGCAGGATCATCTTGGCAAGATGATCAGGTAGTTGTCGGCCGTGGACCAGGGGAGATCGCTCGACGGGGAGCTCTCTCTGTCTTCGCCGCTTCGACGCAACAAGATGACGTTGTCGATCTGGCAGATGTTCCAGTTCCTCGGGTAGAAGACGGTCTTCCTACTGGTACTATCGGCCAACCAACCGAAAGCCAGAACACCGTTTTCGACCGAGAATCTTCTGATACTGCCAGAGATCGTGGCGTCGTGTCGACACTCGACGATCGTAGCCTCAGTCAAGTCAAGTTCTTGGATGGCGAACATGAAATCCTCCTTGAGATCACTCAAAGAGTACTGGTGAGATTGGGTCTTGTCAATAATTTTTATTCCTTATTCGCCACTACGCGGTACATTTTATCGCCGCGGCGAAGACGAGAGGGAACTTTGAAAGTTAAGGTATCTCCTTGTTTAGCGCTCAACGCACGCTTTTCATCAATCAGCATTTCTTCTGGCGTGACTCGCACAACACCAGTAGTTTTTCCAATAATAATAGCTTCGTCGCCAAGATCGAAGGCACTGGCATGCACCTCAACTTCCACGACTTCAATTTTTGGATAATATTTTACAACCGTTCCGACCAGTTCTTTTGTTTTAGTTGCTTTATTTCCGGCAATACCACTCCAATGGCTCCAAGCTTTGCCATGGTAAAAACCTTCACTCAAACCTTTGTTGAAAACTGTGCCAAGGCGTTCATTCCAGTTTTTTATTTTTTCCCGGGTGTATGTTCCTTCCTCAATTGCTGTTAGGGCCTCGCGGTAAGTTTTGACCACAGTCTCCACATACTCCGGCGCTCGGCCACGGCCTTCAATTTTCAAAGACACAGCTCCGGTGGCGACAATTTCGTCCAAGAGGCCAATGGTGCACAAATCTTCCGGGCTCATTACAAATTGATTATCAATTACCAAACTTTTTCCGGTTTGCTGATCTTTGACTTCATAAGCGCGACGACAAGGCTGAGTACATTCGCCACAGTTGGCCGAAGTGTTATTCATGTAAAGACTCATGCCACAACGGCCGCTTACTGAAACACACATGGCGCCATGCACAAAAATTTCAATCTCAATTAATTTTCCTTTTGGTCCGCGAATATCTTGATTTTTAATTTCGTCAATGATGTTTTTAATTTGTTTGAGCGTCAATTCACGGGCTAAAACCATCCGGTCAGCCCAGTGAGAGAAAAATTTAACGGTTTCGATATTGGAAATAGAGTGTTGGGTGGAAATATGAACTTCCATGCCTATGGAGCGAGCATAATCAATGGCACTTGGATCAAACATGATCAAAGCGTCGATTTTATTTTCCTTGGCAGTATCAATTGCTTTTTTCATGCTTTCCAGATTCTCATCGTAGACAAGAGTATTGAGAGCCAAGTAACAGCGAATGTTATTTTCATGGGCAATTTTCGAAATCTCTGCCAAATCAGCGAGGGAAAATTTTTGTGAGTTGTTTTGACGCATGTTAAAACCATCCAAACCAAAATAGACAGCATTTGCGCCGGCATTAATGGCGGCCATAAGTGCTGGATAAGAACCGGCTGGAGCTAGAAGTTCAGGTTTTTGCATAGAGGATTAGTATAGCTGATTTTTATCTTTAGTCAATTACAAAGCCCGGCACGCAGATGCGGCCGGGCCTAGGCTACTCGTTCTTGAGCGGCATAAGATGTCGGATCTCGCCGACGTTCTCGCCCTCCAGAACGCGCACCTCCATGATCTTCGGCGACTCAGAATCGGGCTCGTCGTTGATCGTTGCGAGACGCAGGATCTCACCGACATCTTCGCCCTCGATGACCTCGACATCCATGACCGGAGGTCCCGGAACCTGGATGCGCAGAGGGTCGGCCGAGTCCAGAAAGGGATCGGCCGAGTCCTTGCACGGCAGTTCCATGTTCGTTGCAGACTCAGGCGCGATCTTGCGGTTGTGCTCGACTGTGATCGAAGAGCGTGACCGGATCGTGTCCGTGTCTTCGTCGTCCGCGGTCTGGTTGACCAGAACGAAACAGAGCAGGACAGCGATCGTGATCAGAGCGAGCGAAGCCGGGATCAGCAGCCAGGCGCTGCGTCGATTGGTCGGTTTGACGAACTTGCCGGGAGTCGGGCTGAGCGGCGTGGGAGGCTGATCCGGTGGTCGAGGTGGCGGTGATGGGATCGTCGTTTGCTCGAACAGGTTGGGCTTGTTGTCTTCGTTCGGCGGTTCGCCCAGGGTCGGCAGGAGCATGATCTCGGCACCACGGCTCGAGTGCTTGGTCTCATCGTTGATCATCTGGAGCTCGAAGATGATCTTCGAGACATCGGTCTCGCCAGCTTTACTTTCTTCGTGGAGCTCTCTTGCCAAGGCCAGCAGTCGGTTGATGATGAACGCCGGTTGCTCGGTGTTGAAGCCAGTGATAGCCAGGGCGAGCCGATTCTCGGCTTCGGCGATCTTCGGCGGAGACAGCTTGAGAAGCTCGATGACCTGATCCAGGTACTCGGAGATTGTTTGCATGGTTCACCTCAGAAAAAGGGCTGTTGTCAGCAAGTGCGTGACAGGAAATAATAAACGCAAATCATTAGAAAGTCAATAGAAACTTAAAGACCGCCCCGAAGAGCGATCTTTTGCTTATTTCTTTGTTGCTTCTACAACTTTTGCAAATACTTCCGGATGTTTTTCAGCTAAAGTAGCTAAGATCTTTCGATCAAGTTCGATGTTCGCTGCTTTGAGTCCATTGATCAGCTGAGAATAGGTTGTGCCATTGGCTCTGGCTGCAGCATTAATCTTTGTTGTCCAAAGTCGACGGAAAGCTCGTTTTTTGTTGCGTCGATCTCGGTAGGCGTATTTCCCGGCTTTGAGAGCGGCGGTTTTAGCTAAACGGATTTTACTTTTTCGTCCCCACTTAAAGCCTTTGACTTTAGCAAGGAGGTTTCGACGTCGTTTAGTATGTTGGGTACCTCGTTTTACTCGTGGCATAAAATAGTAGTTTAAGGGGGCAGATTAAGACTGCACTTAACCCTGTTCACTTACATTAATTAGCGTAAGGCATGAGGGTCTCGACCGCTTTGCGGTGAGTCTCAGAAATGGTCATGTCACTGCGTTTGTTACGTCGGGTCTTACCAGTTTCACGGGAATTAAAATGATCTTGACCAGAGGTTCGTTTGATCATCTTTCCGTTTTTGGTGACTTTAAGGCGTTTTGAAAGCGCTTTGTGAGTTTTTTGCTTAGACATATCGTGGCCGCAGTGTAATAAAATTTGTGGAAATCGTCAAGAGGGCTCGGCTTTTTATTCTTTATTGACAGATCAGCATCGGTCGGGACAAACGTTTGATAATTTATACAATAAGCCTCGCTTGAGAACTATTTGACTCGAGCGATAATTGTGTCCATTCGGTTCCCGGCTCGTTTCATCGGGGATTCGACGCGGACTTCGTAGGATTCGCCTATTTTTTTTATAAACCCGTTCACAATCTCGCGCGCACGATCAAAGTGCTCTTTTTCTCGGCCACGCATGATCATTTCAATTCTTACCTTGTGGCCTTTTTCCAAGAATTTTGTCGCCTGATTCAAACGAACGTTGAGATCGTTTTCACCAATTCGCATCGACAAACGGATTCCTTTTGTTTCAACTTCTTTAGATTGAGCGCGTTGCTTCTTTGCTTCTTTTTCTTTTTGATACTTGAAGTTGCTAAAATCCATGATTTTACAAACTGGTGGATTTGCTTTTGGCGAGACTTCAATCAAATCAAGGCCAGCTTCCCGAGCTAGGGAAAGAGCTTCATCGGTTGAAATGACTCCAATCATTTCACCTTCAGCGCCAATAACTCTAACTTCCGGGGATTTAATACCTCGGTTAACTTTAAATTGGGGAATGTCGAATTTCGGCTTTCTTTGCCGATGTCTATGGATACGCATTTTGTAAAAGTTATAAAGTGAAAGAGTTATTTAGTGTCTCGAACAATAGTGCACCACGTTAGAAGTCTAGGCCAGATTGGCATCATCGGCGGGGCTACAATGGATATTCTAGCTCAGCCGACATAGCGCCGCTGACCGCTACTTCTAACGTGGTGGACCTGAGGGGAGTTGAACCCCTGTCTGGTTAGCCTTTTCAAAAGCAACGTCTACAAGCTTTGTCCCACTTAAGATTTACATTAGCCTGGATCAGAGTGGAACCAAAGTCCAGGTAATGTCCTGACAGCAAATCTCGAACAAATCTGAGTCAGACAAATTTGTTCCAGTCTACAGATATAACACCCGGATCTTGCTGGTAGACATGGCAAGGCGGATGGGCGTCGCACAAAGTTAGGCAACTGCCATTGCAAGGCGAGGCATGGTGAACATGCTTCTTACCTTAGAGAATGTGTTTGCATTTGTTCTCGTGTATCGTGATTTTTACGAAGAGCGATACCTCTTCGGCTTGATTGCTAATGAACTGATCTACCATCGATTCCTGGCAGGCCCGGTCGTTTGCAAATTATTTTATTGGCAAACCACGGCGCCTCATGAATCATGAAGCAAAGCGACGCTTTTTCATTTCTTCTTTCATCCTTTTTTCAACATCGCGTTTTTTAATTGACTCTCGCTTTTCGTACTTCTTTTTTCCGCGAGAAATAGCAAATTCCAACTTAATCAATCCGCCCTTAGTATAAACACGAATTGGCACAATCGTCAATCCTTCAGCTTGTTTTTTTTGTCTAATTTTTCGTAACTCTTTTTTGTGAACCAAAACCTTGCGTGATCGAGTTGGATCATACTCTTCTTGCACCCCGGCCGGTTTGTACCGTCCAATATGTGCATTTTTCAGCCAGAGCTCATTATTTTCAACGCTTAAAAATGAGCCTTGAAGTTTAATGTTTCCTTCACGAGTTGATTTCACCTCCGCACCGCTTAACGCCAAACCGCCTTCGAGCTTTTCCACGAAGTCATAATCTGATTTTGCTTGTTTATTCACGGCTAAATTCGGCATAGTTGTGTTATAATAATACCATCTATGCAAAGAAGCAAAAGTCCTACTGCAAATACCTGGTTTTTTGGGTTGTTCATTATTGCCTTATTAATAGTTTTATATTTTTTAAAGAGTGTCGTGGCAATCGTAGTCTTTGCTTTGTTGCTGGCTGCGCTAATTGATCCGATCGTTGTCCGCTTGGCAAAATGGCATTTTCCAAAATGGTTGACCGTCATTTTTGTCTATATTTTTCTCATATTGATTTTAAGCGGGGCAATGGTTTTGCTAGTCCCGACTTTAGTGGAACAAACCAAAGAAGTTCTGACAACCTATGCTCCTTACATTGAGCAGGCAGCAGGGAATGTGATTAATATTTCTTCGGTCTTGTCTGGCGACTTGTTTGCTCAAGATTTGGATCAGGTCTTTGCCAGTATTCAAGGTAGTGGATTAATTGAGGCCGCGCCGCAAGTGATTTCGGTTATTTCTGATGTCTTTGGAGGTCTCATAACAATGCTGGTGATTTTTATTCTAGCGTTCTACCTTGTAGTCGAAGAAAAAACTTTGCTTTCTGGCTTAGAGTCAGGACTGCCAAAAAAGTATAAACTTTTTACAGAAGAATTATTGCCGGTTTGGCGGGTAAAAGTCGGTTCTTGGGTTCGTGGTCAATTGTTCATTATGTTCACGATCTTTTCGATGACCTATCTGTCATTTCTGGCCATTGGTGTTCCGTATGCATTGGTCCTGGCAATCATTGCCGGTATTTTGGAGATCGTTCCATTTATTGGACCGATTGTTACCGCGATAATCGCGGTCGTGATTGCACTCTCGGTTTCGCCACTCACAGCTGTTTTGGTCATACTCTTCTGTTTCATTATTCAACAAATCGAAGCTGAGCTGCTTACACCAAAGGTAATGCAAAAAGTAGTTGGTTTAAATCCCGTAGTGGTGATCGTGGCTATTTTAATTGGTTTTGAAATTGGTGGGGTAGTAGGAGCAATGCTGGCCATTCCAGTAACCATGAGCTTGGCCGTGTTTGTTAAAGAGTGGAATGCGCTCGAAAAAAAAAATTAATTTAAGGCATCAAAAAAATAATGGCGTGGGTGACACAGCTAGCGGGGACCCCGACAGCGCGCAACGTAGTGAGCACTGGTGGGGTGAAAGCTGTGGCAGGACCCGCCAACTATCTTATGGAAACTGAACACAAAACTTGGTTACCAATGATCACGATTGGACTAATTCTCGGATTTATGTTGGGCTATGTGGCAGAGCAGGCTGTTCCGCCTTCAACTGCTTCGGCCGCTGACTTTGAAAATCAGACTGCTGAACTGATTAGCGAAGCTGATTATCGATCAACTGTGAAAGAGATTATTTCGGCTTATCAAACAAATCAGAACGCAGAATTGGCCTACAAACAACTGCTTGAATTGCGAGTTCCGGCTGCCGATACTGCCAACCATCTTTCTCTTGTTCTAACTTTTGGAGCAATCAAAGATGGTGAGGTAGGGAAAGCGTCGGATTTAGCAAATATTTTGACTTCAATTAGTTGGCTTAATTTGTGATTCTCCTACATCGCATAACTCCTTTTGCCTTGGCACTATCGATTGCTGTCGGTTTTGGAATTTTAATTTTTCTGCCAGCTGAGGCGATTTGGGCTTTAATTTTAATTTTGCTTTTACCAGGTCTTTTATTAGCGAGATTGCTGACTTGGGAGTTCAAAAGATTTTCTTTCTGGATTTTTTTGGCTACGCCGTTGTTTTATAATCTTTCCGCACTTTTCTTGTTTCTCTTTTTAGAAAATCTTTCCGCTCAAATTATTTTAGGATCTTTGGTTACACTAGGAGTTTGGCTTTATGCTGAAAATTTGTTTGCCTTCTATCACTTACCAAGTTCCTATCAGGCTTATGCTTTGGAGTACTTGTCCTTAGTGATCTACCTTTTAAGCGCTTTCTTTTTCACCAGCGGTGCTTATGCAACCGAACTCTTTTTACAGCTCCCATCTTGGGTTCCGGCCTTGGCAGTTTTTTGGGCAGTGCTTTTTGCCACCACCGGAGTTTTCTGGGTGAGTAAGGTGGCTCAAGAAGTTAGCACACCATTTGCACTTGTCGGCGCTGTTATTCTGGCCGAGCTTTATGTGGTCTTAGCCTATCTGCCAACCAGTTTTATTACCAACGCTGCAATTTTTACCATTCTTTTCTATTTATTTTTGGGGCTGTCCCGAGCTCATGTTTTAGAAAAATTAACCGGGCTAGTCTTGCGTCGTTATCTAATTATTGGTTCAATATTCCTATTGGTTGTGCTTTTGACAGCCAGATGGGTTTAATATGAACGATAATCAGAAAAATTTCAGCTTTTTGGGCCTAGTGCTCATTTTAGTTATAGCCACCGGCGCTTTGGCTGGTGTCATTGCTTCGGTTTATACAAATCAGTCCTTAGAGCGATACGTGGCTTCTTTAGCTGAAAGCGACAATCTACTCTCAATTTCTCAAGTGAAACCACAACCTTTGCCAGGAACCTACGAAGAAGCTTTGGAGCGAGTACGTGAAAATAGCTGGCCAGCGTTTGCGAGCATTTTGCCAGCGTCTTCTGATTCGTTGGATTTAACAGATTGGATCGGACAAGAAGACGCAATTGGTTCAGGGATTGTTGTCACCAATGATGGTTGGATCTTGTCTCATCAATCATCTTTACCAAATAACCCGGCCGCACAAGAAGTTTGGATTGCCGGCAAACGTTATTCCATCGATCGCGTGGTCGAAGACGATTTGACCGATTACGTTTTATTGAAAGTTGAGGCAGATGGACTAACATCGATTGCTTTTGGTGGAAGTCAAGAAATGAAAGGGGGAGAAATAATTTTTAATCTCCCGGCTAACGGCCAATTGATTTCGGCTAATTTGGAATCTGCTCGTTATCACGATAGCTCTTTTGTTTTACCGGCTGAAGAGTTTGCTTATCACTGGCAGACGTCGTCAGGTCTTAGAGAAGGACAACTGCTAAATTCAAATGGGGAGTTGATTGGCTTTATGACAGGCGAGGAAGAGGCGAGCCCAATTCATTATGCTGTTAGCTTTATCCAAAGTGTGCTGCGCAGTGGAGAAACAGAACATGCAGCACTCGGTGTTTATACAGTTGATTTAAGTTCAGTCTTAAATTTTGATCAGCAGGCGGTAGGGAATTTAAAAGTAGGTGCAATGGTGCAGCGTAATGTGCGTGGAGTTTCGGTTTTGCGCAATAGCCCGGCTGCTGCCGCTGGTTTAAAAGAGGGAGATGTAATCCTTTCAATTGATGGTGCGCAAATCAGCAGCAGTCAAACATTGGCTGAAATTTTAGCCGGTTATACGGTTGGTGACAGTGTAATGATTAAATTCTGGCAGGATGGGGAAGAGAAGAGCCAAGAAGTGGAACTGGTTAATTTTGATGATTTGGCTTACTAGTTGACAAAAAAAGAATATTTGTTAAAGTGCCGAACATAAAGCCCTTATTGAGGGCTCGGTGAAGTTTTTCATGGCGCCTCCTCCTCGCTGTGAATATGGCTTCATTGAGCCCTCCGTAAGGACTTTTTTGTTTTTGAGCTTAAAATTTAGCGATCTGCGGCGTCAGATTCTTCCGTCGGCCTCACCGTACGTTTCAGTACACCTCGGCCTTACTCAGAATCTTCCCGGCATCTCATCTAAATTTAAAGCTCAAAAAGAAGCTGAATTATGGAAAGGCAGAGCTAATACACTCACCATCTAGTTGCGTCAAAATTAATACCTTGCTTTTTACTGATGAAAAGCATGATTTTATTTTAGCTAATTTTGGCCAAAAAACATGGGTACTCTCTTGACAAAATCCTATTTTTATGTTACATTATGGGGTCAAAATTCAGAAGCTCAGATGGCCGGATGTCCAGCGAAACCCCTCCAACTCGCTGTTGATATCAGGCCTTCCGAGCCTCTGAACAAGGCACGAATCTTTAAAAACTAGAAGCTGATGCCTGCAGGGTTCTCTAAACTCTGCAGGCAACGAACGAAAACCCCAGAAAGAAGGAGGCTTGCCATGCGCAGCCTTTTCGCGGCCGCGATGGCGGCCATCCTGCTCTTCACGACGCCGGCACAGGCCGGTGGTCCCGCAGACGAGACGCGCTCCGGGCGCAACGTCGTGGTGGACATCGCCACCGGCGACTGCTACGAGCTGACCCAGATCGCGTGCCCGGACGAGAGCACGCCGGTGACCCCGGCGGATCTCTCGATCCCGCCCATCCCCCTGGCCGAGGTCGTGGTGACCCCGGTCAAGCCGGCAGCGCCCAAGGCTTCCACCCCCGAGCCCGCGCCCGAGGCGACCCTCGAGCCCGCGACCGTCTCCAAGCCGGAGGCGACTCGCGAGCCCGAGGCGAACCAGAAGGCCGAGCCCGAGGCGACCCCCGAGCCCGCGTCCCCGATCATCATCAGCCCCTGGTACATGACCGTCGGCATCTCCGGCGGCCTGTTCAAGGGCAGCTCGATCGACGGGGTCGAGGACGTGTCCCAGGGCGTCGGCGAATGGCGCCGCGACCTGGGTGTCGCTCTGGGCCTCGGCTGGGAGAGCAAGCGCGGTGGCGCGCTCCTCCTGGTCCGCGGTGCCAAGCGGTCGGACGTGGGTCTCTCCGGGGACGCCGTCCTGATCCGCTTCACCAACATCGGCGAGGCGTGGTCGGTCGGCATCGGCGCGGGTGTGGCCGGCGCCTCGTACGAGGTGCTCGACGCCGCCCACCCGGGCTCGATCGAGTACGGGGTGGTCGGCGAGCTCTACCTTCGCTACGCCCTGGCGCTCGACGCCGGGCGTGGTGGTCGCGCCCCGCTGGACGTCGTGCTGCGGCCCGCGGCCGTCGGCTGCCACCAGGTGAACCCCCTCGGGGGTAAGCTCGGGTGGCAGGTCGGCGGCAGCATCGAGCTGCTGACCCGCTTCTAGACGTGAGGGGTGGCCGGTGAGTGTACACAGTACATCTCACCGGCTGCCCCGACCCTAAATCTTTAACAGCTTAGCCAAGCCTTTCCAAAGAAGTCTTAGCCAAGAGGTTAAAACCTCTTAATCGAACATTAAAATTGCAGGTCTAATCCGAGAGTCGTCGATTCCGTTATTGCGGATCGCGTAACCGCTGAAAAAGATGTTTCCAGGTGAAACTATATGGTCTCAAACTAAAATCCATACTTTAAGAATCGGCTACACTCGGATAAGACCTGCCCTAGACAGGTCTGATGCCACCGCTCGCCTGCCCAAGGTGGGCGGCGGCAGAAGAAAAATCTATTCCAGCATTGGAGGCCCCATGTACAAGCTGATGATCATCGTGATCCTGAGCCTGTCGGCCTGCGATGTGCGCGACGCGTACATCCAGATCGACACCGGCGACGTTGTCGTCGACACCGGCGACACGGACACCGACACCGACACCGACGTCGAGCACGACCACGACGGGGACCACTGGTACCCGTCCGAGGGCGACTGCAACGACAACAACCCCTACATCCACCCCGGCGCCGCCGAGGTCTGCGATGGCCTCGACAACGACTGCGACGGCTTCGTGGACGAGGGCGGCATCTGCGGCGGCGACGCGGACACCGACACCGACTCGGACTCGGACACCGACACCGACTCGGACTCGGACACCGACACCGACTCGGACACGGACACCGACACCGACACGGACACCGACACGGACACCGACACGGACACCGGCCTGCTCGACAGCGACGGCGACGGCGACCCCGACGCCACCGACTGCAACGACAGCAACGCCAGCGTCCACCACGGCGCCACCGAGGTCTGCAACGGCATCGACGACGACTGCGACGGCACCACCGACGAGGGAACGAACCTCGTCGACTGGTACTGGGACGGCGACGGCGACGGCTACGGCGACTCGGCCTACACGGTCGTGTCGTGCGCCGACCCGGGCAACTCCTGGGTCAGCAACGACGACGACTGCGACGACGACGACGCGCTGAAGCACCCGGAACTCGCGGAGGTCTGGGACCTCCGCGACAACGACTGCGACGGTGAGCAGGACGAGGACGGGCGGCGCAAGCTGCTCCGGTG
Source organism: uncultured Gammaproteobacteria bacterium (assembly GCA_964645815.1). Lineage (GTDB taxonomy): Bacteria > Patescibacteriota > Patescibacteriia > UBA9934 > UBA9934 > JAHISC01. Next base: position 21,878 of record CAZYCR010000011.1, read on the forward strand.
GTACAAGGACAACCCGAACGTCGTCGCCGACATCAACGGCGACGGGGTGAGCGAGACCTATCTGGATCTCGAGCACCGGTTCGCGGTGACGTCCCCGGGCAGCGGCTGGATCACCGACGGTCGGTGGATCGAGATCTATCCGGTCGACCTCTGCACCAACGCTACCTTCAAGCCCTTCGATGGCTGCACCGTCTCGAACGGCGTGGCCTACCTCTGGAACTCGGACGGCGTCGCGGACTACGCGCTGCCGGCCGTCTCCCAGTGCGTCGGTATGGAGCCTTCGGGCATCCACCTCTCGCTGTTCCTCCAGGAGGACGGCAGCGAGTACACCGCGTACAAGGCGAAGGGCTACTCCTGCACCAGCCAGGGCTTCGCCCTGGCGCTGTCCGGTGCCGCCTTCCACGACATGCCCGACGCCATCGAGCTCTACGCCCACGCCGGTGCCCCGTTCTACGGTGGCTCGGTCGCGGGCGCGAACTCCGGAGACGTCATGTACTCGTCCGCGCTCTCGGAAGGGAGCAACGACGGGTACGACGTGCACTTCCGGGTGCTCGGCGTGCTCGACGGCTACTAGACCTGTCTCGTCTCGAACCCCCATCTCGCTTCGGCGTGGTGGGGGTTCTGTGCGTCTGGAGAAGTTAATAGTTCACAGTTAACAGTACACAGTTAACAGTAGGGGCGGACCAATGTTGCTGTCATTCCGGCAAACGCCAAAATCCAGCGCCTTTTAAACATTAATGGATCCCGGGTCAAGCCCGGGATGACAATTTATTTTCCCCTCCTTTATTCTTCTGTCCGCCTTCCGAGCACGACTCAAGTTACTTTGACAGGAATGAACGGTTTTGAATCAGCTAAGGCTGATGCAAAATGGCGAGGACAGTCCGAGCCGGTAAAACAAACGAACTAATAATGAGTACAGTTTTACGGCGACGTTCCGCAGCCAAGTGAATAACTGTCATAAGTAGCTGAGGCGAGCACAGGCAGGCGGACTGGCATTTCTTTCCACCATTTCTTTTTGCCTCAAAAGAAATGGTGCCAGGAGTCTGGGGGCGGAGCACCCCAGGAGTAATTCAAAGAAACAATACGAAAGATCCCTCGGCTTCGCTCGGGATGGTTAAAATTAGTTAGTTCAGGATTGCAATAGCGATCGCTTCGCTCGTCGGTCTCTTCGAGCCTGAGTCTCAGAGCCGAAGGCGGGATGGGGCACGGGTTCTCAGGATGACAAATGCGCACGCTGCAAAAGATGAGATACATCGGTAACACTCCTCGGTTTGGGAAAAAGCATCTC
>CAZYCR010000012.1:0-21467 GCA_964645815.1 uncultured Gammaproteobacteria bacterium
ACGCTTTTCAATTTCTTGCGCGATTTGTTCACCAACAATCTTAGCTGAAAGTGCCGGTTGAGCGACTTCTTTAATGTTGATGTTGATCACGACTCTTTTACCTCGGTAAAATTTCTTTAAAATCTTTTTCTTCAAATCATCAATACCGGAACCAGCACGACCAATAATGAAACCAGGCTTACCAGAAATAATCGTAATGTTAATGTTGTTAGCATTTCGATCAATTTCAACTGAGTCTACGCTGGCATCTTTCAGTTCACGCAAAATATAGTCGCGCAACTGAACATCTTCACGTAGCGTGCTGACATATCGACGACGTGGAGCAAACCATTTGGAATCCCACTTATAGATGGTCGATAATCTGAAAACTTTTGGATTAATTTTTTGTCCCATAAGATTTTACTCAGCTGATTTTACTGACTTGGCAGTTTTTTCTGACTTAGTTGCCTCTTTCACTTTTTTGACTTCTTTCACTTTTTTGACTTCTTTGACTTCTTTTACCTTTTTCACTTCTTTAACTTTCTTAACTTCCATCTTGTCTTCTACACCATCGGTTACTTCAATAGTAATGTGAGACATACGCTTTCTGATAGGCATTGCCCGTCCGTGAGCGCGTGGTTTAAAACGGTAAAAAGTTGGACCTTCATCAACAAAGGCAGTAGCAACTTTTAATTTGTTTTCGTCGGCACCAAAATTGTTGACTGCATTGGCTACAGCGGAATTCAAAACCTTCAAAACTGGCTTGGCTGCATCCTTTTTTGAGAACAATAATTGACGACGAGCCTTGTCAATTGAAAGACCGCGTACCAAATCAACCACAAGTCTAGTCTTGCGTGGTGACATGTGAATGAATTTTGCTTTTGCTCGAACGTTCATATTAATTCACTAAGCTTTTGATGGGGCTGAAGTAGGTGCAGGAGCAGGTGCAGCGGCAGCCTTTCCGGCATGACGAACAAATTTTCGTGTAGGTGCGAATTCGCCCAATTTGTGACCAACCATATTTTCTGCAATCTTTATGTTCACGAAATCTTTACCGTTATGAACAGAGAAAGTAAAACCAACCATTTCTGGAGTAATAGCACAACTTCGTGACCAAGTCTTAATTGGTTTATCGTCCGGTTTTTGCGCCGCAACTTTCTTGATGATATTTGGGTCAACGTATGGACCCTTTTTCAAACTTCTTGTCATACAACTTACTTCTTATTTCGACGGCGAATAATTAAAGCGTCAGATGTTTTCTTGCGTCTTGTCTTAACACCAAGGGCTGGTTTACCAGTAGGTGTCTTTGGTTGCTTCAAACCAATTGGGTTTCGGCCTTCTCCACCACCATGAGGGTGATCAACTGGGTTCATTGCCTTACCTCGAACAGTTGGTTTGATACCACGCCAACGAATTCGTCCAGCTTTTCCCCAACGCACCAAACGCCAGTCAGGATTAGAAACTGAACCGATAGTTGCCATACACTCTCGAGGCACCATGCGTACTTCGCCAGAAGGAAGTTTAATAGTTGCAAACCGACCTTCAACAGCCAAAAGAGTTGCACTTTGTCCTGCGCCTCGAACGATCTGAGCTCCTTTACCGGATTGAAGTTCGATGTTGTGAACGGCCAATCCAACCGGGATATTCTCAAGAGCAAAACGATTTCCGGTAACTGCTTCACCCTTGGCTTTTGAAGAAACAATTTTGGCACCAACTTTCAAACCTTGAGCAGCCAAAATATAACGTTTTTCACCATCAGCATAAGAAACAAGGGCGATACGAGCACCGCGATTTGGATCGTATTCGATGGTATTAACAACTGCTGGAATTTCAAACTTATCCATCTTCCAGTCAATTACGCGGATGTGACGTCGAACGCCACCACCTCGATGTCGAACAGTAATTTTACCAGCGTTACTGCGTCCGGCCATTTGCTTTTTGCTTTTAACCAAAGCGCGTGTTGGCTTTTTAACAGTAACATCATCAAAAGTCTGAACGCTTGATCGGCGTCGGCCATTTGTTGTTGGTTTGTGTAGTTTGATACCCATACCTTAGACTCCCTCAAAAATATCGACACGAGTTCCCTTTGGAAGGAAGATGTGTGCCTTTTTCATATTATTTCTTTTGCCCTGGATTCGACCAAATCGGACAGCTTTACCACGAACATTAACAATGTTCACTTTTACTGGAGTAACTTTGTACAATTCTCGAAAAGCTTGACGTACAGCCACGCGATTAGCGTCCGCTGCAACAAAGAAGCTAACAATACCACTATCTGAAAGTTGAGCTGTCTTTTCTGAAACAACCGGAGCTAACAAAGTTGAAGTAGCTAGCTTTGAAACTGAAACAGCCGACTTTTTCTTTGCCGTTTCTTTCTTTGATGTCGCTTCCTTCTTTGGCTTGCTTGCCTTAGCCTGCTTTACTTCCTTAACCTGCTTGGCTACGCTGGCCTTTTCCGGAGCTTCAGTCTTCTTTTTAAATCTGTCCAAGATGCTCATACTTTAGAGATAGATTTCTTTCATTTTTTCGATTGCTGCCTTCGAAGCAATAACATAGCGCGCAGCAACTAGATCACGAACGTTCAAGCTTCCAACACCAATCGTTTCTGTTTTTGGCAAGTTGCTTGCTGCTTGAACAATATTTTCTTCACCAACAGTTGTTACAATTAATGCTGAATCACTGGCACCAGGTAACTTTGTTCTGATTTCACTCAATGCCTTAGTCTTAGCCTCAGGCAATGACAAATCTTCAACGGCAATAAACCAATTCTCGGCCAGCTTATCAGTTAAAACCATAGCCATGGCCAATTTTCTTGCCTTCTTGTTGATCTTTTTGGCAAAAACTCGATTTACTGTTGGACCAAAGGTGATACCTCCACCAATCCAGATCGGTGAACGTCGAGAACCGTGTCGAGCTCGACCTGTTCCCTTTTGACGCCATGGCTTTTTACCACCACCGGCAACTTCGCTCTTATCTTTGGTGTTTGCCAAGCGTACTCGGCTGTTTGTATCTTGCGCTACGATCGCTTCATGAACCAAAGCAGGCTTGATTTCAACAGCAAAAAGACTGTCTGGCAATTCTAGAGTGCCAGATTGAGAACCGTCCTTTTTGTAAAGATTTACTTTTGCCATACTGATCCTTGTGAGGCGATTAATGTTACAAAGCTTCCGCGACTACCTGGAACGGCGCCACGAATAGCGATGATGTTGTTTGCTGGGTCAACTTGAACTACTTCCAAGTTCTTTACTGTAATCTGGTCACTACCCATATGACCCGCCATGCGAACACCTTTAAAGATTCTTTGTGGTCCTTGCGCACCAACCGAACCAGGCATGCGGAGCTGATCCTTATGACCGTGGCTGGCAGGGCTACCATGGAAACTATGTCGTTTAACAACACCTTGGAAGCCTTTTCCTTTTGAAGTACCGACAACAGTTATCTTGCTGCCAGGTTCAAAGATAGAAACGTCGATCTTTTGTCCACGCTCCATAGCTTCACCTTCCTCCATAGCGAACTCACGAACTAAAGCGAAAGAACCAAGATCTTTCCAATCTTCCTGCTGCGGCTTGGCGATATGCTTCTTTGTACCATATCCCAAAATCGCAGTGGTCTTTCCTTGTTCGTTTTGACGAACAGCTGTGACCGTACATGGTCCAGCTTGAACCAACGTCACAGGTACAACTGTGCCGTCTTCTCGAAAGACTTGCGTCATTTCTAATTTTTTTCCAAGAAGTACTTTCATATAATCTGGATTCTAAAAGCCAGAAGTCGTAAAACATCATTGTTTGATCTTTCACGGCTTCTAGCCCTAAGAAAAACGTCCGAAATTTAGGGTTTGTTTTAAGATTTAATGGTCCTTTCTAACATTCTCTTCTAAAGCCACAAGAAGGTTTTCCTACTTTTTCCTCCATCTGGATCTTTCTTCTTGGTTTATCGGAGAACTTTTTGGTCTGGCGACCATTGAAGAAATATCATTTTGCTATTCCTTCAGCGGTCGCCGACCAGACTAATTACATTTTGATTTCTACATCTACACCGGCTGGCAGATTGAGAGACATGAGCGAATCAATTGTACTCTCGGTTGGACTGACAATATCGATCAAGCGTTTGTGAATGCGCATCTCGTACTGATCTCGTGACTTCTTATGAACAAAAGTCGATCGGTTCACAGTAAAGCGTCTTTTTTCTGTTGGCAACGGCATTGGTCCTAGAACCTTTGCTCCACTACGCTCGGCGGTCTTGATAATTGTTTCAGTTGCTGAATCAATGATCTTATGATCGTAAGCGCGGATCTTGATACGAATTCTTTGCTTTGTCTCTTCAGTTTTTGTTGCGGCGTCTGCCATATAAGGTGCAATATTTGATAATTTAAGGGGAAAGAGTTTCCTCTTTCCCCAAAAATATAAATTACTCAATAATCTTTGTCACTGTTCCAGCTCCAACGGTCTTACCACCTTCGCGGATAGCGAAGCGAGTCTGATCTTCCATCGCAATTGGTTGGATCAACTCAATGGTAACGTTAACAGTATCTCCTGGCATAACCATTTCGGTTCCTTCAGGAAGAGTTGTAACTTCACCAGTAACATCAGTTGTTCGGATATAATATTGTGGCTTGTAACCTTTGAAGAATGGCTTGTGACGTCCACCTTCCTCACTTGTCAAAGCGTAAACTTTTGCTTCGAACTTAGTGTGTGGGGTTACAGATCCTGGCTTTGCCAAGACCATTCCGCGCTCAACATCTTCTTTCTTAACTCCGCGCAAAAGAATACCAGCATTGTCACCGGCCATACCTTTGTCCAAGTTCTTGTTGAACATTTCAATACCAGTAACAACAGTCTTTTGTGTTGGTCCAAAACCAATAATTTCAACTTCATCGTTTAGATTAACTGTTCCGCGCTCGATACGACCTGTAACAACAGTTCCTCGACCTTCAATTGAGAAAACATCCTCAATTGGCATCAAGAAATCCTTGTCAACGTCTCGTTCTGGAGTTGGGATGTAAGTATCCAAAGTGTCCAAAAGCTCTTTAATAGACTTTTGTGCTTCTTCATCACCTTCGACAGCTTTCAAAGCTGAACCGCGGATGATTGGAGTTTCATCACCTGGATATTCGTACTGTTTCAAAAGATCTCGAACTTCTTCCTCAACGAGGTCGATAAGTTCTGGATCGTCTACCATGTCGACTTTGTTCAAGAAAACAACAATCTTTGGCACGCCAACCTGACGAGCAAGCAAGATGTGCTCACGAGTCTGAGGCATTGGACCATCAGCAGCTGAAACTACCAAAATTGCACCGTCCATCTGAGCGGCACCTGTAATCATGTTCTTCACGTAGTCAGCGTGACCTGGACAGTCAACGTGAGCATAGTGACGAGTTGATGACTCGTACTCAACGTGTGATGTTGAGATTGTAATACCACGCTCTCTTTCTTCAGGAGCGTTATCAATCTGGTCGAAGGCCTTCTTCTGGCTCTCCGGCGAGAAAAGAATTGAAAGCGCAGCGGTCAACGTGGTTTTACCATGGTCAACGTGACCAATCGTTCCCACGTTTACGTGCGGCTTTGAACGATCAAACTGTTCTGCCATATTATGATGAAGTTTTGGGGCTTTTTGCCCCGATTTAGTTATTTACTCAAGTGTGAGGAGTATAACAAAATGCAAAAAAATTTGCAAGTACTAGCCATGAATTAGCCACAAGGAATAAAAATTTTATTTAATTTGGCTAACTTTAGCAATTTTTATTCGATCGGCTCCAGATAAAATCTCTCCTCATCAACAAAGTCATCTTCAGTCTCAGAAATAGGACTATTCTCTACTGATTCTGGCATTTCTGTTGCCGAGTCTTCAGTTTTTTCGTCAAAAACTTCCAAAGTTGGTTCTCCGGCTTCAAAAATATCGTCCGGTAGATCTTCTTCCATGAAGTCACCGAGCCCATCACTCAGCAATGCCTCGTAGCGATCAATATCCATGATAGCTACTGCTCCATCCCCTTCCGGGTCTGTAACAATGAGGGTATCTCCGGTCTTTTTTGCGAGTCTAATAAGTCGCAATAGTTGTTCATCTTGCATACGCGGTTATTTTAGCCCAATTGTTTTTTTGGTCAAGCGGACGCTCGTGTAGAATTATTTTGGTACCGGATGTCTGCTGCTCCAGCGGCAGCAGCATCCTGTGGCCTCAGAGTTTTGCTCCCGCCAGAAGCGGGAGACCATGCCAAAACTCTTCCGGCAACTACCAAAATTATTCTACACTCGCTGTAAAAAGTTAGGGGGTCTTTTCTTTTTCTTCTTTCAGCACAAAGCCCGCGATTGCTCGCGGGCACGCTGATGAGGGGCTTGCGAGTGCGACGCTGCAGGCGCGTGGTGATGAGATCGCAGTCGCGAACTCGGCGCTCAACAACGCAGACGATGACATCTGGAGCGAACCGGGCCAAGTGAGCTGCCTCCTGCTCCATGCTCTCCTCGCCGACCGAAGTGAAGACGCTGTAGATGGTCCTCACATCTGCCCGAGGGAGTACCTTTTTGACGATTTTTGCCATCAGGCGAATCGTCCTCGGCTTTTCCGCGATGATCGCCACCACGGGTTGAAGGTTGGAGTTAGGCACTTCCTACTCCTTTAGTGACGCTCATACGTCACATTTATAGTATAGCTTGTATACCGAGAAAAACAACGTCATTTTCTAAAAACACAATCGCCGCCCAGAACCGTTGTTCCGAGCGGCAGAAACTAGCTGTAAGCTTTAACTGGAAGCTGAAGTTCGTAGTCCAGACCATCGAACTCCAAACCTTCAAAAACATAATGGAATTTACCGTCTTTGTTGTCGAGTGACGCGATAAGTTCCAGTTCTACTTGCCTCCCCAAGCAATTGAGTTCGATCATGTACAAAATCCCAACAAAATCTCCATGTTCTGCAGGGATCTTAGTATCAACGATCTTCCCAGTCACCAGGGCGTGTTCATACACGAACTCGAATGCTGAGACCGATTCACCGTTCATGCGCATCTGGATGACACATTGAAATAGCGCTCGGCCCAGACCTTCCCAAGTTCTTCGTGAGCTCTCCTTATCTAAGACATCGTCAGCCACGGATCACCTCAAGCAGGACTTTAACTGAAATATAAATAAAAATCAAAACACCGCCAGAAACTATCTCCAGTGGTGCCTTTTAACTACTCTTCTTTTGGTTCAACAGTCTTTGTTCGGCGACTCTTAAACCAACCAATAATTAAAGGCAAAGCAAAGGTGAAGATGTAATAAAGATAAACGTCGAATTTATAGTAACCATTTTCCGGCTGCAAAAGAAGAACCAAAAAGAGATAATCAAAGAGAATGGCAATCACAGTCCAAGTAATCGATACTCCAAGCCAATCAATCAAAGAAGTTGCGTGGATTTTTTTCCAAAGCACCCAAATGGTAATTAAAGTACCGATTGGCATAATAATCCAACCGAGTAAATTCTCGGGGACTAGAAAGAATAAAATCATGCCAAGGAGATAACCAATAAGCCAAAGAAGAATTCCCCAGCCAATAACACTTTTGAGAAGTTGTTTTATCATAGAAGTTGTTTATCTGATTATAAAACTTTTTTAAAAAACAGCGAACCCTCCGCCTGCCAGGTTGGCAAACAGAGGGCACGTCTACTTCTCCACGGACTCGCATCTTGGCACGTCCTCGAAGTTGTACTCGTCTCCCGTGATCTGGTCGACCAGCGTCACAGAGTAGAAACCGGAGGACTGGAGCTCCACGACCGCGACCAGGAAGCCGAAGGCCGAGGACTCACCGACCTTGGTCGTTGAATTCCGTCGCAGGTCTTCTGGTTCGTCGGGAACAACCAGCTCCGAAATCACCCGAACAGCGCCATCATCTTGGACGCACTGAACTTGATGATTCGAATACATGACCTGCGTATTCATGTAGAGCACCGCTGTCACGGTTACAACGGTAACCGTAAAAAGGGCGTTCAACACAAAACTGCATCCGGGTTCCTCTTTCTTCTTCATGTCAAACCTCTAATTAAAGTGGGGGGGACTGACGCGAAATGAACCGTGGCTACCTTAACCGAAATTGATATTTTTAGCAAAAACAAAGCTGCCGCCTGGACCGTTTGTCCATAGCGACAGCACTTACGCGTCGCCACCAGCATCTGCCGACAGCGGAACAGCAATGAGCAGCGGCTCGTCGTGCAGTGGCTCGTCGCCACAGCAAATCTCTATCTCAAAAACAGCGCCGTAAACATTACCTATCAGGTCCAAACGGTGCTGATTCTTCACCGTACAGACAATTGGCTCGTCCATTGTGACATAGACGAATTCATCTTCGTCTTCACCGCTCATTAACAGCCGTTCCGCGACTGCGAGGTAATCTTCCTCTATGCGGCTGACGAATGCGAGCTCCTCCTCAGACAATTAAGCTTCGTCTTCACTCGGCATATTCCCTCCTGTTCATAGGATAGCGTGTCTTTCTCCAAATGAAAAGACTAACACTCAGGCGTGTTCAAATAAAAAATCAGTGCAAGACTTTGCTTGCACCGACTTTTATTTACTTTCGTTTTTCAATAATCTCTTCAGCAACGTTTCGTGGCACTTCCTGATACTCATGGAATTCCATGGAGTAACTAGCGCGGCCCTGAGTCAAGGAACGCAAGCTGGTTGCATAACCGAACATTTCAGCGAGTGGTACTAAAGCCTTAACAGTCTTCACATTTCCACGATCACCCATTTCCTGAATCTGAGCACGCTTTGAGTTCAAGTCACCAACAACAGTTCCCATGAAATCTTCTGGAGTCACAACTTCGACAGACATCACCGGCTCCAAAATGACCGGATTTGCTTTCTTCGCTGCTGCTTGGAAAGCCATTGAACCGGCCATCTTAAAGGCAGCTTCTGAAGAGTCAACTTCGTGGTATGAACCATCGTAAACAGTTGCTTTAACATCGATTACAGGGTAACCAGCCAAGATTCCGCGATCAACTGCTTCTCTGGCACCTTTTTCAATTGCTGGAATATATTCTTTTGGAATTGCTCCGCCCTTAATTTCGTTGAAGAACTCAAAAGTCTTCTCTTCATCATGAAGTGGCTCCAAGCGCAACCAACAATGTCCATATTGACCGCGTCCACCAGACTGCTTGATGTACTTTCCTTCTCCTTCAGCAGATGCTCGGATAGTTTCACGGTAGCTAACTTGTGGTCGACCAACGTTTACATCAACACTGTACTCACGCTTCAAACGATCAACGATAATTTCCAAATGAAGCTCTCCCATACCAGAGACAATGGTCTGCATTGTTTCTTCATCAGTCTTTACTCGGAAGGTTGGATCTTCTTCAGCCAACTTACCAAGAGCTAGAGCCAATTTTTCTTGATCAGCTTTAGTCTTTGGTTCCAAAGCAAGCGAGATAACCGGCTCCGGGAAAGTGATTGATTCCAAAACAATTGGATGATCTGCGTCACAAAGAGTATTTCCGGTCACAGTTCCCTTCAAACCAACGGCTGCGGCAATATCTCCAGCATAAACTTCATCAACGTCTTCACGGGAGTTAGCATGCAAACGCACGATACGAGAAATTCTTTCTTTTTCTCCAGTTGTTGAGTTCAAAACATAACTACCGGCTTTGACAATTCCGGAATACACTCTGAAGAAAGCTAGTTTTCCAACAAACGGGTCAGCTGCAATCTTGAAGGCCAAGGCTGCAAACGATTCTTCGTCACTAGCTTTACGACTGATAGTTGTTTCCGGATCTTTTGGATCAAAACCTTCCATTGCTGGCACATCAAGTGGGCTTGGTAGGTAGTCAATCACAGCATCGATCATCATTTGCACACCAGTGTTTTTCAAAGCCGAGCCACAAAGTACCGGGAAGATCTCAAGTTTAATGGTGGCGGTTCGAAGTACACGCTTTAGATCTTCCAAAGGAATTTCTTCGCCAGCCAAATATTTATTCATGAGTTCCTCATCGTTTTCAGCAATAGCTTCAACCAATTGAACTCGGTATTCTTCTGCTTTTGCTCGGTATTCTTCTGGAATTTCAATCTCTTCAACTTCTTTTCCAAGATCATCTTTGTACATGAAAGCTTTCATGCGTAAAAGATCAACAATGCCATGGAAGTTTGATTCAATGCCGATTGGCAATTGGATTGGATAAGCCTTCTTAGTCAACCGAGCGTGAATTGAATCCAAATCTTTAAAAAAGTCAGCACCGGTTCGATCGAGTTTGTTTACAAAACAGATTCGAGGCACGTTGTATTTATCAGCCTGGTGCCAAACAGTTTCTGACTGTGGTTCGACTCCGGCAACACCATCAAAAACAGTTACACCGCCGTCCAAGACACGCAAAGATCGCTCCACTTCAACAGTAAAGTCAACGTGGCCCGGTGTGTCGATGATGTTGATGCGGTGATCTTTCCAAAAACAAGTTGTTGCAGCAGAAGTGATCGTAATTCCACGCTCACGTTCCTGTTCCATCCAGTCCATTTCTGCTTCACCTTCATGAACTTCACCAATTTTGTGTTTTTTTCCAGTGTAGAAAAGGACGCGCTCTGTAACAGTCGTTTTACCAGCGTCAATGTGCGCAATAATTCCGATGTTTCGGGTACGCTCTAATGAATATTCTCGAGGCATAAATTAAGTTGAAAATTATGGAGTGTCTGGGCGTATTGAATACGCCCAAGTGATAAAGTCTAACGAGCAAAGTGAGCGAAGGCACGGTTGGCATCGGCCATCTTCTGAACATCTTCACGCTTCTTGATTGCATCACCTTCGTTCTTTGAGGCTGAAATAATTTCATTAGCCAAACGTTCTGCCATTGGACGACCCTTCTTTGAACGAGCCGCTGCCAAAAGCCAACGCAAAGCCAAAGTGTTGCGACGGTCGCCACGAACCGGCACAGGAATCTGATAGTTGGCACCACCAACGCGACGAGATTTAACCTCAACTGCTGGTGTGATATTTTTCATTGCTGTTTCAAAAACTTCCAAAGCATCGAGCTTGGTCTTTTCTGAAATTAAATTAAAAGCATCGTATACAACGCGCTCGGCGACGGTCTTTTTACCGTCTAACATAACATAATTAATTAGTTTGGAAACCAAAATATTTCCAAACTTTGGATCTGGCGCAATGCGCCGCTTAGTCGCTTGTTTTCCACGCATAGTCTTATATTAGTCCCGTGCTTCCCACCGTGGTCAGTGGTACTCGGGTTTTATTATCGATTATTTCTTTGGCTTTTTGGTGCCGTACTTTGATCGGCCACGATTTCGTCCATCAACTCCAGCCGTGTCGTAACGTCCGCGAACAATATGGTAACGAACACCAGGAAGGTCTTTAACACGACCACCACGAATCATGACAATGGAGTGCTCTTGCAAGTTATGACCCTCGCCAGGAATGTAAGCTGTAACTTCACTTCCGTTAGAAAGTCGAACACGAGCAACTTTTCGCAAAGCTGAGTTCGGTTTCTTTGGAGTCATTGTTGTCACCTTGACACAAACGCCACGCTTAAAGGAAGCGCCACGACGTAGGTCGGTCTTACGACGATGCAAAGTGTCCAAAGTGAACTGCAAAGCCGGTGACTTTGACTTGCTTGATTTTGATTTTCGTCCTTTACGGACTAGTTGATTCGTAGTTGGCATATCGAAATTTGTGGCCGTAGCGTATCACGGACCTAAAAAAACGTCAAGAATTGGCACTAAATTAACCGCACATGCCTCCGGTCAGCAGATTACACATAAAATATGCCGGCTGGCTGACAAAAAAGAAGACATCAAAATTAGTCAAAAGCGCAATAATTACTAAAATAAACAATGCGCGTGGCCCATAGAAAGCGATTTGTTGACGTAGGTGCTGTTGCTCTGGCTTAACTAAAATCGCATCTAGGACAGCTGAACCATCGAGCGGATAGATCGGAATCAAATTAAAAATCATCAAAAACAAATTAACTAAAACCAACAAAATCAGAAAAGTCGGCAAAAGAGAATCTGGTACTAACAAATTAGCCATCAAAAGCCCTCGCAGAACTAAAGCAGCACAAACCGCAAAAAGAAAATTCGATGTCGGACCGGCAAAAGAAATAAAAAGCGCGTCGCGTTTTGGATTTTCCAAATTATATGGATTGAAAGGAACTGGTTTGGCCCAACCAAAACCCAAAAGTAATAGTGCGACAAATCCTAGTGGGTCAATGTGTGCTAAAGGATTTAATGTTAATCGCCCAGCTCGTTCGGCTGTTGAATCACCTTTTTTATAAGCCATGTATGCATGACTAAATTCATGAATGGTGAGTGATAATAAAATCACTACAATCCAAACCAAGGCGACCATCGGTGAATTGAGAAGAAAATCAATGATCATGAATGATAGTTAAAAAGTTATAAAGTGATTGAGTGATGAAGTTCAAACTGTAATCATTCAACTTCTAATTGAGCACCGATGGATTTTAACTTACCGTACAAATCCTCATAACCTCGCTCCAAATGCTCAACGCCATCAATCTCCGAAGTTCCTTCAGCAACCAAAGCAGCAGCCACATAAGCCAAACCGGCACGAATATCTGGCACAGTCATTTTTGCAGCATGAAGTTGAGTTGGTCCTTTGATAACGGCTGAGTGCTTATAATTCTGGTCAGTAAATCGACATTTAATTTCACCCAAGCATTTGGCAAAGAGTGTAATGTCAGCTCCCATTTCATTCAAAACTTCAGTGTAAGCAAAACGTGATTGATAGACAGTTTCGTGAATAACTGAAGTACCTTCTGCTTGAGTCATGACCACAACAAAAGGCTGTTGCCAATCGGTGGCAAATCCAGGGTAAGTATCTGTCTCTAATTGCATGCCCTGATATTTTTTCTGACCTTTAAAAAGGATTCCGTTTTCTTGAACTTCGTATTCCCCACCAATTAAGCGTACAGCATTCAAAAAAGTAACCATGTCTTTATGGCTAGCGCCTTCACAAAAAATTTCACCTCGAGTCGCCAAGGCTATACAAGCAAATGAAGCAGCCTCCAAACGATCTGGCAACACTGAATGTTCGCATCCATGAAGTTTTTCAACACCAATGATTTCAATATGTCGTCCAACCCCAACTTCAATTACTGCTCCCATTTTCTGAAGCATCATCATGAGATCCATGATCTCCGGTTCAATCGCCGCATTTTTTATGACTGTTCGACCTTCTGCCAACACACCAGCGTAAATTGCCGTCTCGGTAGCACCAACGGAAGGATATGGCAGATCAATCAAAGCCCCTTGCAGTCTGCCTTCAACAGTCATGTGATAGCCGTCGTCGAGTTCGTCTACTTTAACGCCCATTTTTTTCAAAGCATCAATGTGAAAATCCAACGGTCGAGCACCAATTTTATCTCCGCCAGGAAATGGCAAATGAACTTCACCTTGTCGATGGAGAAGTGGCGCAGCCAAAAGAATCGTCAACCGATTCTTGCGACTCAGAGCCATAATTGATGTTGTTTGGATCTTTGCTGTCTTAGTTGTCAAAGTATGATCATCAATTTTGGTTTTTGCTCCAACCATTTCAATCAACTCTTTAGCAATATCTGTTTCTTCTTGAAGTGGCAAATTATGAATTTTCACCTCTTCAGCTGTAAGTAGTGAAGCAATGATCATCTTTGAAGCCGCGTTTTTAGCACCAGCAATTTTAACGCTACCTTTAAGTGCTTTTCCTCCAGTGATTTTAAGTTTTTTCATAAATTATGATCAAAATCTTTCTAAGAGCGTATCACAATTGCCTTTTAGATGGTAGATAGAAACACGAAACCCCCAATCTCCGAAAAGACTGAGGGTCGATTGGCTACTCGATGAGACTGAGGTCCAGCTCAGGGTAGCGCTGACGCATGATGCCGCCGAGAATCTGCTGCCGGCGCCGCGCACCATGGAACTCTGGTGTGCCCGGTCGCGAGCCGTTGAGGTAGTCAGGCAAGGTCTGCACCGACATCTCGACTGCTCCAGCCACCATGCGGCTTCCAACTTCGTAGATGAAGCGGCCCTTCAGCTGTCGGTGGTGGAAGTGATTCCCATTGAAACGATTGGGGTCATGTGACTCGAGACGATCGAGCCGGAATGGTGTCTTCTCCGGAGCCCAAACCGTTTTGATGAGGTACTGCTGCAATCGATCGACATCTTCGCGATCAGCCAGCAGAAGCTGACCGTCGATGATCTTAGCGACGACCACGAGTCGGTAGCCGCGCCGATCAGAGAGCGTCCGCCCATTGGCGAGCTTCCTGACCGTGGATCCTGGCTCCTTGTCGCGCCGAGTGTGGTAGACCAAGTAGACCTGATTGCCAATCTTCACCAGACGCAAGCGCCAGGGCAAGAGCAACATGGTCGCATCGAGCTTCTGGCGCCGCAGGGCACGAAGTTTCTTGGTCGCCTCGTCCTGATCACGGAAAAGGAAGACCTGGGGGCTGAACTGGCAGCCGGCATTCGTGCACGTTCCCATGATGCGATGGTGATTGCCGGCATCACGCACGAAGACGAGGTAGAGCTTCTCGAGGGTGTGTCCATCGAAAAAGCGCTCGCGCATGATGTTCTGAATCTGCTGCAAGGAGACCTTGACCACCGAACGCGGTTCGAAGAGCTCGACCAGCATGAACTGGAAGAGACTGGCACAGACCATTCGCGCATCGCGAACGAGCAGACGATCGAGCTGATGGTGTGGCGAAATGCTGGTCTGATAGGTCGCAGCATCACGCATGAGCTCGAACGGCGTGAGGTAGGACTTGACGTCGTCGTGGATGTCGAGCGCTTCACGGTGTTCCGGGAAAATGCTGTTGACGGTCCCGATGATCGTGTCAATGGTGAAGTTCAGGTTGGTCTGGGCGATGTCGAGCACCACCAGGGCATCTTCAGTGATCCGCAAGTGCCGATAGCGATCGTGAATTTCCAGATACCACGGAACCTGCCGCTTGGCCTCCGGAAACATCTTGAGGAACGCTGCCTTGAAAGCTTCAGGGGCGGAAACACCCTGGTCTGTCAATTCGTTGAACAACCCGCCTTTTTTTCTGTTGGTGATGAGACGGGTGATCGTCTCGATCTTGCGATATTGCAACGCACGATCCGGATAATACAACTTGATCTTGGCCAAAATTCCTCCAACTCGATTATTTATCAAAGAACGACGAAGAACTTTACCACACCAAAAAGCACGATGCAAGAGTGCATCGTGATTTTTGGTGCTCCAGGCAAAACTGACTGGTCCTCTACCACATGTGGGTAAAACTGTACATCTGTCGGAGAAGCAAGCCTTGGCCCGGTTGTCCGGTTCCTTGTACAGAAGAGCGACCGCTGGACCCCCTCACTCTGGCCTTTGGGAGGTCAGATACTGGTCTACGTAATCTCGTAGATATTCGGTTCGTCCGTGGATCCTTTCAGTTTATGAACGGCCAATTAGTTGTGCCTGTTGGAGCTCTTTCATCGTACCGCATCGCTGGCTTTGCTGCAAATAGAAAAAACGGGAATTTGTCCCCGTTTCTTCAACAGTTTTTACACAATTTAGATTCCCTCTCCAAAATGAAAACGATCAGTTAACTTTTCGTAACTAAATAGCTCGTCATCATTAAAGAAACGCTTAATTTCAGTCCCAGCAGCTTCCAAAGAATCAGAAGCATGCACCATATTTGACGGGACATTCATGGAAAGATCAGCACGGATTGTTCCAGCATCAGCTTCACGAGGGTTTGTAGCACCAACTATTTTTCTAACTTCTTCAACGACACCTAGCCCTTCCAAAACCATAGCTACAACCGGAGTCTGCATCATAAACTTTTTCAAGTCGCCAAAAAATGGTTTCTCTTTTAAGTGACCGTAGTGCTCTTCCAAAGTAGCTTCGTCCAAGTTGGCAAACTTAAGAGCAACAACTTTCAAGCCTTTTTTCTCAAAACGAGATAGAACTTCGCCAACCAGTTCTCTCTGAACGGCATCTGGTTTTATGAGTACAAGAGATCGTTCAATATTTGCCATAAAATATTTTATTTGCTGCCATGCTAGCAAAAATTCAATTTTCTGTAAAGATTTGACGACAATTAAATAAATAGATAATCTTGACGAACATTTTTTGGAGGTCCCCTTGCCCCGTTACCTGCCTCTCACTTGGTCCATTGTCGACACCCATCACCACTCCTTCGACTGGCGGCGCTTTGTCTCCTGTGATCCGTCGATCCAGAAGCACAAGCGTCGGCCACACTTCCACGAGGACTTCTCGCCCGCCGAGAACTTCGTCGTCCTGGCACTGCTCCTGGAGGCAGAAGTGCAGGAGTCATGGTGTGGTCTGGTCTCGGCCACGCTCCAGCGCCTGCTCGAACGCTTCTACCAGCCGGGCTCCGCGCCGATCGACCTTCCCCTGCAGAGCGATCTCGAGGCCGCCTGCGAGATCCTGCGCAGCCGTAACCTGGTCGGCAAGCAGGAGTTGCGCCTGCGTGTCCGCGAGAAGACTTCGAAGCAGGACCACGAAGACCAGGTCTTCGTGGTCTACTTCCCCACCAGCCTCCTGGTCTCCTCGCTCTTCCACTGGCTCCACACCAAGGAGCCCGATCGTCCCACGCAACCCTACCCGTGACCGCTGTCACGAACCGGCCCGCTGCCTCTGGGTGGCGGGTCTTCAGTTATAAATCAAAAACTTTCAATTCCGGCTCGCTACCATCAGAACTAATACGTACGTCGCCGTCTAAATCAGTCCTTAATATTTGGGCACCGAAACTGTTTAGTCGTTCAACAATGATCGGGCTTGGATGACCATAATCATTTTCGCCAACCGGAATCACTGCTACGTCGGGCGTAATTTTTTCCAAAAAATCTAAACCACTCGAAGTCTCACTTCCTTGATGGCCAACTTTTAAAACATCAATGTGTGGCAGCGAATCTAGAATCTGCTCTTCTTGCTCCAGTCCTAAATCAGCCGGCAATAAAATAGTTGTCTCTCCATAAGTTAGAAGTAAAGTAACCGACCCATCATTGGGATCATCGAGTGTCATCTCGGTTAATTTTGATTTTGGCCAGAGTACTTGCAAGCTAGCCCCATCGCCCAAATCATAAACCTCACCAGCCGAAATATCATCAGTCTCAGCTGCCGATAATTTTTCAAAATAATCATAGGCTTCTGTTCCGTACTTTTGCCCCGATGACCAAACTTCATCCACTTGGTAGCGTTCAAGTACATAATTTAGTCCCGTGACATGATCAGCATGCGGATGAGTGGAGACAACAAGATCGATTGAACGATCCCAAAACGGCATGACACTGGCCAATTTCTCCAAAATCTCCGACGATGGGCCACCGTCGATTAAAACTTGCCGCTCTGGCCCTTCAATATAAATCGAGTCGCCTTGGCCTACATCAAAAATCCAAACTAAAAGGCTGTCATCTTCTCCAGCTTTTCCCAAATACAACTGTTGCCAAAGAGTTGTGAGCAAAACCAAAAGTATCAAGAAAACAAAAGTGATAATTTTTTGGCGCCAACGTTGTTTCATAAAAAGTTAAGACTTGCAAAAGGAAGATCGGCTAAACTGGAAACAAAGAAAAGCATGAGATGCAAAAGTGCCCAGGCTGGAGCAGAAAAAATTGTTGCCAACGGTAAACTAACTAGACCAACGAGAATAGCCAGACTGCCAAAAAACATGGCATACGGAATTATTGGCAAAATTAAAACATTAGCCAAAAGGCTCACTAAGGAAATTCTTCCGAAGCTGAAAATAATGATCGGCAAGGTAAAGATTGTTGCGGCGAGTGTTGCTGTTACTGACTCACGAATAGCCACTGTCTCTGGAATAAATTGTAATTTTTTCTCAAGCTTTGGTGAAAAATAAATAAGACCGATGGTCGAGAGCATCGAGAGTTGGAAACCAACGCTGTCTCGCATTAGCAGCGGATTGAACAAAAGCATTGAACCGGCGGTGAGTAATATAACATTAGTCATGGTTGACTTCCGACCAAGCTGAGTTGAGAGCAATACCAAGACACCCATCACCCCGGCTCTGACAACTGCTGCTTCAGCACCAGCCAAAATCACATAAGCAATGATCGCCGCCAAAATAAAAGCAAAAGCCCGCGGACGTCGTAAACCCAAAAAAATCAGTAAAGCGAAAATAATTTTTGTTACTACAGCAACATTATACCCACTAGCTGCGACAATATGAGTGGTACCTGTTCTTAGAAAAACTTCTTGCCAGGGGTCGGAAAAACGCTCTTCACCCAAAAGTAAACCAATCATGAGTGATGCTTCCGGTTCGCCAAAAATTTTGTCGTTGTAAGCAATAATTTTCTCACGGGTTTGCCAAAGAAAAGTTAAAATCGGATTTGCACTATTATTTTCAATAACAATCGGTGCACTCCTGCTGTAACAAGTGGCATAAATTCCTTTAACAGCTAAAAATCTTTCGTAGTGAAAACCATCGAGCGGTTGCGGGCGCTCAAGTTCACATTTTAGGGTAACGCGCTCACCATATTCAAAACGCGGAAACAACGGAGCAAAGACAAGCAGCTTATCAGTCGCGGCCAGATCATCGAGTTTTAAATCAGTTAATGTTAAAGATTGGCTTTTTTCTGATCGTTCTATGTCCACGATGACTCCGGAAGTAACAAAACTTGAGTCTGTAAAATTTGCCACCGAATCAGCTGCTGGCGTGAATGCTTGATAGCGCCAGAAACCAATCAAAGCAAAAAACCCGAGCAACAAATAAACTAAAAACCGCCGCTCAAAGCGCCAGAAGATCAAAAATGAAATTGATAAAAGCGGAATCAATATCCAAAGACGCTCATCAAAAAAAGATTGGCCACCAGCCAAAAAAATTCCTAGTAAAAACCCGAGACAAGAAAATCTGAGGATTACTGCTCCGCTGAATTTTTTGGACGCCATAAGCCGATGCCGTACACTTCAAAGCCCTGCTGCCAGACATCCTGGTGCGGTAGAAAATGTTTAGCGTCAAAAATCACCGGGCGCTTCATCTTTTCTTTAACCACATCCCAGTCAGCGGCGGCAAACTCAGGCCATTCGGTCAAAACAAAAAGCCCATCTGCACCATCTAGAGCTTCAATCGCTGAGTTAGCGTAATCTACCCGATCACCGAGAACTACTCTCGCATTTTTAATCGCTTGCGGATCATAAACGGTAAGCTGAGCACCGCGCTTGACCAGCTCCTCAACAATATCCATAGCTAAAGAGAAACGGACATCATCAGTACCTTTGTTAAAAGAAAGTCCCCAAACCGCCAACTTCTGACCAGAGAGATCACCTAATATCTCCACGATCTTTTTCATGAACCATTTTGGTTGATTTTTGTTAACTGAAAGGATGGCATGCAGCAAATCTGGTTCAGCACCAACGCTGTCGCCTAAAAAACAAAGTGCTTGAGTATCTTTTGGCAGACAACCGCCACCAAAACCAATTGATGAACCAAGATATTTTTCACCAATGCGATGATCGAGGCCCACCAATTTTTCGATCGCTTTAATATCAGCTCCAACTTTGTCGGAAATTTTGGCGATTTCATTAATGAACGAGAGTCTGCTGGCGAGCATGGCGTTAGCGGCGTATTTTACCAGCTGTGCTGTTTCGACTGAGACAACAAAAATCGGTGCTTCAATTCCCCGGTGAACCTCCTCTAAAATTTTTGCCGCCCGTTTGCTTTCAACTCCAACAACAATCCGGTCAGGATGCAAAAAATCATCGATCGATTTTCCTTGACGTAAAAATTCAGGGTTAGCAGCCAACTCGATCGCTGGATTGCCAAGCCACTCGTGCATTTGTTCTCGAGTTCCTGGCGGTACGGTGCTCTTAATTACCACAATGGTTTGTGTTGCCAAAATCGATCCAATGTCTTTTAACACTTTTTCAATAAACGAAAGATCACAGGAACCATCTTCCGCTTGCGGCGTTTGAACGCCAACAAAAACAATATCCGTGTCACTGGCAATCGCTTCTCTAAAATCAGTTGTAAACTTTAGTCGTTGGCTCTGAAGACCCTCATCCAAAAGTTCCTGCAGTCCTGCCTCATAAATGGGAGCTTCATGTCTATTCAAAGCATCAACTTTTTCTTGTGCAACATCAACACAGTCAACATTATGTCCCAAATGTGCTAAACAAACCCCCTGTGTAAGACCAACATAGCCGGTCCCGATCACAGTAATCTTCATAATCTATTCGCGTGAAATCGTGAAATAATCGTCATTCCCAAGGAAACAATGGCCGCGACCACGAAAGCGCTTTGTAAAGAAATCCAAGCAGTAACGCCAATAAGGACAATGACCATGAAAATTTTCCCGAGAGTAATGGCAGTTTCCTTGATTACAGTAAATTCGTCAATATAGTGACCGGCGTCTGCAGCTTTTTCGTAATAAATTGCGTCCATTGGGGCTCTAATGAAAATTGCTCCCAAACTATGAAAAGTTGAAGCAGCAAAAACACCAAAAATTGTCGTCACCAAGGCCTTCAAAAACCAACCCAGTGAATACATTTTTGCACCAATCGACAAAAGCCTCTCTGATCTCTTCTGATCAATCAGACGACCAACAAAAAACTCGAGTATTAAACTAACAACCACTAAGAGTCCGGCAAATGCTCCGATCTCCAAATAGTTTCCATTGAAAACCGTAAAAAGAAAAATCGGCCAGATGATAATTCCTACAACATTTTCTGCACCGTGTGCCATCATACTTACAGTCAGCGGTCGAAATTCTCGGCTCATTAATTTTGCAAAAGATTCAAAAAAACCAAATTCGTACATGACATGAGTTTCAGGTAAATGAACCATCGGAATAAAGGATAAAAGCAAAGTAAGAATTCCAAAAATGAAAATAACACTATAGCCGTACTCGGTGATCAAAAAACCACCGACGATCGGAGAAACGACACCAATGATACGAATTGCTGAATAGTAAAGTGAGAGTTGAAAACCAAGATGATTTTTGGAAGCAAACTCGGCAAAATCAACGTGAAAAGGAGCCCAGTAAAAACTGTTAAACAAGGCAATACCGGCAATAGCCAGACCTAAAAATAACTGAGGATAAAAATCGATTGATGTATCTAAAACATAAAGGCTGGCATAGTACAAAACCGCTGCCAGAGTACCGAAAGCCATGCTTGTAATGAGACCGGTTTTCGAGAAAAATTTAGCTGCAATGATGTGTAAAGGTACACGAATCAAATATGAAACTAAAAACCAAACCAAGACGATTGGTAAGTTGCGGTTAAAAAACTCAAACAAAAACATGGAAAAGAAAAGTGTGGTTACTGCCGAACCGGCGTAACCTAGGAGTCGATTGGTTGCAAGAGTTGGTAGAGCAGCCAAATGACTTACACTGAATCGATGAAGCGTCAGTGGAAATGATTGCCGTGCGGGAAAACGCATGAAGGTATTATAACAAAGAATACAAAACCCCGCAGAAAATGTTGGTAATGAAAATCCTTCGAATTCGAAGCTTAGCTTTGGAAAGCTAAGCTTCAATTTCATCTATATAAACCGCCGGCGTTAGCCGGCGTGTGCGTTTGACGGCATCGCC
>CAZYCR010000013.1:0-6848 GCA_964645815.1 uncultured Gammaproteobacteria bacterium
CAAACTTCCATTTTAAATATCACAAAGTGTTACCGATGTACCCTTCTAGTACATTATCTTGACGCGGGGGAAAATTTTTGATAGCCTAATCGGCCAGTGTTTGGAGCTGGAAAAAGGGGGCAGAAATGTCAGAGAATTTGGTGGGTAGCACGATGGTTTTTTTCTGGGAGGGCAGTGTCCGTGAGTCGATGAACAACGTCCTTGTTCTCGACGATTACACGGTTCTGGCCCATGGAGCCCGACTCTCAGTTCTGGTGCTCACAGGACTGCCGGTCGAGAGCTGGGATCTGGAGATCATCGTGTCGGTCAAGCGCTGCAGGCCCGGAGTTCGGGAGGTCGAGGTCGTTTGTCGGCAGGACTCGGCGTCCCCGCGCTACGTGCTCCGAGGGTGGCTCATCTGGCCCGCCGAGATGCGTGACTTCGACGCCGAAAAGGTGCTGATCACGGTGACCGGCAAGATCGAGCGCCAGCTCGAGGACTGATCGGCCACAACGTCGACGGCCGGGTTCCCTAGGAATCCGGCCGTTTGTAATTTAAATTGATTTTAGGCTTTGCAGTGCTTGCCAAGTTTTACTGGCAGTTTGGGGCCAACTGAATTGGTTGGCTCTTTGAAGGCCAAGTTCAGTCAATTTTTGAGAAACTGTCGGGTCCTCCAGATGCTCTAGAGCGTTCACTAGGTCCGACACCATAAAAGGGTCAACCAAGATGCCTGCTTGGCCCACAATTTCAGGTAAAGAGCTGGTAAAACTAGCCATAACCGGTGTGCCACAAGCCATAGCTTCCAAAATTGGCAGCCCAAATCCTTCCCAATAAGACGGGAAAAGAAAAGCTAGAGCTCCACGCATTAAAGCAGGTCGGTGTTTATCCGGTACATAATCAATCAAATGAATTTCATCTGAAAATTTTGAATTTTTAATGAGAGTAAAAATTTTTTTTGTTTTCCAGCCCTTAGCCCCGGTAATAACTAGATGAATTGGTCGTTTTGTTTTCGCTCGCCAAAGCTCATAAGCCTCAACTACTGATTCCAAGTTTTTTCTCGGTTCAATCGTTGAAAGGGTCAAGAAATATTGGTAGTCGATTTTGTAAACTCGCAGAAAATTATTGTCCTCTGGTTGCTTTTTTGGTCGAAATTCAGCATCAACACCCAAGTGGGTGACAGTGATTTTTTCTTGTTCAATTTGCCAGCGTTCAATCAGATCATGACGAGTACTCTCGGAGACCGCAAAAATCACTTTCGCCTCATTCACAAGTTTATTTGCCTTGGTTACTCGATGCCAGATTCGTTGTTTTTGAGTAAAGACATCAGGTAAAATTTCAAAGCTCAGATCGTGAACAGTAATGGCATAAGACAACTTGGTGTAGACAATGTTTAGGTTTGGAAAAAACCAGGCATCCGGTTTTTGTGGCAGCCAACTTTCAAGTGTTCGAATTTTAAGCAGCAATAATAAGTTGATCAACTTGTTTGGCCAATTTTTTTTAATGAGAAAAATGTTTTTGGCCGTAAACCTTGGGAAATTTTCGAGATTTTTTTGACTACCGGCAGCAAAAAGAATAAAGTCAGTTTCCGGTGACAGTTTCGCAAGTTCGTTAATAAGGCGCAGGGTATAGTGGCCAACGCCGGAGAGATTTTTTTGGCTCAAGTGGCGAATGTCAATGGCTAATTTCACAAAAGCCCTAATGTTTTTCTTTTATGTTCTTGCCATTTCTCTTCCACATAATCGCTCAATTTTTTGTGAAAGACTGACAAGGAAAATTGTTCTGCGTGTTTTCGTAATTCTTGCGGATTAAAAATCGTTGGGTCAAAACGGAGAATGGTATCAGCTAATTCTTCCGGACTTTGCTCATCAAAAAAGATACCAGTTTTTCCATCAATGACAGACTCAAGAGCACCGCCTTTGCGGTAGGCAATTACCGGCCGTCCTGCAGCCATTGATTCAACTGGAGTAATGCCGAAGTCTTCTTCATGGGGATGAATAAAAGCAATCGCATCTTGAAATAGTCGGCCTCTTTCTTCATCTGATACAGGTCCCAAAAATTCGATATTTTTCATGGCTCTCCGACGCAATTCTTTTTCTTGAGGTCCGGTACCAAAGATTTTTAGTGGTTGACCTGTTTTATTAAAAGCATCGACCACTAAATCGTAACGTTTGTAGGAGACCAGACGACCGCCGATCAAAAAATAATTTTTTGGTGCCTCGGAAATTGAAAATCTATCAATGTCTACTGGCGGGTAGATAACGTCGCTGTCTTTTTGATAATATTTTTTTATACGACGACGAACAGTCTCGGAATTAGCGATAAAGTAGTCGACTCGATTGGCTGCTTGATAGTCCCACAGCCGCATTTGCGAAAGAAGAGGTGGCAGTAGCTTTTTTAAAAATCCCGGGAGCTTTAACTCACGAATATATTCGTGAGTATCAGACCAAAGGTAACGAGTTGGAGTATGGCAATAACAAATATGCAAAGCATCAGCCGGAGCAATAACTCCTTTGGAAAAAGCACTTGAGCTGGAGACGATCATGTCAAAGCCGGAAAGATCATGACTTTCTGTGGCTGTTGACATAAGAGGGAGGAGCCAACGTGTTTTTTTATTGAAGATTGGGATTGTCTGTAAAAAAGAAGGTCGAATGTCGCGATGGCCAAAGACCGAACCCATAATTTTTTTGTCGAATAATAATGTAAAAGTCGGAGCTTCTGGCCAAATTGACTGCATGGCTTCCAGAACCCTCTCCGCTCCACCGGCTTGGGTTAAATGATCGTGAACAAGCGCTACTTTCATAGTGTAGTGAGGTTACCGTCTGCCAGGAGGGTTGTCAATTTTCTAATATGCTCCGGCGCCAAAAAGGACAGCCAGGGGGGTTTTAATCAAAATAACCACATCCAACCAAGGACTCCAGTTTTCAATATAATAAACATCAAGTTTTACTTCTTCATCAAAGGTTAGGTCAGCTCGGCCGCTGGTTTGAGCCATACCTGTAATACCTGGTTTAATATTCAAAACCCGTTTTTGAAAGCCAGCATAACTGGCCACTTCTTCGGGTAAATGTGGCCTTGGACCAACCAAGCTCATTCGGCCAAACAATACCAAATAGAATTCCGGAATTTCATCGATACTATAACGTCGAATGAATTTGCCAACCTTGGTGATTCGCGGGTCATTTTCCAGTTTAAAAAGTGGTGAGCCGGCTCGGTCATTGCCATGAGTTTCTAAAAATTCAGGATCAAAACGAAATTTGTGAGCGTCTTTGATCATCGAACGGAATTTAAAATATTTAAATGGTTTTCCACCTTGTCCGACTCGTTCGTGTCTGAACAAAATATGTTTTTGCCTCTCAGCTGCCAAGGCGATCACGGTAATTATTTGAATCGGCAGAGTTAGTATAATAAGAATCAAAGATCCTACAATATCAAAAAGTCGTTTGTAAATGGCACCCCAACCATCGAGCGGAGTTTTGGGAACTTCAATTACCGGTTGGCCGGCAAAAGTATGAAGAATTGGTTTAACAGCTGCTCCCGGAAACATGTCAGCCGAGTAAATAAAGGTCATACTCTCAACATCTGAAAAAGTTTTAATAGCCTGAACTTCGGAAATTAAAGCATCTGGATTAGCTAGCATGAGTACATCAACGTCGTGGTATTTTTTAAGCTCTAAAATTTTATTTTTTGTTTCGTCATTAAAACTGCCAATCTGGTCGATGATGGCATAACCTAGTCTTGGATGTCGATCAAAGTAACCGTGCAAGCGATTGCCGGACTGAGTCTTGCCAATGATGACCACGTGCCTCATGCCGATGTCATATTTTCTAAGAGCTCTTTGTAGTAATCTCAAAGCGACTCTTTCCGCACCCACGAAAAAAATTGCCAAGACCCAAACAGCCAAAAGAATGAAACGAGAGTCAAAAAGTTCACGAGAGAAAAAGGCAATCGCCAGGATGACGGCAATGCCGGTCGAAGAGGCTAAAATGACTCTGGTGATTTCTCCGGCCAGACGATGTGGTCGAACGCTGTAGAGCCCGGCCAAGGCAAAGATAATAAGCCAGACAACTGTAATTGGCGTTACATAACCCAAAAATTCACCGAGTGGGAGGTCGAAAGTAACAGGTCTGATTGACTCAACAAGAGGGGAGAACCGGAGGAAATAGGCTGAGGTTGCCGCAAAAACAAGCATGAAAAAGTCCAGAGGGACCAAGAGAGCGGTTAGAAACAGGTCGATTCTTTTCATAACTTATTTATTATACATATGGATGGCGGGTCCTGCCACAGCTTTCACCCCACCAGTGCTCACTACGTTGCGCGCTGTCGGGGGCCCCGCTAGCCGTGTCACCCGCTTATAATTTAACGGAAAACAAAAAATTCCACCAGAGTGGAATCTTTTGTGGCTCAGGAAACAATAAGCCGAATTTTGTACCTGTAAACAGGTGATGATCATCTATCTAGTCCTATCATTGCTGACAGGATCAAGCGAGTTACCAAATTTACTCTTGCACCATGACGGGTTTTCCACACATCCACGTCGCCGTGGAGTGAACGATGTAGCTCCAGAGGAACATCATCGTACTTTTCACCTTTCATCGACTAAGTCGATTAGTATAGTCTCTGTGGCACTTTCCCTAGGTTTATTCAGAAACCGGAAGCGAGCTCTCGTCCCAGTTTACCAAACTATTTCCCGGTCGCCGTTAGCGACGTCATTTGTCGTCTGGCATTACTGCCAGACGGGTGTTCGGACTTTCCTCCCTCTCAAGCCGAAGCTTTAAAGGGCGATCATCTTGTTTCCTAAGCAGTAGCAATATAGCAAAAAAACAGCTTTTTGTCAACGGTATCTAGAAAAAGAGAAGCCCCCGGGACAGCTTGAGGAGTAGCTATCTCGGGGGCGAGGGAAGGTTGTGACCTAGGGCATGATGCTGCCCGGGTCGCGGACACTGGAGTGGACGGCCATGGCGCGCTTGATCGAGGCCGAACCAACCTGGTCGAGCGTCTGGACCGGCTTCTTGGCGTTGGGGCGGTTGCCCATCTGCCCGAGGTGCGGGTAGCTCGGCTTGATCTGCCAGGCGGCCAGGTTCTTGGCGGCCATGTAGCTGGTGGGCGTCTCGAACTCACCCTTCTCGACGCGCTTGGCCAGCGTCTTGATCTTC
This sequence comes from uncultured Gammaproteobacteria bacterium, assembly GCA_964645815.1. Classification (GTDB taxonomy): domain Bacteria; phylum Patescibacteriota; class Patescibacteriia; order UBA9934; family UBA9934; genus JAHISC01. Next base: position 5,133 of record CAZYCR010000013.1, read on the forward strand.
TCGAGGTCGGCGGCGGTCGAGCACTGCAGGGTGAGCTCCAGGATGTCCCGGTACATCTCCAGCAGCTGGCGCTTGCGGCAGTCGTGGCGCTTCCACGTGACCATGAGGTAGAACTCGATGGTCGCCTCGGTGATCTTGCCGTTGTGGACCCGGTTGGCCAGGTCGACGGCCAGCTCGAGGGCCTCGTGGGTGTTCGTGAAGTTGCGGATGAAGTCCAGCACCTTCTCGAACATGCGAGCCTTGGACTGGTCGGACAGGCTCTGGGCCCGCTCGACAGCGATGATCACCTGGCCACGGGCTTGGGTGAGGAGGGGTGCGAGGTCGGCGAAAGAAATCAATTCTTGCATTCTGTCTTGTTCCTCGGCCGGGGAGGCCAAAAATGTTTGGGCGTATCATCCGGGGCCGGATGACGCGCGAACAATACAAAAAAACACGACTTTTGTCAAGAAAGCCGTGTCTTTTGTCTTGTTAGAGAAGTCCAATCTTTTTCTTAATTTCTGTCAGGGTTTGATTGGCCAATTCTTTAGCCGCTTCTGAGCCAATTTTGATAATTTTTTCCAATTCATTACGATTTTCCAACCAACCTTTAATTTCTGATTGTAGTGGTGTGAGATAGAGAACCAACGCTTCAGCCAAATCTTCTTTTAACTCTTTCGAGCCTTTATTTTGATAACGAGCGGCAATTTCATCCATTGGCTCCTCGGTAATCAGATGATAGATGGTCAAAAGATTGTGGACGCCTAGCCGGTTTGGATCGAGTGTAATTGTTGGCTGTGAATCAGTCACTGCACCTTTAATTTTTTTAACAATAACATCAGGCTCATCTAAAAGAGAGACATAATTTTTTGCACTCGCCGCGCTTTTACTCATTTTCTTTTCCGGATCATTGAGAGCTTTTATCCTAGCCCCATGCTTGCGAATCAGAGGCTCTGGCAAAATGAATGTTTCGCCAAAATCTCTGTTAAAACGTTCAGCTAGGTCTCTGGTAAACTCAATGTGTTGTTTTTGATCTTCACCAACTGGTACCTGTTCAGTTTCATAAAGTAAAATATCAGCTGCTTGTAAAATTGGATAAGTAAATAGCCCAACTGATACAGCTTCTTCTTTACCGCCGGCCTTATCTTTGAATTGAGTCATCCGGGCCGCTTCGCCCATACGCGCCTGAGTTTCTAAAATCCAACAAAGTTCCGTATGTGCACTAATTCGAGATTGTTGAAAAAGAATAGTCTTTTTTGGATCGATTCCGGCTGCCAAGTAAGCAGCTGTAACAAAATAGATATTGTCTCTCAAAGCTTCCGGCTTTTGCGGCACAGTGATGGCGTGGTAGTCGGCGATCATCATTAAAAGATGATTATTTTGTTGCAGTTGAGCTGCTGGGAGCAATGCTCCAAAGAGGTTACCAATATGTAAAATATTGGTCGGTTGAATGCCTGTAAGTATTCGCATAATGGATCTAGTATAACAAAAACAAGGGCTTTTGAAACCCCTGTTTTTTGTTTTCTTTAAACTTCCAAAACAACTGGCAAGATCATCGGTCGGCGCTCTGTTTTCTTGAAGAGGAATTTTCCAACTTCATCTCGAACCGTATTTTTGATGTAATCCAGATCAGCCAAAGATTTTGAATCTTTACTGTCGACTAAACCATGAATTAATTTTCTCGTTTCACGGATCAGGTCTTTGTTTTCTTTCATGTGCACAAAGCCTCGGCTGACTAGA
>CAZYCR010000013.1:6894-20880 GCA_964645815.1 uncultured Gammaproteobacteria bacterium
GGTTCGTTTTTCAACCTGAATGATTGCGACTACAATACCATCTTCGGCTAAGGCCTTACGATCGCGCAAAACCACTTGCGAAACGTCGCCAACTCCCAAACCGTCGACAAAGATGTAATCAGTGATGACTTTATGTTTGGTAAGACTGGCCATACCTTCGCCACTTTTATCTTTCCAAAGCTCTAAGACTTGACCATTGTCGGCAATGAAAATATTTTCATCTTTCCAGCCCAGAGTTTTGGCTACAGCACCGTTGTCACAAAGTAAGAAATGGTTGCCTTCGATTGGCATGTAGTACTTTGGTCGCAAGAGTGAAAGCATGAGCTTGATATCCTCGGATTTTCCGTGTCCACCAGCGTGCACATCCATGATTTCTTTATTGATCACTTTAGCGCCTTTGCGATACAGCGTGTCTTTAAGACGCTGCACTGACATTTCGTTACCTGGCACAATTGAACTGGAGAAAACTACAGTGTCACCCTTTTCGATCCGGATGCTGCGGTGTTCATCGTGCGCAATACGAGAAAGTGCTGCATTCTTTTCTCCCTGTGCTCCAGTACAGAGAATGGTAATTTTATCATCACGGTATTTGCTGACTTGATCAATCGGAATCAGAGTTTTTGAACTGACGTGAATATAGCCAAGTCCGCGGGCAATCTCAACGTTGGTTTTCATTGAGTATCCATCGAGAGCAACTTTACGACCCAGATTCTCGGAGATTTCTATGACTTGCTTTACGCGAGATAAAAGGGAAGCGAAAGTTCCTATAATAACTCGGCCAGGTGCGTCTTCAATGATTGAGCGCATTTCTTCACCAATCACTTTCTCTGAAAGCTGGTGACCTGGTTGACCGGCATTAGTTGAGTCACCCATTAAGAGCAAGACTCCTTTCTGACCGATGCTGGCGATTTTATGTAGGTCTGATTGTCGTGTGCCAACTGGATGGAAATCAAATTTCCAGTCACCGGAGTGACAAATAATACCGGCAGGGGTTTCCACAACAACAGCTGCTGAGTCAGGAATGTTGTGATTGATATGAATAAAACCAATCTTAAAGACACCGAGCTGCAACTCCGTTTCCACATCAACGGTTTTCACGTTGACTTTTGAACTTTGGAAATCAGTTTGGCGCTTTTTGATAATTCCTGCAGCCAAAGGTAGGGCATAGACCGTTGGGTTGCCGATCTTTGGGATAACGTGAGGAATAGCACCAATATGGTCATAGTGACCGTGGGTAATGACAACTCCCCGAACATTCTTTTCTTTACCTTTGAGGTAGCTCATGTTTGGAATGATGTAATCGACTCCATGCATATCTTCCTCTGGGAACTGAAGTCCCATATCGATCAAAATAATGTCATTTTTGTACTCAATTAAAGTACAGTTTCGACCGACTTCTTCCAGACCACCAAGAACAATAACTCGCACCTTGTCGCCTGTGGGACCGGTGAAAGTTTGAACGCGCTTGCCAAATGGGCGGCGCGACTTGTGATCAGGTTTTCGACGTTGGAGAGGCTTGTTGCTTTGTTTTGCAAGAGAGCCAGCTCGACGACGCCCGCCTCGGGCGGGGTTATTCTTCTTTTCAACCATCATAAGTTGTTACGGTTAAGAACACGTTCTCAACCAAAAATAAATATTTTAATTTGATAGAAACAATCAAATATCTTTTAGCAGCTAAAAAATATTTGGCTGTCTCTTTCTTTTTATATTGTATCACGCTTTGGTTTGTCTTAACCAAAAGAAGTCAGTACCTTAGCACGAACCCTCTTAATTGTCAAGGCTTCTGCGGGTTTTGATGTACCAATCTTGGATTCGGCTGAATCGATCTGCTGGATTGACCACGTGAGAAATTTCTATACCGTTGATTTTGGAAGACACGGCATAAGAATATGAAGGTTGATAGAGGAAAACGGCTGTAATTTCGGCAGCAACCAACTCTTGTAACTCGCGCAAGGCTTCACTGCGTTCTTCGGGGTCACTGGATTCTCGAGCCGTTTCAATCAATTGATCGGCTTTACGACTACTAAACCCTGACAAATTCAAACCAGGATACTTGGTTTGGCTGGAATGCCAAAAAGCATATGGATCTGGGTCGATACCATAGAGTTCACCAGAGAGTAAGATATCGTAGTTTCTGTTCTTTAAAGTATCACTTTGAAATTCTGATTGATCAACCATGCGAACATTAATTCTGACACCAATTTCTTCCCATTGTTCGGCCAACTCTGTGGCGACGGCTGCCAACTCTGTGGTTTGTAAAGTAACCAACTCCAAAGTTAACTCCTCGCCATCTTTAGTTCTAATTTTTGCACCTTCTTCCAATGTCCAGCCGGCATCTTCAAGCTTCTGTCTGGCAGCAGGTGGATCATAAACCTGAACATTGAGATCAGGATATTCTCCAATCATACCTGGCAAAATGAACGACTTGATTGGAGAACCATGTCCATCCAAGACACTGTCAACGATTTTTTGTTTGTCCGCTCCCAAGGTGAGGGCCTCTCGGATATTATCAGTCTTCAAGATTGTCTGATGTTCTTCGTTAAAGAAAGCGGCTACGTACTGGCCGAGCGTTGGATAGATGAGTTCCAAAGAACTATCATTTTCAAAATCACTGACAGCATCGAGCGGAATGTAGCTTAATCCTTCAATATTATGGTTACGCAAAGCTTCTAAAGCTGATGTTGTTTCAGGATAAAATTTAAAAACCAGTTCCTCAATATAAGGAGCGCCAAGATAATAATTAGGATTACGCACTAAGGTGTAGCTGCGGATACCTTTTGAATCTTTAGTATATTTTTGAAATTCGTAAGGGCCGGAACCGATCGGTTTCTTGTTGTATTCAGTGACTGGTGCATTTAGTGGTGAGATTTCTTGCCAAATGTGTGATGGCAAAATTCCTACGGTCAGCAGAGATAAGAATGGTGCAAAAGATTCATCAAGTACGAACTTCACAGTCTTTTGATCAACTTGTTCAACGCTGATTCCAGAGAAACTAATTTCCAAAGGACTTCGATACTCTGGATTTTGAAGAGCATTGATCGTAAAGATAACATCATCGGCAGTCACCTGACGACCGTCGTGCCACTTTGCATCATCGCGAATCTTAAAGGTATAGGTTAAACCGTCCTCAGAGACATCATAACTTTCTGCCAAATCAGTTGTCAGACCGTCAACTGCATCGTAGCGCATCAGACCGCTGTAGAGGAGTCGGGTTAAATCTGAATCAACGTCGCTGGTTGCGGCGTAAAGGGGATTAATAAGTTGTGGTGCGCCGATCAAACCCTCTGTATAAGTTCCACCAACGGCTGGTGTCAGAGCGCGTTGTTCAATTAAATATCGACCAAAGAGAAAAGTTCCGGCGATGATTACAATAATCAAAGCACCAAGAGCAATTTTCTTTTCTTGTTGGTTCAACAGTCGTGGTAAATACTTTAATTGAGAAGCACGGGGCACAGCACCGGCATGGCGAGCTTTAAGAACTTGATTGATTGCCAGATTTTTTGTCGATGCGTCGCGTGGCTTATTTTTTCTAACAAAAATTTGACGCAAGGCAGCTAGGCCGCGTTTGATTGTTTTTTTCATGTTGTTAAATATCCCAGAAGACATTTAATTTGTTGGGACTATTCTCAGCCCTAGGCTTAGAATAGTGCATTGGCCAAGGAGATACCAAAGAACAAGATGGCCAAAAAAATTGTGGCGTTTTGAAGTTTCTTTTCAATGCCGCGCTTTGTTCGGTAAACATTTCCGCTGCCGCCAAAAACCGCTCCCAATCCACTACCTCGAGCTTGGATGAGGATTGCGATCATGAGTAAAACCCCAATAACTAATTGAATAATTGTGAGTGCCATAGTGGGTAAAACCCTATCAAATTCTTACTACTTAGTCAATAATATCACGAATCGTGATAAAATGGGCAATATATGAAGCGAATATTTTTTGCACTTTGTTTAGCGGCGATTATTTTTACTTTTAAAGTTGATTTGGTGGCCGCACAGAATCAAGTTGATCGCAATTTGGATAACACCGCGCAAGATACTTGCACCTGTTTTTGTAAGTCTGCCACCGGTGCTTCAGATCAGGGGGAAAAAGCCGATGCCAATGCCTGTCGTGATGTTTGTCAGGCCAAAGATAATTATTATTTGGGCTGCTACCAAAATCCTGACCAATTTCCACAGAACAATAAACTATGCTGGACTGAAGCTGATTGTCTTTCTGCGGATTCAATTTCAGATTTTCAAGATTTGCCGGCAGGTTCGGATTGGGGCGGGCAAGAACCGATCTGTCCCTCTAACATGGGGTACTGTTATAACAAAGTTTCACCAATAAAAATCGGCGTGGCAATTAATAGTGTCTCCGAAGTTTCGTCGTTCAATCAGTACATTGCTCTTATCTACGCCTATCTTTTACCGGCGGCAGCTCTCTTGGCTGTCATTATGATGATGGTCGGTGGATTGGAATGGATGTTAGCTCATGGCCGACAAGAGGCGATCGGTAAAGCAAAAACTCGGATAACCAACGCCATCATTGGTCTTGTAATTTTATTAGCTGCCTACTCAATTGCTTATTTAATTGATCCAGCATTGGTTAACTGGAACGAACTACGATTACCCCGCGTCCGAGAAATTACTTTCTTAGACTTTGAATCGTCTTGCGAGGCACTAGTGGCTCAAGGCGTCGAAGTAACGCCTCTTGGCAGTAAAGAAGAATGTGGTTACAAAGGTAGGATTGATTCCATGGATGCACTCGGTCAGAATATTGTGAGCACTGTCAAAGTGGGTGATGAATGTTTATACCAGGGTTGCGAAGAATTGGCGACTTGTGTCAGCACACCAAACACAGTTAATAAGTTTTCTTGTTTGCGTTGTTTGAATGCCAGTGAAGTAATTGAAAACGTTACGCAAAGCGATTGTAGTCGATTGGTTCACCAGGCAACCGACGAAGAAATGAATTTAGAAAAACATTTTTACTGCGAGTACGATGTAACTTTGGCTAACGAGTGTGTCGAAATTGTCTATCCAACCTTCACTAGTCCGGCTGCTGATTCATTGAATTGTCGGGCTTTGCGGCAAGTTGCTCGTGATGCCGGTTCGGAGAGTTGTCGCGCCTACGATTTGGTTGGCGTTCGTCGCTCCGGTGTTATTTATGGCGAAAATATTGTTGAACTAGATTCTTTTTTGAGCGCAACTTCAAACACAGCTATTCCAACTACACAATTACTGACCAAAATTTGTAATGAAGACCCGTGCAATCTAGCGCCTCCAGGTCAGAGCAGTTGTATAGTTTGGGGAACGTATTCGGAAGGTTGGGTTGATTGCGTTGATCGCGGCTTTTACGATCAAATTGAACAAGCTGCGCTTGAACCAAATAGTTTTAGTCGGTCTTCGTTTGATATCTTGGGTTCGTATCAGATCACAGATGCTAATGGTGACCCGGCCGAGTTTAATCCAAGTTGGTAGATAAGTAGAAATGATAACGGATATTTAACAGTAGACAGTTTAACAATTTCATGCTATCGTCTCAGTCAATTAAATTTCTTACCAGACGATCGTGTGAAACAAGAAAAACTCAGCATCCGCGGTGCGCGGGTTCACAATTTAAAAAACATTGACGTCGACATTCCAAAGAACCAATTGGTTGTTCTAACTGGTCTCTCTGGTTCAGGGAAATCATCACTGGCTTTCGATACGATTTACGCCGAAGGTCAACGACGTTACATGGAGTCACTTTCTAGTTACGCGCGACAATTTTTGGAACTTCAAGACAAGCCTGATGTTGATTCAATCGACGGTTTGTCACCAACAGTGGCCATTGACCAAAAATCATCATCACATAATCCACGGTCAACCGTGGGAACAGTTACGGAGATCTATGATTATCTTCGTATTTTGTTTGCGCGCGTTGCCAGACCACACGATCCAGAATCCGGTCAACCAATTTTAGAGCGCACGGTTGATGATTTATCCGAGATCATCCTTGAAGCAATTAAAGAAGGTGAAGTCATGCTTTTTATTCCCATGGTTGAGCATCAGAAGGGAGAGCATAACCATGTTTTGATTGCTGCCAAGAGTGCTGATTTTGATGAGGTTCGCTACGACGGAGTCATGATGGACATTGATGAAGCAATCGCTATGCGTAAGCAGAAGTCAAAGGAGCACACCATTGAAATTTTAGCTGAGCGGTTTAATGCCGGTGAAGATTTGCCGATCGAGCGCCTTCGGGTAATTTTGGAAAAAGCTCTGGATTTGGGCAACGATCGTTTAATGATGTATCGCGATGACACCGGTGATGAAATTGAACTTGTTAAAGGCTTTAATTTGCCGGGCGGCTTAAACGTTCCTCGGCCAGAACCTCGACTTTTCAGCTTCAATTCACCTCACGGCGCTTGTCCGGAATGTACTGGTCTTGGCATTAAACTTGTTTTGGAGCCGGCGCTCGTAATTCCAAACAAACGTTTAACCATTGCCGAAGGTGCGGTTAAACCTTGGAGTCGAATTGCTGGAAATCAATCAGGTTACATGGCACTTCTGGAGCGAGTCGGGAAAAAACATAAAATTAGTCTTAACACTCCAATAGAAAAACTACCTACTTCAAAACTCGATCTTTTGCTCTTTGGTACCGGTGATGATCTTTATAATCTAAACGGAGAAGAGGTTAAGTTTCCGGGAATTTTGGGCATGCTCGATCAGAAGTATCGTGACACCAGTAGCGAATATGTTCGTAAGGAATTGGAAACCTACATGCGTACCATGGTTTGCCCGGCTTGCGAAGGCCGACGTTTACGACCAGAAGTCTTATTGTTCACTATCGCCGGTCAGTCGATTGCTGACGTAGTTTCACGACCAATCGAAGACGTACCAAAGTTTTTTAATGATCTTTTGCAGGTTACCAATGGTGAGAAAAAAGCCCTTGGACTTTCTGAGGCTGAACGTATGGTAGTGGAGCGGATCGCGAAAGAAGTTGCTGAGCGAGTTGACCACCTGATTCATGTTGGACTTGGTTATCTAACACTCGATCGAAGTGCTATGACTTTGTCCGGTGGCGAGTCGCAGCGAGTTCGGTTGGCGACACAGTTAGGGTCAGCACTCTCCGGTGTGATTTATGTCCTCGATGAACCATCAATTGGACTGCATCCAAGAGACAACGAACATCTGATCGAGACAATCAAACATTTACGCGATTTGAATAATTCGGTCATTGTTGTTGAACATGACGCGGATATGATTCGCGCGGCAGATTATGTTTTTGATATTGGGCCGGGCGCTGGTGCTTATGGCGGACAAATTGTTGCTGAAGGAACTCCAGCTCAACTTTTGAAGGACGTAGATTCAATCACCGGTCAGTATCTATCCGGTAAAAAGAAAATTAGTATCCCGGCTAAAATTAGAAAAGGGAATAATAAAAAGATTTCAATTTTAGGTGCTAAGGAACATAACTTACAAAACGTTAACGTAGATATTCCACTTGGAAAATTTGTTTGCGTTACCGGTGTTTCAGGTTCTGGTAAGTCAACTTTGATTTTAGACATCTTAGGCAAAGCTCTGGCTAAACATTTTTATCGAGCCAAGGCTTTTCCGGGAGAACACAAAGCCATTAAAGGGCTGAGCAATATCGATAAAGTTGTGACAGTTGATCAATCACCGATTGGACGCACGCCACGATCAAATCCAGCGACCTATACCGGCGTTTTCACTGCTATCCGCGATTTGTTCACAGAGGTTTCTGAAGCGAAGCTTCGTGGTTATGATGCAGGAAAGTTTAGTTTTAATGTTAAAGGTGGTGGACGCTGCGAAAATTGTGCGGGTGATGGTCAGATAAGAATCGAAATGCAGTTCATGCCAGATGTGTACGCCGACTGTCCGGAGTGCGGTGGCACACGTTACAATATGGATGTCTTGGAAATTCACTATCGCAATAAAAATATTGCCGATGTTCTCGACATGACCATCGATGAAGCTCGTCGTTTCTTTGCTGACAAGAGCGCCATTTATGAAAAACTAAATGTTTTGCACGAAGTTGGACTTGGTTACCTCAAACTTGGCCAGTCTGCAACAACGCTCTCAGGTGGTGAAGCACAGCGTGTTAAACTGGCGACTGAGTTGTCTCGCAGAGCAACCGGTAAAACACTCTATATTCTGGACGAGCCAACTACTGGACTCCATTTTGATGACATTGGCCGGCTTTTAGATGTTTTGCATGCCTTAGTCGATAAAGGAAATACTGTCCTGGTTATTGAACACAATACAGACATGATGCGTTCAGCTGATTGGATTGTTGACATGGGTCCTGAAGGTGGACAAAAGGGCGGTAAGATTGTGGCCGAAGGAACGCCAAAAGAAATCTGCAAATCAAAAAGTTTTACTGGGGAGTATTTAAAAGAAGCGATGAAATAAAAAAGAGCCGGGATGATTTCCCGGATCTTTTTTATTAATTCTCTTTGACTTCCTTCATCTTGCGTCGGAAACGACCGCGCAGGAAGTTGAGCTTTGCTCGATTTGTTTGGTAGCGTTTAATTACCTCAATTTTTTCAATATTTGGTGAGGCCAGTGGGAAGATTTTTTCCACCATCCAGCCTTTTGAGTTTTTACGAACTGTCATGGTGCGAGAGATTTGTGATCCTTTAACACCGATAACTAATCCTTCAAAAACCTGAACACGTTCTTTTTCTTCTCCTTTGGCGTTCACGTCTTTAATCTTTTCGTGAACACGTACCCACATTCCGGTTCTGATATCACGATTTGGCAACTCGACAGTCTCCGCTTCGCCGGCAACTGTTTCCGGAATTGCTTCATCGGCTTCTGGAGTAGCTGCTTCTTCAGCGGCAGCAGTAACTTCTTCTGAAGGTACTACAACTTCTTCAGCCGCTTCTTCGACTACCGGAGCTTCATTTGTCTCCTCTGCAGTCTCTTTTTTTGTCTCTTCGTCGGACATAAAATTATTTTTACTTCACCTGTAGTCAGAGGAAGACGAGCACGCCTTCATTCACTGGTTGTTGAATATGGGGAATATTAGCGAAATTGAGGAAAAATGTCAAGGGAGCTCGGCTATTGTGAAAATTATCAAGTCATTTGGTAATTCGGTCGGACCAGTATTCTATATTGCCAGTTTAAAATTGGCGCTAAGTGCTGGCCGGGACAAACGTTTGATAATTTTACACAATAGTCTCGCCAAGAGATCGAAGAGGGGGCGCTCGTGAGAGAGTGACACAGATATTTTTAGTATCGGATGTCGGCTGCTCCTGCGGCAGCCGCATCCTGCGGGCTCAACGTTTTGCTCCGCCCATGGCGGAGGCCAAGCCAAAACGTCTGCGCCGGCTACTCAAAATATCTGTGTCACTCTCACTCGCTGATGATAATAAACAGAAGGACCGCACCACGAGGGATGCGGTCCCGGAAGGGACGTGAGATCGGATCAGGGCGTCTTGACCTTGATCTCGTCGGCCAGCTGCCAGATCGTGCAGTTGGCGGGGGAGCAGTCGACCTCGAAGCGCTCGGGCCAGCTGGGTCCGTAGCGCAGCTCCCAGCTGACGGCCTGAGGGAGGAGGCTCGGCGGCATGCGGCCGCAGACCCGGAGATGCTCGATCAGCTCGACCATCGCCGGGTCGGCTTGCTGGATCGGCGGCATCGACCCCGGGTAGAACCCGGAGAACTCGCCGGTGCCGTCGCCGTAGAGGGTGTAGCTCGTGCCGTAGTCGGAGTTGGATCCGCTCTCGCTCCAGGGCTGCGGTTCGTACTCGTGGCCGAGCGGCACCAGCTGAGGGCTGCTCTCGGGGCACTGCCAGAAGCTGAGCTTCAGGCTGTCGTTTGGGCCCGGATCGACCGAGACGTAGCAGGGGATCTGCTCGTAGCAGTCCTTGTCGGACAGCACCTCGGCCAGGTGGTCGGTCGCGGAGCCGGTGGGCTCGGTGCCACAGCTGCAGCCGCACAGAACGAGAAGGGAAAGGAGAGAAATTCGGGGCATGACGTCTCCAGTTCTCTTTTGGCGCGTGGTTAGTTAAGAACACCGTGCTAGGACCAAGATTTAGTCACAAAACCGTGCTCTCAACAACAAAACACCCTAGTTCAATTCGGGTGTTTTGTCAAGTATTAACTTATTTTGCTAGTTTTTCGTCAATCCAAGCAGTGATCTGTTTACGCATCGTTAACGTCGTCGATTTACCTATCCGGCCTGACCAAGTTATTCCAGGTGCGTCATTCAAAAATGTTCTTGTTCCGTCATCGGCACACATGAGTATGGAGACTCCCGTAGAAAGATCCTTCAGATTTAAAAATGAAAAATCACATTGTCCACTGTCATGAAAAGCTTTCAAAGCCTCTTCAATTTCACCTTGCCGTTCAGCTAAAAGTTTTTCCACCCCAAGAATTTCCAATTGCATGGTCCCAACTTTTTTTCCTTGAAGGTGCATGATTTTTTCATCAGACTTAAGAACCTGTTGGAGTTTTTCACCGGCCAGATCTGATTTAGCGGTAAACATCTGTTCAGCCAAGTCTTGCGGTGGTTTTGCAAACTCACGTAGCCACTCTGCCATTTCTCTATCTTTGTCCGTTACGATACCGGTAAAATTTTGTGTGTTCGAAATGATGCCGCCAAGAAGCAAGAGAGCACTGGTTGGCGTTGGTTCTATCTTCGTTTTTTGAAACCGTTCAGCAACAAGTGTGGCAGCGGCTCCAACTTGTTCAATCTGACAAACGGCTCGTAGAAACCCATCTTCAAAGGTGACTTTACGGTGGTCGATAACCTCAGTTACTTGTTCAGGAGAAATTGACGGTGCTAAGGCTTCTGGATTACTGGCATCCATGAGAATTACATCACCCTCAAAATTCTCCAAAGGTCCCAAAGCCGGGGTGATGTTGAAAGTTTTTAATAACCACGCCACTTCAATTTGCGGTTCACCCCAAATATGAGCTTCAGCATTCTTTCCTTGAGCACGCAAAAGTTCTGCGTAAGCAATCGAACAACTGTAGCCATCCAAGTCCGGACCTTCGTATGTTGTGGTGATAATATCTGGCATATTACTTCTGTAGAAACTCAGCTATCTTGATTACTGCTGTCTCAAAAACCTCCTCGATTGAAAGATCGGAAGTATCGATTACAAGATCAAAATTGGACAAATCGTAAGCACTGATGCCATAGAATTTTTGGTAGCGTGCTTCTTCTGATTGTTTTCTAGCTTCATCAGCTACCAGAATTTCATCGATCGAATTATAGGTGTCCCGCAGCGGATTATTTTTGTCTTGCCAAAGTCGCTCAGCCGCAACAAGAGGATCGACTTTTAAAAAAATTTTGACTTGAGGATTCTCAACAAAATACCAAGCAACCCGGCCTTCAAAAATTCCTTTATTTGTTTCTTTTGATCTCTCAGTCTGGATTTTGTCGAGTTCGCGATCAAAACTGTCATCATCTTCGAAGGTCCTACTTAATTGATCGAGAGTAACCCCACGTTCAGCTGCCAACTCTCGCATTATTTGACCAATGTAAGTTCGCGGAATTGACAATTCGTCAGCCAATTTTTTCGCAAACGTAGATTTTCCAGAGCCAATATCACCACTAATGGTTATTTTTAATTCCGGTTGCTCTTTTAAAAATTTAATTGCTTCTTCAAATGTCATATCTTGGGTATTTCTTCTAATATTTTTTCCAGCTCCTTTGGAATCGGGGCAGTAAAAGTGACACGCTCACCAGAAGGCAAGGTGATTTTTAATTCTTTTGCGTGCAAAAAGAGTCGGCCAATTGGCATTGGAGTCTTACCTTTTTGGCGATACAAAGTATCACCAACAACAGGATGCCCCAGAGCATACATGTGAGCTCGAATTTGATGAGTACGTCCGGTATCTATTTTTACTCTAAGAAGTGTGTGATGTGGGAAGTGTTCCAAAACGTCATAATGAGTCACGGCTTTTTTGCCTTCCTGAGATTCAGGTCGTGCCGCCATACGGCCACTGGATTTTGATCGTCCAATTGGGAACCGAACTGTATCTGCATCCTTTTCCATCACACCGACTACCAAGGCGAGATAGTTTTTTTCAGTCGCTCGATTTTTAAACTGACTTTTAAGGTAATCAAAAGCAGTTTGGTTTTTAGCCGCAATAATAACTCCGGAAGTCCCTTTGTCTAATCTGTGTACCAGACCGGCTCTTTCTTTTTTATCACCGACTTTGGCGATGCCTGGATCATAAGCGATTAAAGCGTCGACCAAGGTTGGTTCATTGCTTGTCTCTGTCGCGTGGACCAAAAGTCCGGCTGGTTTATTGATAACAATAACGTCTTTGTCTTCGTAGAGGATGTCGAGTTTTACCGGCGGAAAGCTATCCTTCTTTTTTGGTTTTACTAAGACGTCGTCAAAAGTAATGACATTGGCATTGTTAACCAAAAATTTATTGGCAACTTTTTCGCCATCAACCAAAATTTGGCCATTTTTGATGGCCTTCTGAGCTTGGGTCCGACTTATGGCTAGGTTTTCAGTAACGATTTTATCTAGTCGTTCCGGTTTTTCAGTAGAAAAAGTAAGTTTCGGCATACGAGGATTATGCCAATATTACCGGTTTTTGTAAACTTTTTGCCAATTAGCGTCCTCTTGAATTTTCTATGAAAAACGGGTAGGATGGCTATGGTTGGTCATTTGTTAGTGAGCGTAGCAAATCTCATGATCCTGAATCTTGTATAATCAGGATTTTCCAAATTGGATGAAGTTTTGGTGAGAGGCGAGCACCGGAGAAAGACGTACATAGATGTACGTTGTCGAGGAGCGGAGCCATAAGCCAAAAATTCGCCAATTTGGGAAATCCTGGGTCTGTAGCTCAGTTGGTTAGAGCTCCGAGCTTATACCTCGGCGGTCGATGGTTCGAGTCCATCCGGACCCACCACAACTTTCAATGGTTCACAAGGTAACTATGTACTATATCGTTGTCTTTTTATTCTTAATCGGAGGCTATTGGATGTACTCCGGTGTTCGCGGGAGCAATGTTGGTTTAATTCAGGTAGCTGCCATTACCTTGTTCGCTGCTGTTGGAACTTTGTTTGCTACTGTCGCAGCTTTCTCAACCCTAAATCTATGATTGAAGGATTTGAATATTCTTTAGTAATTACTGCCTTCTGGTTTCCGATTTACTGGATTTTTGGCGGTGTCTTTTTTGCCACCGTAACGTTTTTGAAGGTTATCAAATTAAGAAAAGTCCGCTTCAGTTGTCTTTTTACTTTATCGAGTTTAGCTACGGCTTTTGCGGCAAGTTATTTAGGAATGAGAATAGGGGCAGGGGAAATCAATGTCTGTTTGGAAAGTGCTAGTGGTTTTCTTGATAGAATTTCAGCCATTATTGGTTGCGGAATATTGTCCTTGTTTTTGTCCGGTGCAATTGGTTTTATTGTTTTGATCGGTATCGGCCTGATCATCTTGGTAATTTCTCGAGCCGCCAATCAGTCCTGGATTGATTCAGATGAAGGTGTCCGCGAAAAAACAAATTTGATGTTTGATTTGGAGTAGGTGTTATAGTCTTGAAATTCTTTTAAAGTTTGTGTAGTCTAATGACGTAGCAAATTTGGTAGTTCGTTAACGAGCGTATAAAATGAGATGCCTGTGTAGCGAACAAACAATTTTTCTTGCCATATTATTTTAGTGAGCGTAGCAAATTTGGCGATATACAAGGAAGAAATCGAGCATGGAGGAGGCGTACTGGATAAGTACGGTGACGACAGCACAGATTTCTGACGCAGTAGATCACCAAATTTGTAGCGAACATTATAAGCGCGTATAGCTCAGTTGGTTAGAGCGTCACATTGACATTGTGAAGGTCAGTGGTTCGAGTCCACTTACGCGCACCATCCCACTCCGCTCCTAACGGAGCTTCGAGGGATTACAAAAAGCGACCACTTCAGTGGCCGTTTTTTGATTTTTTTGGCTAAAATTAGCTCAATACTCTTGACAAAAGTCTATTTTTATGCTATATTTCTACGTTCTTTTACTTTGAAAGAACAACGAGCGAATAAAATGAG
>CAZYCR010000014.1:0-10484 GCA_964645815.1 uncultured Gammaproteobacteria bacterium
TATCAATGGTGTTGGAAAATTTGATAATACGAATGTTTGGGCGGTTTGTGATGGTGGTGAAATATTCTTTTTCGACGGCGGTGTTTGGACTGCAAAAAATTCACCGACAGGCTCAAGTTTCTATGCAGTAGACGCCTATTCGAGTTCTTTCGCAATTGCAGTTGGTCAGAACGGCACAGCTGTTCATTGGAATGGAACCAGCTGGTCAACTGTAGCAACTCCAACAACTCAAAACCTTTTTGGTGTTGATATCGTAAGCCCAACAGATGCTTGGGCGGTTGGTGCTAATGGTGCTATGATTCATTGGAATGGAACCAGCTGGTCGACAGTTTTAATCGGTACTTCAAACGATTTACACGATGTTCATATGACCAGCGCTTCCGATGGTTGGGTTGTTGTGGGAGAATTCGCGACAAGCGTTTCAGAAATATGGCGTTATAACGGAACGACTTGGGTTCAACAAACCAATCCAACCAACCAACCATATTTTGCTATCGACTTTGTTGGTATTTACGGAGCAATAGTTGCCGGACGTCGAACGGTTACAGCGGAAGGAGCGATTTTGGAAACGAACGGATCGACTTGGGAGGTTCAAGTTAGTCCTTCCATTGCTTCAGATTTTCAAGATATTGAAATGTCTGGTACAGATTTTGGTGTTTCTGTTGGCACAAGCGGGGGAGTACAATTTTGGAATGGTGTCAGTTGGGCTCAAAGCATTACGTCAATATCAGATACTTTGAATGCAGCCACGCTTTTAAGCTCCATAGATATTTGGGCTGCTGGCGACAAAGGCACTATTATTCATTGGGATGGCAGCAACTGGTCAACTTCTAGTAGCGGTACCTCACAAACCTTAGAAGGAATAGACGCCGTTACCGCAACTGATATTTGGGCAGCAGGAGCAAAATCAACCATTTTACATTATAACGGATCAGCCTGGTCATCGGTAAGTGCTCCGCAAACAAACAAAACATTGAATGACGTTGATATGGCTTCTTCAACACTTGGTTGGATTGTTGGTAATAGCGGATTGATTTGGACTTATAATGGTTCGACTTGGACAAATACTAGCTCGCCAACTGCGAACAATCTTTATAAAGTAGACACGGTTGATAGCGCCAATGCTTGGGCTGTCGGACGTGCTGGCACAATTCTTTATTGGAATGGAACTTCTTGGACAACCCAGACTTCTCCAACAACGGATGATTTGCATGGTCTTTATATGCTCTCTGCGTCGTATGGTATTGCAACAGGTGAAAACGGCACCATTATTGAATGGGACGGTAGTATTTGGTCAATTGTTGCTTCGCCAAGCTCGACCGATAAATATGGTTCTGCTGTTGGTACTCCAACGGACGCTTGGGTATGTGGTGACAATGGATCGCTGTTGCATTTTACAACCGCCTTCGCTGATTCAGGTACTTATCTTTCGCCAATCATTAATTCGGCTGATCCAACGGCAAATTGGAATTTTGTTTCGTGGACAGAGGATGTTATTGGTGGAACCACAAATATCACCGTGTCAACTCGGACCGGGCCAACGGCTACACCGGATGGCTCTTGGTCAGCTTGGTCCGCGGAATTGACTGATCCATTAGGTGAAGCAATTACGTCGCCAAATAATCAATACTTGCAGTACCGTTTAACTATGACGACCAATGATACTGCTCTGAGTCCTTACTTGGATCGTATTACTGTCACTTATAATCAGCCGACAACAAATAATTTGTTTGGTATTTCCATGTTTTCTTCAAGCTCTGGTCTTAGTGTTGGTGCTAGTGGCACATCGGCAAAATACAACGGAATCAATTGGGGTAATATCGGTCCAATCGATGCTTCGAGTTGGAACGCGGTTGATATGCTTTCCGAAACTCAAGCCTGGGCAGTAGCCGATGGAGGAAAAATCTTCTTCTATGATGGTGCTGCTTGGTCGATTGTTACATCACCAACATCTAACAACCTTTATGGCATTGACATGTACTCGGCTACTGAGGGCATGATTGTTGGCGCCGGTGGAACCATTTTAACTTTTGACGGGTCGGTTTGGTCTCCAATAACTTCTCCAACAACCAACAATTTGCGAGACGTTGTTTTAACTGATGGAACAAATGGCTGGGCAGTTGGTGACACGGGCACTATTGCTAAACTAACAGCCGGAACTTGGAACCTGGCTGCATCACCGACGACCAATACATTATTTGGCTTAGGGTTATTTTCTACATCTGAGGTTTGGGCGGTTGGAAACGCAGGCTCAATAATCAAGTGGGACGGTTCAACATGGTCAGCGGTTATTTCTCCAACGGCAGAAAATTTACAAGATGTTGACACTGCGTCAACCGGCGAAGCCTGGGCGGTTGGAGCTAATGGAAAAATTTTGCACTACAACGGAATTGGTTGGCAAGATGTTAATAGTCCAACAGTCTCTCAATTGTACGATATTGATATGGTTTCTTCGACTGATGGTTGGATCGTGGGAGTTGGTGGACTCTATATTCACTTTTCCGGTGGCTCTGGCGGAGGAGGTGGTTATCCATCGAGTGGTACTTTTTATTCGCGCATCTTCAACAGTGATCAAACAACGACAGCTTGGCAAACACTATTTTGGTCGGAAACATTGGCCATGAATACCGATATTAGCATTGGAGTTAGATCCGGTAATACGGCTGTACCAGATGCCAGTTGGTCAGCTTGGTCAACCGAGGCAATAAGTGGAGAGGGAACAGACATTTCTGGTCAAAGCGGTCAATATTTGCAATACAGAGCAACTTTGAATTCTTCGGATAGCGCTCTCACACCATTATTGGAAGAAGTAATTGTTACTTATCGCGAATTATGATGAGTTTAAAGCAACAACGAGGTTTTACTCTGATTGAGTTGGTTTTGTATATCGCGATTATTTCCGGATTTTTGGTTACTACTATCTTCTTTGCCATGCGTGTGGTTGAAGGAGGCCAAAAAGCCAGAGCAGAGGCAGAAGTACAGCAAAATCTTCGCATTGCTATGGAGCGAATCAATCGGGAAACTCGCTCGGCGCTTGATTTAAATGCTGGCAGTTCAACTTTTGATAGCAATCCTAGCGTTATTTCTTTAGCCGGCGGAGCAGGAGAAGATCCGATCGTTTTTTCTGTGAACGGTGGGATTCTGCAGCTGAGCAAAGGCGCGAGTGGTCCTTATAATGTCACAACTAATGATGTAGAAGTTACAAATTTTGTTGTTCATGATCTGAGCGTGTCTAACCGTACAAAAGTGATTCAAATAGAAATGACAGTTCGTTATGCGGCTGCTGCTGATTCGGTTTATTATGATTTTGATTCAAGTGCAAGAAGTACAATAGTCATTAGAACTCAATCAGATTAGTATGAAAAATTTTCAAAAACCTAAGGGCGTTGCTGCACTCATGACTGTCATTATCGTCGTGGCCATGGTTTTAGCTATTGGTTTGGTTGTGGCTCAAATTGGTATCAATGAATTAGTCTTCGGCTTACAAGGAGACAGGTCGGATCATCTGCTTCAAATTGCTGATTCATGTGCTGAAGAAGGTTATTATCGACTAAAACGAGATTCAAATTATTCAGGTGGCAGCGTGATTTTTCCTAATGGTTCTTGTACACTGGTAGTTAGTGGCTCAGAACCAAATCGAATTTTGACTATTGAGGCGACGGTCGAAGAATTAACTAGAAATTTCATGATTGATTTAAGCAGTAAAAGTAATGTTGCCGGTAATGCTCGAGGTATTAATGTCACTAAATGGCAAGAACAATAATTATGCCACTTTTCAATACAGGAATGGGAATCGATATTTCAGATCACCACGTTCGTTTTGCGCGCGTGGCGCATTCGGGCACACCGACATCTTTATTGGAAATTAAAATTCCTCATGGATTTATTGTTGATGACATAGTAGTTAAACCAAAAACATTAAAAAAAGATTTGTCGAAAAGAATGGGTGAAGCCGGACTACTGGAAGTTAAAGATAAAGCTACTATTCTTATTCCTGAATCAAGAGTCTTCTCGACAAGTTTCATGATCGAAAAAAGTTTTAAAGGAGAAGAATTTGTGAGCCAAGCAATGAGTCTGGCTCAAAAGGAAATTCCAATCCCATTTTCTGATTGTTTTGTCGATGTCCACAAAGGAAAGAGGATTAATTCGGATTATCGAGTTAGTGTTATTGCTGTTGAAAAATCAGTCATAAGTGGCTTAGCCGAAACTTTTAACGATCCTTTTTTATCGACAGAGATCATGGAATCAAATAATGCATCTCTACATCGAGTTTATCGTGAGTATCACAAAAAAGAATTTACTTTGCCCAGTGAAAATGATTTGGTGATGATTGTGGATATCGGACATCGGTGGAGCAACCTCACTTTATATGATATACTATCTGCATCAGTTTTTTCCCGCTCCATTGCACTGCGTGAACTTTCTGATACAAGTCGTGGAATTGTCAAGACGCTTTCCAAAGAGATGATTGTTAAGATTTGTGAAAAAATAAAACAAACTTTGGAAGCATTTCAGGCCAAAAATCAAAGAATTCCTTTGGTTATTGTTGCAGGTGTTGAAGGTGCACAAGAACAAACTTGTCAGTACTGCACAAAGGTAATTAAGAATTCTTTGGTTAAACGGTTAGGTGAGGTTGTGGAAATCCCGGGTATCTCATTGGAAGATATTCATGTTTATGGGGCCGCGATTGGCGCCGGCTTGCGATCTGCAAAGGCAAGATCGTTTACAAAAGAACATAAAATAACGCTAACGTAATATGAATAATAAGAGAGGCTTTACATTAATTGAACTTTTGATCGTCATTGCGATTATTTCGATTCTCGCGGCGATCGTTTTTGTAGCTTTGGATCCAGCTTCTCGTTTTGCTGATGCTCGTGATGCGCGTCGTTATTCAGATGCTGCCGAGCTTCTTCATGCCATTAAAATTGATCAGGTTGACAACGGAGGCAGTTATATGGCTGCTATTGCGGCAACAGTTTCATCAGAAGTTAATATGATCGGTACTGCCTTGGCCGGTTGTGATGACCAAAATACAGTTTGTGATACTGATGTTACAGCTGATGATAATTGTGTGGATTTGACTGCTCTTGTGACCGACGGCTATCTCGGATCCATTCCAATTAGTCCGAACGGTACCGGTACTTGGACCGCTTCTGTGACCGGTTACACGCTCGAACGTCGTGGAAATGGAATTTTGATTATTCGTGCTTGTGAATCGGAAAATACTTCCGAGATCCAAGTTTCAAGATAAATCATAAAAACTCGGGCCTTATAAGTCCGAGTTTTAGTTTTCCCCAATAAAAATTATTCAAGCATGGTATAATAGAAAAAATTATTAACATGATATGAAAAATACAAAAGGTTTTACATTGATTGAGCTCTTGATCGTCATTGCGATCATCTCGATTTTGGCGGCAATTGTTTTTGTAGCCCTCGACCCGGCGACTCGTTTCGCAGATGCTCGTGATGCTCGTCGTCAGTCTGACGTCACAGAACTTCTTCATGCAATTAAGATAGACCAAGTCGATAATGGAGGAAGTTACTTGGCAGATGTTGCCGCAACAACAGCCGCTCAAGTTTATATGATCGGTACAGCTGTTGCCGGTTGCGATGATCAAAACGCTTATTGTGATACTGATGTTGGTGCTGATACTAATTGTGTTGATCTAACTGATTTGGCAACTGATGGTTATATTGGTACAGTGCCAATCAGTCCAGACGGCAGTGGTACTTGGACCGCTTCTGTGACCGGCTACACACTTGAACGTCGCGGAAATGGAATTTTGATTATTCGTGCCTGTGAGTCGGAGAACACTTCTGAAATCACAGCTTCTCGCTAAAAAATAAAAAATCGGGATGTTGATTCCCGATTTTATATTTCTTCAAGATTAGGTTGATTCGTGATATGATATGATCATTATGGCGGGAAACTATATTTCAAAAAACGGCGACATTTGCCGCGTTCCACTTACTGCGGAAGAACGGGAACAGATTCAAAAAGAGAAAGATCTCAAATTACGGATGTCTGATATTACTTGGCGTATTTTTAGAATTATGGCCGAGTTTGTTGAAGGCTTTCAATTCTTATCGCAATTTAAAAAAGAAGTGACAGTTTTTGGTTCAGCAAGACTCCCGGCAAGTAATCGGTGGTACATAGAAGCGGAAAAACTCGGGAGGATTTTAGCGGAAAACGATTTCACAGTTGTCACCGGTGGCGGTCCGGGAATTATGGAAGCGGCAAATAAAGGTGCCTACGAAGCCGGAGGAGCTTCGGTTGGACTCAATATCCAATTGCCTAAAGAACAAAGGATTAATCCTTATGTCAAGAGTTCTCGAGCTTTTTACTACTTTTTTATACGAAAAGTCATTTTAGCTGCCTCGGCTCAGGCTTATGTTTACTTTCCGGGCGGATTTGGTACATTGGATGAACTTTTTGAAATCTTGACTCTGATTCAAACTAAAAAGTCGGAATCAATGCCTGTTGTTTTGGTTGGTAGGGAATATTGGGATGGCTGGCTGAATTGGATTCGATCCACGGTTTTTGAAGAATTCGATGCTGTTTCTCCAGATGATCTGAAAATTTTCCAAATTGTTGATTCAGCCGAAGAAGCTTATGAAATTGTCCGTCATTCAACTGAAAGAACTTTCTTCTAATATGTCACAAAGACTTTTACAACTAACTCAATCACTCAAAAATCCACAAGGCCTGGTTGCGGCAGAAGCAGGGCAGGACGTGATTGAAGTTAGCGGAGCGGCTACAACCGCGGCTACAATTTACGAAAAAGTTCGAACCGTTGTTGACTATCAGGAGGAGCACTTATTGCGGCGTAATGCCATAGCCAGAATTTTCAAGCGATATTTGGGTTCAGATGTGCCCTTGGAGGACATGGCGGAGAATTTATTGCAGGAGTTGATTTGGGCCAAGTATTTACCAAACCAGCAAGTACCGACTTCTTTGGTGAAAAAGCTTACGCCAATTATTAAAAAATACGAGGCATTATTACATGCAACAGATAATTTTGGTGGTCGTAAAGATTGGGCTTTTCAATGGGTCTTGGACATATTAGCAACGGAAATTGAATACGCCATAGCTCCACCGGTTACGGATGAAGCATTGGTTAGCTACATGTACGAAGAGATGCGTCAGAGAGTAATGTGGGATCCAGATATTCCACTCAAAGACGAGGACAAGGATTTGCTACTCTATATTGCAATCCACAAAGATCTTTTGAAGTCAAACCTGGCAACTCTCCGATTTAGAGTTTTAACTTTATATTATCCCGAATGGCCGGGAGCTGTTAACGAAGAATATTCAGAAAAGATTGCCAAACATTTGGACACCGTTATTGAAACAATTGAGAAACAGCTGACTCACCCGGTGATGATTAAGCTGTCGTTGCTTTTGCGACGAAAGACGGGCGTATTTCACGTCATTGCAGATGTGATTCAAAATGATCCAGCTGAATTTCCAATTCTTTTGCAAGATCCTGAAAAGCTAGATGCCGCTGTCGCCAGAGCTTTAACGAAGCGAACCAAAGATTTTCGAGTTCGTTTGCGCCGCACGGTTATTCGCTCAGTAATGTTTCTCTTTTTGACCAAGATGCTCTTAGCTTTAATTTTGGAGCTGCCATACGATTTATGGATTATGCACCAAAGTAATTGGGTTCCATTAGGCATCAACATTATTTTCCATCCATTATTTTTAGCTTTTATTGCACTTACGGTCAGCATCAAAGAACACAAAAACAAAAAAGACTACCGAGCAGCTGTACGAGCCTTGGTAGTTGGCGCAGACCAGGAATTTTTGAATGTTCATGTTAAGCGTGAAAGCTTCAGTGCTTGGTCTAAGATTTTTGACGTGGTTTATGCCATTACCTTCATCTTTACCTACGGTTTGATTGGTACTTTCCTCTACAATATTGGTTTCAACTGGCTTTCAATAACACTGTTCTTATTCTTCCTTTCCTTGGTTACCTTCTTTGGCATCAGAATCAGAACTTCAACCAAAGATATTGTTCTCTCAGGTGCTCGCAGTAGTTTACCGGGAACATTATTCGATATTTTCATGTTGCCACTGGTTCGCGCCGGTCGTTGGTTATCAGTTAAAGTGGCAAAGATCAATGTCTTCATTTACTTCTTTGATTTCATTATCGAAGCACCGCTTAAAGTTGCTATCCGATTTGTAGAAAGTTGGTTAGCTTTTGTGCGTGAAAAAAAGGATGAAATATAGATTATGTTTGGAGGTCAATGGTCAAAATGGTCACGAGCTTTCCGCATCGGTGTACTTTTTGCTTTATTGATTTCTATTTTTAGTACAACACTGAATTACTGGCTGCGACCAGGTGATTTAGAGTTGGGCGTTACTTTTTCTGATCGATACGCAGAAGAATTAAACCTCGATTGGCAGGAGACTTATTTGGCAATTCTCGATGATCTTTCGGTAAAAAAGATCCGTGTTCCAATCTATTGGTCTCACATTGAACCAAAAAGAGGGGAAAGAAATTATTCTCGGATTGACTGGATGATGGATGAAGCGGCAAAAAGAGACGTTCAGGTTACCTTGGTTATAGGTCTGAAAGCTCCACGTTGGCCGGAATGTTTTGTGCCAGATTGGGTTAAAGGAGCTGATAATGAACAACTGGAAACTGCTTTGACCGGGTTTTTTACCGAAACTGTTGAAAGATACAAAGATCATCCGGCACTTTTGCGTTGGCAAGTTGAGAATGAGGCGTTGTTTCCATTTGGTCTTTGCGAAAATCTTGATACAACAAGGTTAATCTTTGAAGTCGACACTGTGCGAGCGTTGGATCCAACGCATCCAATCCAGCTAACAACCAGTGGCGAACAGTCATTTTGGATTGTTTCTGCACTGCCGGCTGATGTTTTGGGAGTAAGTTTATATCAATGGACTTGGAATCCCGTGCTTGGTTATATGCCAATCCCAGTTAACGATTTGGTTTACGCGGCGCAACGTCAGCTCGCCAGTCCATTTGTTGATAGCGTCATTGTTTCAGAGTTGCAAGCCGAGCCTTGGTTTGCCGGTTATCAAAAATCTACGGACCTAAATCAACTACAAGTTTACTCTTCACTTTTCACTGCCACGGATCTAATGCGACATGTGCGCTTAGCACAAACCATCGGAGTTGATGAAGCGTATCTTTGGGGAGTTGAATGGTGGTATTATTTAAAAGTAAACGGCGAGGATCGTTTATGGAATTTTGCGAAAATTTTATTTGACTATGATGAGGAAAACTAAAAAGGCTGTTCGAGCAAAACAATTTGATTTAGTAGTAATCGGTGCCGGGTCAGCTGGTTTTAGTGCTGCTGAAGTTGCGGCGAGCATGGGTTCAAAAGTATGTTTAGTGGAAAAAGGGGAGTTGGGCGGTGAATGTCCGAATTGGGCATGCGTGCCGACAAAAGCATTATTACATTCTGCTAAAATGTATGATTTGGCAAAGAATAAGCTTGACGACCTTGGTATTAATGCTAGCTCAGTTGGTTTTTCTTTTAAGAGAATCATGCAGCATAAAGATGCAGTGGTGCGAGCAGTCACAGGAAACGGTGAAAAAATAGCTCAACTTGCTGAAAAATTTGGCATTGAAATTATCTTTGGGACAGCAGTATTTGTTGATGCTCACACAGTCAGGGTCGCAGGGCAGAAAATAAAATCAAAAAAAATCATTCTTGCTTCAGGCAGTGTCGATTTTATCCCACCAATCGATGGTCTTGAGGAAGTCGAATACTTGGATTACCGGCAAACAATTTCTTTAAAAAGTTTGCCCGGCACTGTTGCTGTAGTTGGTGGCGGTCCGGTAGCCTGTGAATTTGCTACTTTCTTTAGCCTTTTAGGTACCAAAGTTACAATTCTAGAACTGGCTTCAAAAATTTTAGGTCGCGAGGAGGAAGAGTTAAGTCAATTAGCTGCAGAAGAACTGGAAAAGCATGGTGTTGAAATCAAGACTAAAACTAAAACATTATCAGTAAAAAAAGAAGGTCGTAAAGTTCGAGTTACTTTTCAAACAGGAAAGACAGCACGACAATCGATTGTCGTGGATAAGATTTTGATCGCAGCTGGCAAGAGACCCAATCTTTCAGACCTGCAATTAGCAAAAGCTGGAGTAAAAGTGGACAGCAAGGGTCGACTCATTATCAAAGATAATTTGCAGACAAATGTAGCTCATATTTTTGCCGCTGGTGATGTAATAGGGGGTTTACAATTTACACATACGGCTCACCACGAAGGTTATGTGGCAGCGATTAATGCAGCGAGCTCTAAGAAAAATTGGTTAAAAGTTAGCGATCGTGTCGTACCCCGAGTCACGTTTGTTGATCCGGAACTTGCCTCGGTTGGTCTTACTGAGAAAGAAGCCAGGGCAAAAAAGAAGAAAATAAAAGTAGCTACTTTTCCGGTTGGAGCTCTTGGGCGGGCGGTAACAGAAGGTGATCGTCGAGGTTTGATCAAGCTTGTCGTGGAGCAAAGAACC
>CAZYCR010000014.1:10494-20848 GCA_964645815.1 uncultured Gammaproteobacteria bacterium
CGGAGTAATTTTAGGTGCCGGAATGATTGGACCACATGCCGGAGAAGTTGTCCACGAGATAGCTTTAGCTATGGAGGCCAACCTCAAGATAGTCGAATTACAAAATATGCTGCACGCGTTTCCAACTTTTTCAGAGGCGATTGCAGCAGTCGTAAGTGAGTTTTGATATGGCTGATTTCATGCTTTGGTTTTTATTGTTTTGCTCTTTTCTTTTAGCAGTTTTTTCTTTGGCTTTGGCGACTTTTGGCTTATCGGCACTTTTGGGAGCACCTTTTGTTTCAACTCCACCAGAAATAGCTAGTAAGATGCTTGAATTTGCTGATTTTCAACCGGGTGAGTCAATCATTGATCTTGGTTCTGGCAGCGGAACAATTTTATTGGTGGCAGTAGAAGAATTCGGAGCTGAAAAGGCTATTGGTTATGAAATTAATCCTTTGCTTGTTTGGTTATCGCGTTTTAGGGCTTGGTGGCGAGGTAATCGTCATGTCAAAACCATCAGAGCTAATTTTTACTCGCATCAACTCGAAGATGTGAATATTGTCGCTACCTACCTTCTGCCGGGAACGATGAATAATTTGGTCAACAAATTCAAAGATAATTTTTCTGCTGAAACCAGGATTATTTCCAGAGGTTTTGAATTTAGCCAGGCTCAGCCAATTAAAGTCAGTAAAGAACGTGGAGCAACTTTTTATTTGTACCGAGTGGGTGATCTTTAGACATTTTTAAAAATCTTAAGTTGCTCAAGAAAACGTTTATTGAGCAAGCGATTTTGTTTTTGTATTATTTAGATGATCGTATTTTCATCCGATCGGATGTAAAGTGAAGCACGTTATGGAAGCAAGCTTAAAGAAAAATTCTTCTTTGCCAAAAAATTCAATGAGCCAGCAAATTCTATTGGATATTTTAAGAACTGCTGGCGAGGTCTATGGTGATAGCATGAGGTCTTATCTACATCCTACCTCTATGGTTTTTGGTAGCTATCCAAAAATTAGTAAACGTAATATTCAGCAATCAATTTATCGTCTTAAACGAAAAAGGAAGGTTAAAATGATAAAACAAGGAAGGCGGCAGTTTTTACAGCTTACCGAGGTCGGAAATACAGAGTTGCTAAAATTGGCGATCATAAATAAAGAAAAAATGATGCCGAGGGATCAAATTTGTCTCGTTGTTTTCGATGTTCCTGAAGCTGTCAGATCTGTCCGTTGGGCGTTTAGAAATTTATTAAAGAGAGCAGGGTTCGTGCAAATACAAAAAAGTGTTTGGTTTAGTCGGCGCGATGTTGTCAACGAACTAAGGCAATTGGTTAGAATCATTAAGCTCGATATATTTGTTCTGGTATTCAGGGTAATATCTGATTATCCAAGAATCGATAAAGAATGAAATGATCGCATTTACATCCGATCGGATAGAAAGAGAAGACGTACACCCTGTTACTAGATAAGTTGAGTTAATTAATTTTTTTGATACAATGTCACTCGCTATGAACAATGAAGTTGTCCTAGACATCGAAACACAAAATACTTTTCAAGAAGTAGGCGGGTACTTTACAGACAAGCTTAAAGTGTCTGTAGTGGTCGCTTATTTTTATGAAACTGATGAATTCGTAGCTTACGAGGAACAGCAGTTGCCACAGTTATTCCAACGTTTGGAACAGAGCGGACGTATCATTGGCTACAATAGCATTGGTTTTGATATTCCGGTTTTGAATAATTATTACGTCGGCGACCTGATGCAATTGCCTCAACTTGATATGTTGGCGAAGATTCACCAGTCTCTGGGTTATAGGATCAAGCTCGACGATGTTGCTGCCGCAACAATTGGAATCGGCAAGAGCGCCCATGGTCTTCAGGCAGTGCAATGGTGGAAAGAAGGCAAGGTTAAAGAAATCGTTGATTATTGTACTCAGGACGTTAGAGTGACCCGTGACGTTTATGAATTTGGCAAGAAAAATGGCTTTATTTTGTTCGATGACCGGATTGGGGAGAGACGTCAGGTGAACATTGATTTTAATCCAGCAGCTGAAAAAGCTCAGATTAATTTATCCATGGGATTTTAGAGATTTTGCGACGCTTTGCTGTGGATAAGCTGAAGTTTCCACCACAACATGTTGTGGTACAATAGCGTTGGTGACACAAGATGTTGTGTTGCTCGCCTTCAGGGAAAAACATTGGGTCCCAAGCCGGGATCTTTTTCTTCCCTTAAGTTTCATTCAATTTTTGACACTCGACCTATGAATGACCAATTTTCTCCAACCTCGCCAAATCTTGGCGTGGAAAAGAAAGCAGACCATTTGTCCGATGCTGTTTGGCAATACATTACTGCCATTAAGTCTATTAGGAAGCAGAGCGGAATAGAAGAATCGTTTGAGGTTGAGAAATTACATAGGTCAATTTTTAAAGCTTTGGAAGAAGCAGGCATAAAAGATGATGCCAAAGCAGAACAATTGGCCGCTCAGGTGACTTCCAGACTACAGAGAATATTCAATGGCCATACAATTCCCAGTACTGCCGACGTTCGCGAGGTGGTGACAATGACTTTTATCGACAATAACCTCGTTCACGTAGCTAAAAAGTATATTTCTTTTAAACAATCATTGGCTCCGGAAACTACCGGCGAGTCAGTTTATGGTCGAGGAGTTACTTTTGAAAGATTTTTTACTAAAGAAGGCGTCCATCCTTTTGATGAAATTGAATGGGAAATGCGCACTGCTTCGATTAAAGATTCAAAAGGGAATATTGTTTTTGAACAAACTGATATCGAAGCTCCAAAATCTTGGTCACAGACCGCTACCAATATTGTTGCTCAGAAGTATTTTCGTGGAAAAGTTGGCGCGCCTGACCGTGAATCATCAATGAAACAGCTGGTTAGCCGAGTAGCGACGACTATTGCCAATTGGGGCCGAACTAATGGATATTTCGAGTCAGTTCGTGATGCTCAAACTTTTGAAGATGAGTTAACCCACCTTTTGATCCATCAGAAGGTAGCTTTTAATAGTCCTGTTTGGTTTAATGTTGGTGTAAATCCACATCCACAATGTTCAGCTTGTTTCATTAACTCAGTTTCCGACGACATGCGCTCAATTATGCACTTAGCAACAACCGAAAGCATGCTTTTTAAGGGCGGTTCTGGTACCGGTTCTAATTTGTCACCTTTACGGTCTTCTAAAGAATTTCTAAGCCATTCCAATGGTAAATCATCTGGGCCAATTTCTTTCATGAAAGGTTTTGACGCTTTTGCCGGAGTTGTAAAATCAGGTGGAAAAACTCGCAGAGCAGCCAAGATGGTTATTTTAAACATTGACCACCCTGATATTGAAGAGTTTATTCTCTGTAAAGTTCGCGAGGAAAAGAAAGCATGGGCTTTAATTGAAGCCGGCTACGATGCCTCAATGGACGGTGATGCTTATGGTTCAATTTTCTTTCAAAACGCCAATAACTCTGTCCGCGTCAACGATGATTTCATGAAGGCTGTGGCTGCGGGTGATAAATGGGTAACTAAAGAAGTAACTTCTGGCAAACCGGCAGAAACTTTTGAGGCTAGAGACCTAATGCGCAAAATGGCGGATGCTGCTTGGACTTGTGGTGATCCCGGTATTCAGTACGACACAACAGTAAACCGTTGGCATACTTGTAAAAACTCTGGTCGAATCAATGCTTCAAATCCTTGTTCTGAGTACATGTTTTTAGATGACTCGGCTTGCAACTTAGCTTCTTTGAACCTAATGAAATATCGCAAAGAAGTCGATGGCCAGATGGAGTTTGATGCCGAATCTTTCAAGCGAGCGTCGGCTGTGGTGATCACAGCAATGGAAATTATTATCAGTAATTCCAGTTATCCGACACCAGCGATCGAAAATAATAGCCATGCTTTCCGGCCACTAGGTATTGGTTTTGCCAACCTAGGTGCTCTCCTTATGAGCTTTGGCTTACCTTATGACTCTGATGCTGGTCGAAATCTAGCAGCTTCAATCATGTCGTTGCTTTCCGGTCATTGTTATTTCCAATCGGCTAAAATTGCGGAAAAGATCGGTCCATTTGATAGATATCGAGAAAATGAAAAGCCAATGATGGAAGTTATGAACATGCATCGGGCCGCGGCTTATCAGATTCCAGCCGAAGGTGTAGCAGCTGATTTACTCTACGAAGCTCGTAAGGCTTGGGACGAAGTGGTCAAACATGGCGGTGAACATGGTTTTCGGAATGCTCAGATTTCAGTTCTTGCTCCAACCGGAACAATCGGCTTTTTAATGGATTGTGACACAACCGGCATTGAGCCCGACATTGCGCTAGTTAAATATAAGTGGCTGGTTGGTGGTGGAATGGTTAAGATCGTGAACACTACTGTCCCTGAAGCGCTTCAACGTTTGGGTTACAGTGAATCGGATATTAAAGATATCCTGGCCTATATTGATGAAAGAGATACCATTGAAGGTGCCGGAAAATTAAAACCAGAGCATTTACCAGTTTTTGACTGTGCTTTTAAAGCCAAGAATGGTACACGCACCATTCATTACATGGGACATTTGCGCATGATGGCAGCAGTTCAACCGTTTATCTCGGGCGCGATCAGCAAAACAGTAAATATGCCGGAAAACGCAACAGTTGAAGATGTGGAAGAAGTTTACATGGAAGGTTGGAAGATGGGTCTTAAGGCAATCGCAATTTATCGTGATGGTTCTAAGAAGCAGCAGGCTTTGACAACTTCCAAAGAAAGTGAAAAGAAAACTGAGACTAGTACTTCCGGAAAAACTAAAGTTGAAACTAAGCGCGCGGTTGGCATAGCTGATTTTTCGCCACGCCGTCGCCGCTTGCCAGATGAACGTCGCTCAATTACACATCGTTTCATGATTGGCAGTCACAAGGGTTATATTACAGTTGGTCTTTACGATGACGGTAAACCAGGTGAGATCTTTGTCACCATGGCCAAGGAAGGTTCAGTGATCTCAGGTCTCATGGACAGTTTCGCGACAGCCGTTTCGATGGCTTTACAATACGGCGTGCCGCTTCAAGTTTTGGTCAATAAGTTTGTTCACAAACGCTTTGAGCCATCAGGATTCACTAATAATCCAAACATCCGTGTTGCTAAATCAATTGTTGATTATCTCTCTCGCTGGTTGGCACTCAAGTTTTTAAGCGAAGAAGAACAACGCATAGTTGGTATCAACAACATGGATTCTTCACCGGATAATAAATTGAGTTTGGGAGCGGCTCCGTCAAAAGGTGAAGAAAGTCTCCAAAAAGATCTTTTCGATAAAGACGAACCGGAAAAGAAAGAAGAAGCAGAAGTTCCAACAGCTTCAGCACCAATTAGTCACACGGCAACTTTTGACAACTCAGCCGATGCGCCTCCATGCGATACATGTGGTTCGATTATGGTGCGCAACGGTGCGTGTTATAAGTGCTTGAATTGCGGCGCAACCTCCGGCTGCAGCTAAAACGAGCTACAAATTTTGCGAGCTTCCAAAAATCTTTCTGGCAATGCATCTAAATTCATGACGCTCGCAACAAAATAACATCCATGAAATAGGTCCTAGAAAACTAGGGCCTATTTGCTATAATAAAGACGTATGCAAAAAACAAATCGAATTTGGGACGTTTTAGTCCTATGGCCGGTTATCTACATTGTTCTTTTATTAGCTTTTATAATTTTTATTTCTGTTCTCACTGCCAACGCTGGTGACACAGAAGCAGTTGGTGCTGTAGAGGCATTAAGTTCACTTTTCTTTTTAGTGCATATTGCCAGCATCGTCATCATGATTGTTGTCTATATTTACGCCATTCACCGACTCTACACCCAAACAAAATTGCCGGATGACGAGAAAAAGACCTGGCTGATTTTAGTTGTTATCTTTAACGTACTGGCTATCCCATTTTTGCATTTCATGCATTTGAGAAAATAATATGTCGCAGCCCGAGTTCGATGAACGCTTAAGGGGGCACCGGGGGTATGGTTTAGTTCAACTAATTCACGGCACCGGTAAAGGCAAAACTACAGCGGCTTTAGGACAAGTAATCCGTTGTGCTGGTTCTGGTAGACGAGCATTGATTATTTATTTTGATAAAGGTGGCGACGATCATTATTCCGAAAGAAGGGCTTTGGAAAAGTTTGAAAACATTGAATTTATCGCAACTGGCCGCGATCGCATTGACTCCGCCACCGGCCGTTTTGATTTTTACAATACCGATGTTGATAGCGCTGAGGCAGAGAAGGGGCTGGCGCGAGCCCGGGAAGCTTTAAGCTCTGGAGTGTATGATTTAGTCGTTTTAGACGAGATTAATTCTACGGTTCAGCTAGAGATGATCTTGGTCGAAGACGTAGTGGCTGCAATTAGCAATAAATCGCCAGAAACTGAGGTCATCATGACTGGTCGAAATCCGGCAGCGGAGCTAATAGAATTGGCTCATTTAGTCTCTAGAGTAGAAATGGACAGGCATTATTTTTATTCTGGCGTGCCGGCCAGGGAGGGTTTGGACTATTAGTTGTGGATATCCTCGAAAAAGATATTTACAGCTCTCTCCGGCTCTTTTATAATCGTTTCGTATGCAAGTAGAAAAAGCAATAGAAAAATTTTTTGAGGGAGAGGCAATCATTGTTGCCGGAAAAACTTTTGAAGCTGATTCAGTCGAAGAGATTCGGCTAGAAACCGGCGACGAAATTTATTGGATTCGTGACGGCGGCGATCTGTGGCTGTCTGTAGATCCTGAGTCAGACGAGATAATTCTTTTTCACACAGTTGAAGAAGAATTGGATTCTTCCGGTGACACAGTTTATTTCAAGGGTGAGGATTATGAATTTGAGTTCGAAGGCGTGGCAAGAATTTTAGACGACGGGGAAGAGACCGACGAAGTTATCTTTAGAGATTTCACTGGTCCGGATGGAGAAATCTTGCGCGTTGCTGAAAATACCACCAGCAACGAAATCGAAACCTCGGTTGGTTCCAAGATTTCGGACGAGGATTTGCAAGAGATGTAAGACTGTTTTAACTGGTTTAAAAGGCGGCCAATTATGGGCCGCTTTTTGCTGTTAACTTTTCCGTGAAAATCAGCTAAAATACGTCTATGATTGCCAGCGGATTTAGAAACAACAAACGAAAAGGCAATTATTCTTGGCGTTTGCAGGCCTTGCGTTTTTTATTTGCCGCGATTGCGGGTATTATTATTTTTCGGCTCTTTTCATTGCAGATTCTAAATGCCGGATTTTATGAAGCTCTGGCTTCGGGCCAGCATTCTTTTTATCAGGAACTCTTTGCCGAAAGAGGCAATATTTTAGTTAAAGATTGGAAGACTAGTGAGGAATATATTGTGGCCACAAACGAGCCACGAGGTTTTGTTTTTGCTGACCCTCGCCGTATTGAGGACGCAGAGGCAACGACCAGGATTTTATGTCAGCTACTGGGTCATCCGGTACCAGAAGTTGTTGAGGAAGAAATAGAGGTAGAAACTGAAAATAACATTATGGCTGGCTTGGAGGATGAATCTGTGGAAGATTCAGAGGCTACAGACGATTCAGAAGGGGCAGAGGAGACTGCTGAAGAAGAAAATCCGTACGAAGCTTACGAAACCCTACTGGAGCGACTTTCGAAGCACGAAGACCCATATGAGCCGGTGGAGCGTGGCGTTAGTCAGGATATCCTCGACCAAATCGAAGCCGCTGATCTTTCGGGCATTGATTATGTTTTAGAAGAAGCCAGAACTTATCCGGAGGCAGGTCTGGGCGGTCAAATTTTTGGCTTTGTACGTCCTGGAGATGAAGAAAGAGCAACAGGCCAGTACGGACTGGAAGGATACTTTGATGAATTTCTGGCCGGAACTAATGGTTTTTTGGATACTAAAACAGATGCTTCCGGTCGATGGATCGCGGTTGGTTCTCGTGATTTTCAACCAGCTACCGACGGTGGAGATTTGGTTTTAACCATTGATCGAACAGTTCAATACATCGCCTGTAAAAAATTAGCCGAGGCAGTGGAATCGCATCAAGCAGATGGTGGGGCAGTAGTTATTATGCATCCACAAACCGGGAAAATTATTGCCATGTGTAATGTTCCGGATTTTGATCCCAACGATTATCAAGATGTCGAAGATATTTCGGTTTACAACAATACGGCAATTTTTACTGCCTATGAGCCTGGTTCAGTTTTTAAGCCACTAATTATGGCAGCAGCTCTTGATATGAATGTGGTTGAGCCAACAACGACTTATGTTGATGAAGGCGAAGTAAAAGTTGATGATCGGACAATTCGTAATTCAGATTTGAAGGCCAATGGTTTGCAAACAATGACCGGAGTTTTGGAGCTTTCATTGAATACTGGTATGGTTTTTGTAGAACGACGGTTAGGGGCCGAAGCAATGAGAACTTATTTGGAGAATTTTGGTTTTGGCACGCCAAGTGGCATTGAACTCGATACTGAATCTGCCGGAAATATTGAATCAATTTATAAGAGTTCGGAAATTTATCAGGCAACAGCCAGCTATGGACAAGGTATCACTGTGACTTTGTTGCAGTTAACTGCTGCTTATGGCGTACTGGCAAATGGAGGTTTGCTCATGAAACCATACGTTGTCGAAGAAAAACGGTATGATAATGGCACGGTTGAAACCTACAAGCCAAAGAGCGTTCGCCAGGTTATTTCAAAAAAGACTGCAACCACAATTGGAGCCATGATGGTTTCAGTGATTGAAAACGGTCACGGAAATAAAGCGGCAGTTCCCGGTTACTACCTGGCCGGAAAAACTGGTACAGCGCAGGTTGCACGTGCAGACGGCCGTGGATATGAAATTGATATGACCAAAGCAACTTTTGCCGGTTTTGGTCCGGTGAGTGATCCGGTTTTTGTGATGGCTGTTTATATCGATCATCCACGAACAACGGTTTGGGCAACAGACACAGCAGCGCCGGTTTGGGGAGACATTGCCAGCTTTTTATTGCAATACTTTGAGGTTGCTCCAACCAGGCCGCTCGAGTAATATAAAAGAGTATGAAACAATTTATTTTTCGAAAACTTCAACGAAGAGCTAAAAGGGTTTTACAAAAGTTTGATCCAAAAATTATTGCGATTACTGGTTCGGTTGGTAAAACTTCAGCCAAACAGGCAATTATTGCCGCCATTGGTGAAGAATTTAGCGTGCGCAGCGGAATTAAAAATTATAACAACGAAGTCGGCTTACCTTTGGCCATTCTTGGTGAAAAAAGTCCTGGAAAATCACTTTTTGGCTGGCTTAAACTTTTTTGGCGAACGCACAGAATTAAAACTTTTCCAGAAATTTTAGTGTTGGAATACGGCATTGATCATCCTGGTGATATGGCAGTACTTTGTGATATCGCCGAGCCAAACATCGCCGTTGTCACAGGGATCTCTCCGGTTCATGCCGAGTTTTTCCGCGATATTGATGACCTGGTGCGCGAAAAAGGAGAAATTGTTACTTTTGTCAGCGATGACGGTCAGGTGATTTTGAATGCCGATGACGAAAGAGTAAAAACAATGGCTGATCGATCTTTGGCGCCAGTAAGTTTTTACGGAGCTAATGGTACTCAGCTTTCTTTTAAAAATATGCAAATCATCACCAGACGTGATGAACATTTTGAACCTGGAGAAACTTTTGTGAAAACCAGAGCCGATGTTTACGACGGTGGTGAGCTCATTGGTCAGTTGGAACTAAATAATTTGATCGGTTATGCGCCGGTGATGGCGTCGCTGGCTGCTTTGAGTGTTGCTAAAGCTCTTGATTTGGATTTAGCCGAAACTATTAGTCGATTGAACCAAGCCATGGCTCCGGTTCCTGGTCGATTAAGACCACTTCCGGGTGTCAAAGGGACGCTGATTATTGATGACTCATACAATGCTGCACCGGCTGCCATGCAAAATGGTTTGGAGATGCTAAGGCTTTTTAAACCGGCTGAAGAAAAAGATCGTCGGATTGTGGCTCTGGGTCAAATGATGGAATTGGGCAATTATAGCGACGATGAACATCGGATGATTGGAATGAAAGTGGCCGAAATCGCTGATTTGTTTTTAGCTGTTGGCGAGAGAATGCTCCCGGCTGTGGCTGCAGCTAAAGAAGCTGGAATGGATCCGGAGCATGTTGAATGGTTTAAAAATTCAGAGGAAGCCGGTAGATATTTGGATTTGGTTTTGCAAACCGGCGATATTGTTTATGTGAAAGGTTCGCAATCGTCAAGGATGGAAAAAGTAGTGAAAGACATTATGGCCGAGCCGCTTCGCGCACCGGAATTATTGGTTCGTCAAGATGAAGGATGGCTGGAGAAATAAAAATTAAACACCCGCCGGTTGGCGGGTGTTTTTTTCATCTATATAAACCGCCGGCGTTAGCCGGCGTGTGCGTTTGACGGCATCGCC
>CAZYCR010000015.1:0-19596 GCA_964645815.1 uncultured Gammaproteobacteria bacterium
CAGGAATTGGTAAGAGAAGTTGATGAAATCTCGTACATCAACGATACAACAGCAACTAACCCGGACGCTGTTATCGCAGCTCTAAAACGTTTCGGAGCTGATGCCGATATTATATTGATTGCCGGTGGAGTTGATAAAGATTTGCAGTACGAACAATTGGCTGAAGAGATTGTCAAAACCTGTAAAAATGTTTTGCTCTTCGAAGGCTCAGCCTCGGATTTGCTTGAAGAAAAAATAAAAGGGCGTATTCCAATTGAAAAAGGAATATCAACCATGAAAGACGCTGTACAAAAAGCACATGCTTTGGCAAAAAGTGGCGATATAGTTTTATTGTCACCGGGTGCAGCAAGCTTCAACATGTTTCTCAATGAATTTGATCGCGGTGAACAGTTCCGCGAGGAAGTGCGAAATCTTTAATATGCTGTACTGGTTGAAAACCCACACACCTCAACCAATTTTAGCTATCTACCATTTTCTTTTGGCAAAAATAGCTGTTATTTGGTATAGAAATCCTTCAAATAAGTTAATTGTTATTGGTGTTACCGGGACAAATGGTAAGTCATCAACCGTTCAATTTATTGCCCAACTTTTAACTTTAG
The DNA here is from genome assembly GCA_964645815.1 of uncultured Gammaproteobacteria bacterium. GTDB lineage: Bacteria > Patescibacteriota > Patescibacteriia > UBA9934 > UBA9934 > JAHISC01. Next base: position 600 of record CAZYCR010000015.1, read on the forward strand.
CCGGGTACCGAGTTGGCTACACGACAACTGCCGGTTTTTCAATTGCCGGCCAGGAGATAGAGAACAGGATGAAGATGACCATGCCTGGAAGATTTTATTTGCAACAATTGTTGCGTGAAATGGTTAGAGCCGGTTGCCAATACGCAATTATCGAAACTTCTTCGCAAGGGATTATTCAATACCGCCACTTAGGCTTGAATTATGATGTGGCAGTCTTTACCAATTTAACTCCTGAACACATCGAAGCTCATGGTGGTTTTGCTAATTATAAAAAAGCGAAAGGAGAGCTTTTTGCTCACCTCACCAAACGTCCGAAAAAGATCATCAATGGAAAAAAGATTCCAAAAATCATTGTTGCCAATAGTGACGATGAACATGCTGGATACTTTTTAGATTTTAAAGCTGATGACAAAGTTTGCTTTGGCTGGAAAGAGGCTACCTGCTCAAATCAACTGCGAGCAAAGTATTTGGAACGATCTCTCAATAAGACGTTAATCGAGGTTAATGGGGAGAGTTTTGAAACTAAACTTCAGGCAGGATTTCAGCATAAAAATATCTTAGCCGCTATCGCAACAGTCTGCGCCTTAGGTGAGCCGATCAAAAAATGTGTTCAACTTGCAGCTGATCTTAAACCTATTCCGGGACGCTTTGAATTGGTCGATGCTGGTCAGCCATTTAGTGTAATTGTTGACTATGCTTATGAACCTTATGCCCTAAAGGCTCTGCTGGACGATGTCAAAGCAATAAAGCCTAAAAGAATCATTGGTGTCCATGGATCGGCCGGTGGTGGCAGAGATTTGGCACGACGCCCGCTCATAGGTGAGTTGGCTGGTGAAGAGGAAGATATTATAATTGTGACCAATGAAGATCCTTACGATGAAGACCCGGTTAAGATCATTAAAGAAGTCGCTGCCGGTGCATTGAAGGCAGGTAAAATTGAGGGGATTGATCTATTTTTGGAAGAAGATAGAATGGAGGGCATCTTTAAGGCTATTTCTTTAGCAGAAGCGGGGGACGCAGTTATAATTACTGGCAAAGGTTCAGAACCGGTAATTGCTGTTGAAAAAGGTAGAAAATTACCCTGGAGCGACAGGGAAGCAGCCTTATTAGCTTTAAAAAGATTAGGTTTTAGCAAATGAAAGAAGCATTTTTAGTTCAACTTGATCCAAAAGAAGAAGTTCTGGGTATTGTAAGACGCAGCCCATTTTTTAAATGGTGGAAATGGCTGATTGTAGTTATTTGGCTCTTACTACCATTCTTTTTTTTCTATCCTTTGATGGAATTGGGTGGAGTCGGTATTTTAATTTTTTTGGCACTTTTTATTTCAGCCATCTGGAATGCCTGGCGAAGAAGACAAGAATGGCTCTATACCATGTTTATTGTAACCGACAGCCGTGTTATTGATGTTGACCAACACGGACTTTTGAAGCGTTCTGTTTCTGAGTTGGCGATGAAGGATGTCAGTGATGTTTCGGTAAGACAAACTAGATGGCAAAAAATTGTAAATTTAGGAACTGTGAGAATTGAAACCAGTGAAGCTAATCAATTTGATCTGGAGTTAACAGGAGTTCATAATCCGCAACGTATCCGTAACCTTATTGTTGATGTACAATACGTTACAGGAGACTATGTCGATCAAGCAAAAGCAAAAAAAGACAAGTAAAATTGGTTGGATAATTGTAGCCAATGTCGTTATGCTCTTTTTTTTGCTGCTTGGTTTCGGTCGGGAATATGTGAGTAACATTCAGATTGAGCGCGAAATCAAGGAGCGAGAAGCTGAGAGAGATCAGTTACTCGACGAACAGTCAGATACGCTGCAGTTAATTGATCAACTTTCCAGTGAATACTATTTGGAAAAAGAGGCTCGTTTAAAACATGGACTTGGAAAAACTGGCGAGACAGTTATTGTAGTTCAAGATGGTACAAATAGTATTGCTTATGCTGATCCAAATCAATTTGAAACTGATAATGAGAACGATGAGTTAGAAAATCCGACAAAGTGGTTTTTTTACTTTTTTGATAGGGCCGCTTTTGAAAACCTAAAGTAGTATGAGCAAAATTTTGCACGGCGAAGAAAAACATCATCATAGAAGACCACTCCCGGCAAAATACATCATAGCTTTTTTTGTTTTAATCGTTCTTTTGATGGGCAGTTTAATTGTGGTTTGGGGTTTTCTATTTGCTCATTGGACCAATGTTAGTGCAAGAACGATTTCTGGTCTTCTTCCGATCCCGGCAGCAAAAGTAGATGACATGATTGTTTCATATCATGACGTGGCAGAGCTAACTCAAGCTGCCATTTGGGAAGAAGAAGATGAACCATTCACACAGAGTTTAGAGACCATGGTTGATCGAACAATCATGAAAAAATTAGCCAAAGATATTGGCACTGGGATTTCTCAAGAAGAGCTGGCAGCTTATGAAGTTAATGAGACGGAAGTCGCTGATCTTTTAAAAGCTACAGATTGGACAATTGAAGATTATCGAAAATATGTAGTGGAGCCATTGTTACTTTACCAAGCAGTTGATAGAGAAATAAAAAACGCTGGGGAATTTCAAACAGCGGCTCGCGCCAGACTGCAGGATATTGTCGATAACATTAACTTAGGCGTTTCATTTTCCGATCTGGCTTTGCAGTACTCAGAACATTCTTCTTATACTTCCGGCGGTGATTTGGGCTATCTTGAAAGGGATGATTTTGCTGATGGTTTAGAATTTATTTTTGACTACGATGTTGACCAAGTGACCGGAATAGTTGAGTGGGAAGACTACTTTGTTGTAGCTAAAGTTTACGATGTGCTGGAAGATGAGTCGGGTAGAAATGCTGTTGGTGTGCGGATGATCGCTATAAAAAAAGATGATCTTTCAGTTGTTTTCGATGAATATAAAAAACAACAGGAGATTAAGATTTTCCTGCGTTGATCAATCTTCTCTGGAGCCACCGGGCGGATTCGAACCGCCGACCTCTACTTTACGAAAGTATTGCTCTACCAACTGAGCTACGGTGGCATTAAACGAGAGTTTTATATCAGATTTTTTGATTTTTGTCGAGTACCAATGTTGACTCGACTTTTTAATTATGTTATAAACATTGTCCGTTCTTTACCATTCACAACAGTCACCAAGGAGAAGTGGGCGTGAGAATTACTACTATTGATGGCGAGATCGATCTCTCTCGCAGAGCGTTCGAAGAAATCGCCAGTATGTCGATCATCCGCATGCGGCGTGAAATTCCGAAGCATCGACTCTGGGAAGACACCTTCCTCGTGCGCCAGCGTGTCTCGGACAACTTCTATGCTCGTACTGTGACGCTGGTCAACACCATCGCCATGACCATGGAGATCGCCGACTCCGCGTCGCGGGAGCTTCTCTTCAACCGGAAGTTCGTTTCCAGCAACTGGGACCTCTGTTTCCAGTTGGCCGACTGGAAGAGCTTCGACAGCACAGAACGTCAGCTCTACCAGCAGGCCACAGCCGGGCTGGCCACTTCGCTGGGTGATGTCCGAGATGAGCACAGGCTCAACATGAAGCTTTGGACCGCACTGGCAGCCTCGATCCCACAGGTCGGCGCGGCGCGAGCACTGCAATCGAGTTCGGCTGAGCATGGCGAGAAGCGCAACCAGAAGTTGGAGATGGTGCTGACGAGGATCGATGCTCGCCGGGTTCCTCTGATGCAGCGCTTCCGTCGGCACGTCGAGGCTACCAGCGAGATGGCTGTTAACCTCGACAAGGCGATCGAGCGTCTTCAGCAGCACGCTGGGAACCAGCTCGACATCCAACTCGAGCAGACGGTGATCCGTCCCTCCAAGCGTCTGGTCCACCGCCCCTGGTCCTCCAAGGCCAGGAAAGTGAGAGGTCTCATCCAGCGGGCGATCAGGTTCTTCATGCGAGGGGATCGGGACGAGGCTCTCGAGTCTCTCGAGTGGGCAAGGGTCATCGTTGCCGAGCTCGATGTCTACGCCGAACTCGCTGAGCTCTACTTCTGGTTCGTCCCCGAGTTTCGTCGAACCCCGCGCAATCGGGTCTTCGTCGAAGCAATGCGGCTGGAGCTGGGCCTCATCGCCGAGCGCCTGCAATCACCCAACCATCTCATCTTCGGTAGCCTGCTCGGTGAGAAGCTGCGTCAGCAGATTGCCGACACCTGTGCTGCTTGGGATCGTGGCTACTCCAGTGCCGGCATCGAGCTCTTCCAGGCTAAGGAAGAATATCGCATGATGCTGAGCCTCGCTGGCTAGCCTTCAACCCCGTTGATGTCCGAGACATCGGCGGGGTTTCGTGTTTTTGTGGTATAATATTTTCATGATTCGTCTCAAAAACGTCACGAAATTTTTTAAACCTGACACCACCGCGCTCAAAGATTTGAGCTTGCATATTAAGCCAGGTGAATTTGTTTCCATTGTTGGTCAAAGTGGCTCAGGAAAGACTACTTTAGCCAAGCTTTTGTTTGCCGAAGAGGCTCCGACTCAAGGGCAGGTGATGATTGGGGACTGGGACATTACAAAGATAAAACAGCATGAAATCCCGGTGCTTCGGCGACAGATTGGTGTTGTCTTTCAGGACTTCAAATTATTGCCGCAGAAGACGGTTTTTGAAAACATCGCCTTTGCCTTAGAAGTTGCCGGTGAAAGAAACTCACACATTCACGCTGTGGTTCCGCAAGTGTTAAAAATCGTTGGACTTTCCAATAAGCGAGATCGTTACCCACGTCAGCTTTCTGGAGGTGAAAAACAACGAGTTTCCATTGCTCGCTCTTTGGTACATCGACCAAAAATTATCGTTGCTGATGAGCCGACCGGTAACTTGGATACCATTCATGCCCGAGAAATTGTCGAACTTCTGAAAAAGATTAATGACTTTGGCACCACAGTAGTTTTGGTGACCCACGATCGGGACATTGTTAACTCTTTGAAAAAACGTGTCATCACCATCCAGCATGGCAAACTGGTCTCAGACATTGAACACGGTAAATACGTTCTACCATGAGTATTTTTCTTTCACTCTTTCGAGTCATCAAATTTAGTTTCCAGAATTTTTTCCGAAACTTCTGGTTGTCTTTTATTACGATGACAATTTTTGTTCTCACACTTTTCACGATCAACGCGGTTATTTTCATGAATGTCTTGGCCGAAGCGGCACTTGACTCAATCGAACAAAAAGTTGAAGTCTCAGTTTATTTTGAGCCAGACACTTCCGAGGATTTGGTTAAATCAGTCCAAGGCTATCTGATAGGTTTGCCACAAGTCAGAACCGTTGAGTTTATATCTGAGGACGACGCCTTAGAATCTTTCAAAGATCGCCATAAGGATAATCCGGTAATTCTTTCCTCGCTCGATGAAGTTGATGGTAATCCTTTTGGACATGCTTTAGTCATCTCAGCACATTCAGCCAATGATTTTCCTTTTATTTTGGAAGCGCTCGATACTCCGGAGTATTCACCATTTATAAAACAAAAAGACTATCAAGATTACGAAACGATCATTGAACGGATTAATTCTTTGTCTTTTCGGGTGCGAGTTGGTGGTTTCATTCTAGCAGCATTCTTCAGTTTAGTGGCGATCATGATCATCTTCAATACAATTCGTGTCGCCATTTACGTTTATCGGGACGAAATTGGAATCATGAAATTGGTTGGCGCCAACGACTGGTTTGTTCGCGGACCATTTTTGGTTGAAGCTTTAATGTATTCCTTGTTTGCAACATTGATCGTTGTCGCTTTTGCTCTCTTTGGTCTGGGAACCTTGGAGCCTTGGTTGGCCACTTACTTTGGTGATACGGATATGACGGTTGTTAATTATTTCCGCGATAATGCCTGGCTCATTTTTGGCAGCCAATTCTTAGCACTCTCGATTTTGAGTGTCTTAACAACAATGTTTGCCATGCGGCGATATTTGCGAGTCTAGGCTTGACAATCTAGGAAGTTTTGACTAAGTTTGGCCTTCATTATGTCAGCAACTTTTGGACAATATGGAAAACATCGATTCTGGGAAATGATTCCCGGAATTTTGGTCTGGACTACGTTTATCTTAGCTATTTTAGCTTCGTTTTTTGCTCCAACAGTCGCCGTCATTTTCATTATTGTTTTTGATCTGTATTGGACGCTGCGGGTGATCTACTACATTATTCACATGATCGCTGCTTACCGAGAATTTAAGAAGACTGCAAAAGTTGACTGGGCAAAGAAACTGAAAAAAATTAAGGACTGGGAAAAGATCTATCATTTGGTAATGCTACCAACCTACCAAGAAAATGTTTCAATTATTCGCGATGCTTTACAATCAATCGTAGATTCTAAATATGACAACGAACATTTTATAGTTGTTATTGGTGGAGAAGAAGGAGACAAAGAGAATTTTTTGGAATATCAAAAAATATTGGAAAGCGAATTCGAGGATGTTTTTAAGAAGCTGATTTTTACCGTGCATCCAAAAGGCCTACCCAATGAAATTCCAGGCAAGGGTTCCAATATGCACTGGATGGCCGAGAAGTTAGTGCCGATGTTGAAGAAGATGGGCATTCCAGACGAAAATATTATTGTTTCAGCTTTTGACGTTGATACAATTCCACACGAACAGTATTTCGCACTTCTAGCTTACACCTATTTAACAACAGAAGATCCGACTCATTCTTCATATCAGCCAGTTGTTTTGTTCTCGAATAATATCTGGACCTCCAAAGCTCCGGTTAGAATTTCCGCTTTTGGTACAACCTTCTGGTTGCTTTCAGAATTAGTGCGACCGGAACGCCTTTGGACGTTTTCTTCGCATTCGATGCCGTGGAAAATGCTCCTCGACGTCGGGTTTTGGGAAACTAATGTAGTTTCTGAAGATTCTAGAATTTTTATGCAGGCCTTTGTTCATTACAATGGCCATTATCGAGTCACGCCAATTTTCTTGCCGGTTCACATGGATGCTGTTTCTGGCAGCGGTTATTGGGACAGTCTCAAGGCGCTTTATAAGCAGCAACGTCGTTGGGCTTGGGGCGTAGAGCATCTGCCCTACATGTTGGAGAAATTTAAAGCCAACAAAAAAATTCATAAGTGGCAAAAACGTCAGTATCTTTTTAATCATCTTGAGGGAATGTACACTTGGGCCACAGCACCGGTGCTAATTTTCGTTCTTGGCTATCTGCCTTTCTTTGTGATTCAAAACGAATCAACCGCTTTAATTGCCAACTCACCATTTACCTTGCAGTTCATGATGCAGATTGCGACGATTGGTGTTTTTGCCAGTGGAATTATGAGTTTTTTCTTTTTGCCACGGCGTCCGCATGAAGTTAAGAAATGGAATTGGTTAGTGGTAGTTTTGCAATGGGCGCTTTTGCCAGTAACTTTTATTATCTTTGGTGCCTTGCCGGCAATCGACGCTCAGACTCGCTTTATGCTGGGAAAATATCTGGGCTTTAATGTGACAAAGAAGAGTCGGTGATTGGAGGGGAAGTCAAGAAGTGTTTCCCCTCCTTTTTAAGGAGGGGTTAGGGGAGGTTATCGTAATAAAGTTATATGCATCGTGAATTATTTAATCGTATCTCCACCAAGATAAAGCGGAGAAAACTTAGACGTGAAATGACTGCAGCAGAGAAAAAACTTTGGAATGAACTGAGAAATTCTCAAATAGAGAAATGTAAATTTAGAAGACAGGTTGGCATAGGCCATTTTATTGTTGATTTTTATTGTCCAAGTAAAAAGTTAGTCATTGAGGTTGATGGTGAAACTCATTTTTCTAAAGCAGAAATTACCTACGATGAGTCACGAACCAATTATCTAGTAAAGAACGGGATCGAGGTTATTCGTTTTACAAACATAGATATTTTTGAGAGTATTGAAGGGGTAATAGAGGAAATTAAAAAATATCTGATTAGTCGATAACCCCCTCCAGCTCCCCCTTAAAAAGGGGGAGGAACGAGTTGTGGCATCCTTCATTTTTAGAAGGATCAGATAAAAACAAACCGATTATGTACACCAAAGACTTTCATGATATTTCAAAAGAAAATGTAGCTGAAGCCGGTGGTAAAGGAGCCTCCTTGGGTGAAATGACTCAGGCTGGCATTGCTGTGCCGCCGGGTTTTGTTATTTTAGCCTCAGCTTTTGAAAAGATGGTGGAGGTGAACGGTCTTCACGATGATATTGATGCTGCTTTGCATACTGTCGATCGCGATGTCGTTCACACCGTCGATGATGCTTCGGAAAAAATCCGTGGCATGATTGAGAGCGTTGAAATACCTTTAGAGATTGAGCAAGAAATTTTAAAGGAGTTTGAGAAGCTCGACGCCGAATTCGTGGCAGTTCGTTCGAGTGCCACCTCCGAAGACAGTGCTGACGCTGCTTGGGCTGGGCAGTTAGAAACCTATCTAAATAGCACCAAGGATGACATTCTGGATAACGTGCGGAAATGCTGGAGCTCTCTCTTTACGCCACGAGCCATCTTTTATCGTTTTGAACAAGGCCTTCACGGCAAGCCAATATCGGTCGCGGTAGTTGTGCAAAAAATGGTTAACAGTGAAAAATCTGGCATAGCTTTTTCGGTACACCCAGTGACGCAAGACTACAACCAGCTGATTATTGAAGCCGGTCTTGGTCTTGGTGAAGCGATTGTTTCGGGCTCGGTGACGCCGGACAGTTATGTTTTGGAAAAAGATACAAATTCAATCATTGAAACAATGGTGCAGACACAGTCCAAAAAACTTGTTCGAGCCAAAGGAAGAGGTAATGTTTGGGAGGATTTGCCGGAAGATGTTGGATCAGCTCAGGTTCTTGCCGGTGCTGAGGTAGTGAAACTAGCGGAAATGGTTGAAAACATTGAGAAGCATTATGGTTTTCCGGTGGATGTTGAATGGGCTTATGAGAACGGCGAGTTTTATATCACCCAAAGCCGACCAATTACCACCTTAGCGCCACAAGAAAAATCTGAGCCCGGTCCATCTTATAGTTAGTAGAGATAATTAAGCAATAAAATAGCATGAAACGTAAGTATCAAAAATTCTACAATCGTGATTTGCCGATTTATGCGGCAGAGTATTGGTATTGGGGAGAAAAAGAATTTATGCCAAAAATGATTGAAAACGTTACCCATTATGAACCTCTTTTTTATTACCAAAAAGATCTTGGCGCCGCGATTTATTACGACATGAATAACGATGACACGGCTTTAATACCCATGATCAACTTATTTAAAAACAAACCATCATTGATGAAACTCATTGCGGATGATTATAAAAAGGCGGTGCAAAAGGCCAGAGAACTATTAAAAAATCCGCAAACAAGCGATTGGGAAAAAATGTACGAGCTCAACCGGCAAGAATTGTTACCACCACTTTCGATTTTTATGTCGCTTTCAAACGTCGATGAACCAGAGTTAGAAGCCGTCATGCAGATTGCCAGATCAACAAGAGATTATGATGATAAAATTCTATACGAGCTTGGGGAAATAATGTTTCAAATGGTTGCTGAGCGTTTTCAGCTCGGGTCAGAATTTGCCGGTCTTTTAACCCATGAAGAAATCAGTAAAGATCAAGCACCGAGTAAAGAAACTTTGCAGCGTCGGGCTGATCATTGGATTTTACTCGATGGCCAACTTTATGATCATTTTTTTACATTTGATGATTTTTGTCAGGAACATAATCTTGAAATTATAGAGACGCAAGAATTATCCGATGACATTGAAGGAAAAGTAGCTCAATCAGGAATTGCAAGAGGCAGAGTAAAAATAGTACACTTGATTAGCCAGCTGAATAAAGTTGAAAAGGGAGACATTCTTGTTAGTCCCATGACCACGCCTGATTTTATGCCAGCTATTTATAAAGCCTCTGCTTTAATCACGGACGAAGGCAGTCTTCTTTGCCATGCCGCTATAGTTTCGCGCGAACTTGGCATTCCTTGCATCATCGGCACAAAGATTGCGACGTCAGTCCTCAAAGACGGCATGGAGGTCGAAGTCGATGCAGAGAAGGGGGTAGTCAAAATTTTGCAGTGATATGATCGAGTATAGGGTTGGTGATTATCAACGTTTATTTCAAGTTTCATCTGAAGCTGTTACTTTTTTTGCTTCTGAGGTCTTTCGGCAATTTTATAAAACTCTTGAAGTTCTTATTACTTCTCAAGGCAGAGAATGGACATGTTATATGCCAAATTATGTCCGCGATCGACTATTGTTAGAAGGTAAGATGTTTTATCAAGATAGTGGTCGGGTAAAACAATATCAAAAAGATTTTAAATATTTTATTATTGAGTCTTCCAGATATTTCGAATCAATACTTGCTCAGGAACATCTTTCAAAAACCGATCTAGAAAAAGCATTTAACTTAGCCAAACAACATTTCTCGCTGTACCACAAAACCGAATTTTTCTACACCGATTTAATATATCAAGAGTTTGAGATATTGAAAGATTCAAAAATCGAGCAGAATTTGGATATTTTAGCCAAAGTAAAAATGCGCGGGCGTGAACATCTAAATAGTCTTTTTTTTGGGAAAGAAAGTTATGTAGCTCAATTGGCTCAAAAGATAGCCAAGCAATATCATATTTTAGAAGATGATATCAACTATTATTCCATCCAAGAAATAATGGAGTTATTCGAAGGTAAAACGGTTCGTCAATCAGAGTTAGCGGCTCGTAAATTAGCTTTTGTTACTATCGATAGAGATCAAACGATTAAATATTCTGGTAAGAAAGCCAAAACATTTATTGAAAAATTTAACGCTTCTGGGTTGCAGACTAACGAATTACTTGGCAAAATTGCAAACCAGGGTAAATGTCAAGGTGTGGTGAAGGTGATTTCTTCTGAGTATTATTCAGATTTTTCAAAACTCGAATCAATTTTTGAAGCCTTGCCAAACCAATTCATTCTTGTAGCGGAAACAACTTCTCCGGAATTACTGCCTGCTTGTAAAAAAGCTTTAGCAATTGTAACCAATCAAGGGGGAATGCTTTCTCACGCTGCAATAATTAGCCGAGAACTCGGAATTCCTTGTCTTGTTGGAGTAAGCTCAGCTACATCGGCCCTCAAAGACGGCATGGAGGTCGAAGTCGATGCAGAGAAGGGAGTGGTTAAGATTTTAAAAAACGATTAGCGTTACCTCAAAGTCGAACCTCGAAATTGATAATGGCTGAGATTGGTTAGACAATTTATAAGCAGAAAACCCCGGAGCGAGTGGCCAGTTGGCCAGAATCGCTTCGGGGTTTTACGTTGAAGAGACACCTCAGCCCCTCGGTTGCTGCAGCGGGCAGGGCAGGAGGAAGGGCTGGCCGATCTCGAGCCGGCCTTCCCGGTTGACTCCAACCTCGTAGCGGAGGATGTCGGCCGTGCCGAGTGCCGGAATCTCGCGCGGTCTGAGCGCGGCCAGAGCGCAGATCGGATCGTGGCTCGTTCCCACGAAATGGAACACGTCAGTTTCCTTCAGTTGGCTGTGGCGCAATACTCGCTCGTAGCTCTCGAGCATCCAGAGCTGGAGGCCACGTCGCGCCCCCCAAGCCGGAGGACAAGCCGCGAGCCAGTGGTAGGCAGTGACGTTCTCGGCGCCGTACTTCTGGTTGAGTGTGTCCTCGATCTTCAGGAAGTCGTAGGATGGCAGGTGCTTGTCGTCGTAGAGGCCCTTGAAGCCCAGCGCGCGCTGCTCGTAAGGGCCACTGAGCACTGGTACGACGCTGGCAATGATCTCAGCCGACACTTCGGTACGCTTGGTGCCGCTGTGGACCAGCACGTCGATGCCGGTCTGTGGCAGATGAGCTACGGCTGATGCCCTCACCTGATCGCGACCGAAGTCGGAGAGCTCATCGTTTGTCCGACCGGTTTTTTCACCATGACGCATCAACCAAAAAAAGACAGTAATGGACATGTTTCCCCCTTTCGCGAAATGTTCGCGACACTGATTCCTATCAAATTTTAGCCAAAAAGTCAATTTGGCTACCAATTTTTTTGATTTCTGCTAAACTGGAGAAATGAAAGTTTACGCTCACATGTTGGTCTGGAACGATCGGCGATATCTGCCTGATCTTTTTGAGTCCATCGAGGCTCAGACCTATAAAAATTTCACTTTGCGAGTCTTGGATAATGGGAGCACCGATGATACGCTGGAATATTTACAAGAATATTATCCGCACACCATTGTTGCTAGAAACAATAAGAATAATGGTTTTGCTGGCGGCCATAATCAATTAATGGAATTTACGATCAATCACATGGATGATGCCGAGGATGATCCTTTTATTTTGATCATGAATTCAGATATGATCTTCGATTCTGAAGTGATCGGTGAATTAGTAAAAGCTCTCGAAGCCGATCCAGAACTAGCTGCCGTGCAACCAAAATTGTATCGAGCCTTTGCTGAGCAAGTCGGTGACGAAGTTTTAGAAGAAACAATGCGCTCAGATATTTTAGATACTACTGGTATGCGAGTTGCTCCAGGTTGGCGGATGTCAGATAGAGGAGCGGGTGAGTTGGATAATGGCCAATACGATGATCAAACAGATATTTTTGGAGCAACTGGAACCATGGCTCTTTTTCGGTTAGCAGCATTAAAAGGTGTCATGATCGATGGAGAAGTTTTTGACGGCCATTTTTTTACTTATCGAGAAGATTGTGATTTGGTTTGGCGTTTGCAAAAAGCTGGTTGGAAGTCAAAGTTTATTCCAACAGCGAAAGCTTGGCACTACCGAGGTATGTACGGAGCTGAACGTCAGTCTTGGTGGCAGAGAATTAAAAATCGTCGCGGTCAACGACCGTTTTTCGCGGCTCTTTCAACACGAAACCAATTATTTGTACTTATTAAAAATTTAACAGTCACCGATTTCATCTTAGCAATTCCGTGGCTGGTCTTTGGTGAAGGAATTCGGGTGTTATACGGTTTTGTTTTCGAGTCCCAAACTCGTGGTCGATTACTTAGTATGTGGTCGCTTTTTCCGACAATGCTCAGACGTCGAAAACTGATCAAGAAATTAAAAACAGCAAATGGAACTGAATTGCGTAAATATGTCAGACGTTAAGCTTTCAATCATCATTGTTCACACTTTTGAAAAATTGGCTTTACGCCAGACTTTACGTGGTTTACGCCGTGCCGCGCCTCAGCTTTCTTTTGAATTAATCATAGTAGATAATAATCCAGCGGCAGGATTGAAGACTTTATTGCAATCAGAGTTTCCTGATGTGACTTATCTTCAAAATGAACGTAATCTCGGTTTTGCTAAAGGCATGAATGTTGGCATCAAAGCAGCGCGAGGAGAATATGTATTGATTTTTAATCCAGACATTTTAGTGCCGCCAGGGGCTTTAGAAAAAATGGTTAATTATTTAGCGGATCATCCGGATATCGGCTTGTTGGGACCAAAGCTTCTAAATCCTGATGGTAGTTTACAGTATAGTTGCTATCGTCTGCCGACTCTTATGCTTCCAGTTTACCGTCGGACTCCTTTGGGCCGGTTGCCCTTTGCAAAGAAAGTTTTGAATGACTATTTTATGGTTCAAGACAGTCACGACGAGGCTATGGAGGTAGATGCCATGATTGGTGCAAGTCTCTTGGCTCGCCGGGACCGCTTGGTGGAGATAAACTATTTTGATGAACGCTATCAACTCTATTACGAGGATAATGATTTGTGCCGTAAGTTTTGGGATCATGGTTTCCGCGTGGTTTATTACCCAGACGTTTCTTTAACTCACTATCATCGTCGGGCGACAGCTGATGGAGGTTTGTTTCAACAAATCCTTAATAAGTTTACTTGGATTCAGATTCATAGTTTTTTGAAATATTATTTTAAGTATCGAGGTCAGACTAACCCTCGAATAACTTTTGAAACAGATCATGAGGGAGTCTAATTTTATTCAATATGAGGAGCTAGAGAAGACTCCTGACAAGCGTCGAGTGAAAAATAAACACCGGGGGTTATCTTGGTATTTAAAAATTTTTTTAATATTTTTTTTCATTCTTTGGTTTTCAGCCAGCGCTTATGGTACAGAAAAATTTGTTTCTGGAACTCTGGCTGGTAAAGAGTCATTACTGGCAGCCCAAACTGCAGCAGTTGAACTGGATATACCAACAGTGAAGTTAGAGTTAGAGACTGCACAGGAGTGCTTTTCGGAAGCTCGCAGTGGTCTTGTCTGGCTCGGCTGGTTCAAAGCTATACCATGGTTTAGGAATCAATATTCCGCATTGATTATTGTGATGGATGCGGGAATAGAGGCCCTAGAAGCTTTAGAAGAAGCCTCGGAAATAGCTGATGATGTTGTGGCAATTTTTGCGGAAGCTGAAGAGATTTTAGCTGAGGCTGACGTACCACCAGATGAATACACTTTTAATAATTTCCCCGAAGCTAGTCGTGAAAAATTACTCACCGCACTAGCTCAGCAACATAACCGCTTGGTTGAAATGCAGGTTAGATTAGATTTGACTCGAGAACATTTGGAGAAACTAGACGAGCTTCAAGGCGTTTCGCCACTAATTCTAAATACTGTCGATTCCTTTCGAGAGCTTTTACCAAATATCTTAGCCGGCGTTGATTTATTAGTTCCACTTTCTGCCTCGGTCAATGAATTGGCGGGAGTTGATGAGGAAAAACAATGGCTGATCCTATTTTTAAACAATACTGAAATGAGACCGGCTGGAGGTTTTATGGGAGTCTTTGGCTTAATGACCGTTAAAAACGGTGAGATAAAAAGCATGAATGTGGCCGATACATATTCGATCGATAAACTTGTGGAAGATAAAACAGATCAATTACCAAGAGCTCCTCAGCCTATCACTGATCATCTCGGCACAGAAGCATGGTATTTTCGAGACGCTAATTGGTCGCCAGATTTTTCCCTTTCAGCACAAGAAGCAATCGACCTTTTGCAGCTCGAGACAAAAGTATCTGGTCAACCGGCGCCGCATATTGACGGAGTTATTGGAATTACACCAACTACGGCTGAAGCCATGCTTGAATTATTAGGTCCAACTACTGTGGACGGACTCGAATTTAACCATGAAAATATTACAAACTTGCTTGAGTTTGAAGTTGAATTTGGTTATGCGGACAAAGGAATAGATTTTGATCAGCGTAAAATATTAGTCGGAAAATTAGCAGAAAATTTGATCGAAAAAATCTATGAGCTGCCGGTGACAGAGTGGGGAGCTTTGCTCCAAACGGTTGAGGATCAAATTAACCAAAAGCAATTAGCTTTTTATAGTTTAGATCAAAAAACCCAAGCGGCTTTTAATGACGCAGGGTGGTCGGGGATAGTAGAAGTGCCAAAGAATAGCGATTTTTTGATGTTAGTCGATGCTAACATGCACGCCCTAAAGACAGATGCAGTGATAGATCGCTCAATAAAATATTCAATTTTTCCAACTGGAGATGGCTATAAGGCTAAGGTTGAAGCAACGTATACTCATTTTGGAAGTTATGATCTTTTTACGTCAGATTATAAAGCTTATACCAGGCTTTTTGTCCCAGAAGGCAGTTATTTGGTAGAAAACACAGAATTCGATGTACAAAATGAGCTAGGACTAACCAGTTTTGGGACTTATTTTGAGATAAAACCCGGTGAAACTAAGACAATCAGCTTTGAATATCAATTGCCGGACTCTATCACTCAAATAATTGATAAAAATTACTATAATTTATTGGTACAAAAGCAGTTGGGTGCGGATAACTTTTCTTTGACTCTGGACCTTAATTTTGATAAGAAGGTGAGTAGAGCTAAGCCTGCCGAAGAGGTGGAGGACTTTGGTGACAACAGATACAACCTGAACACTAATTTAGTTCATAGCATTTCGGTAACGGTTCAATTCTAATTATGTTTTCTAAAAAGATAGGTATTGATCTTGGTACGACAACCGTCCTCGTCTATATTCCAAAGCGAGGTATTATTTTAAATGAACCATCTGTAGTTGCAATCTCCAAAATTGATAAAAAAGTTTTGGCCGTTGGTAAAGAAGCTAAAGATATGCTTGGCCGTACACCTGATACGATTGTTGCTAAGCGTCCACTCAAAGATGGTGTGATAGCTGACTATAGAACAACCGAAGCAATGCTTCGATATTTTATAAATAAAGCTCTTGGTGGCATGCGCATTTTTCGTCCTGAGGTGATGGTGGCTGTTCCAGGTGGTATCACTTCTACTGAACGCCGTGCAGTTATCGATGCAGCTCTTTCGGCTGGTGCTAAAGCTGCTTATATTTTTAAGCAACCGATTGCTGCAGCTATTGGAGCTAATATTCCGATTGGTAGTCCGTCCGGACATATGATTGTTGAGATTGGTGGTGGTACTACCGAGATGGCTGTAATATCCTTGGGCGGTATTGTAGCCTCCGATTCTGTGCGAATAGGTGGTGTCAAATTTGATCACGCGATAACAGAACACATCAGACGAACCTACAACCTGGCCATTGGTGAAAGAACAGCCGAAGAGATTAAAATTACTGTAGGATCAGCCATGTATTTGGAGGATAAATTAACTACTGAGATTAAAGGTAGGGACATGATTACCGGACTTCCAAAGATTATTGAGGTTACGTCAGACGACGTTACCGAAGCGATTCAACCCCTCTTGGAAGGTATTCTTGCAACCATCAAAGAGGTCTTGTACAAAACTCCACCGGAGCTGGCAGCAGATGTCATGGACAAAGGTATAGTTTTGTCAGGCGGAAGTAGTCAGTTGAGAAATCTTGATCAGTTAATTGCTGAGGCAACAGGAGTTCCAACCTATGTTGCCGACGAACCACAGATGGCAGTTGCTCGTGGTACTGGACTGGCTTTAGAAAATCTGGAATCATATAAGAAGAGTGTTTTCACTCAATAGTATGAAGACATACGGCATCGATGCAAATGCCTTGGTTAGAGAAAAGGTGACTGGTACTGAAAGGTATGTTGCTTGGGTTATCAAAGAGATGATGAAACTCCCGCTGCAAAACGACGAGCGGGTTATTTTATATGCTTCAGAAAATATTTTAGTCGACACTCCACTCCCGAGTGGCTGGCAAGTAAAAGTATTACGTTGGCCGTTCAAAAGAGGTTGGACTCACGGCAGGCTGAGTATTGAATTATTAATGCGCGGACCAGACATATTCTTTTCACCAGCACACGAAGTCCCACTACTTACAGGCCGAACAAAAATTGTGTCCACAATTCATGATATCGCTTTTCATCTCATTCCAAATGTTTATTCAGATAAAGAAAGGCGTCGTCAAGAATGGGCAGTCAAGCGAGCAATTACCAAGGCCGATCATCTGATTACGGTTTCAGAGACAACCAAAGACGATCTAGTTGAGCATTATGCTGTACCAACAGAAAAAATTTCCGCTACGTTACTAGCTGTTGATGCTGAGAGATTTAAGGTTTCCGAAAATGAAAAGTGGCGTATTAGAGATAAATATCATCTTGGTGATAAAGAATTTGTTTTAAGCGTTGGGCGAATAGAAAAGAAAAAGAATATCGTTTTGCTTGTCAGAGCCTGCATGGCCGTAGATATGTCCTGTATTTTGGCTGGATCTTTTGGATTTGGTGAGGAAAGGATCAAACAACAAATTGCTGATTCACATGGTTTAGTCGAAACTCTGGGCTATGTACCTGATAAGGATCTACCAGGGTTAGTTGCAAATGCTTTTGCCTATGTTTTTCCAAGTCTTTACGAAGGTTTCGGTATTCCAGCCTTGGAGGCCATGGCTGCTGGAGTGCCATTGATTGTTTCTGATATTCCAGCTCTGAGAGAAATTGCTGGCGATGCAGCTTTATACGCGCAACCGGCTCGAGAAAAAGATTGGCAAGAAGCACTGCATCGGATCAAGACTGATGCCACTTTGAGAGACGTATTAATTAAGCGTGGTGAGGAGAGGGTTAAAGATTTTTCTTGGCGAAGAACCGCAGAAGAGACTTGGCAAGTTTTACGTAGTCTCTAGGTATGGATGATATTCGTTTAAAATTGGTCCGATTGGGCTTTACTCAAAATGAAGCGGCAGTTTACCTGGCGCTTTTACAGTTGGACTCAGCCTTAGTTCAAGACATCGCTCGATTAGCACAAGTTAAAAGGGTAACTACTTATTCAGTTTTAAAATCATTGGTTAAAAAAGGCTTGGTAAGTGAATTTAAGAAAGCGGACGAACTGCGTTATGCGGCTGAATCACCGATGATTATTCAAGCGCTTTTGGCAGTGGAAGAAAGGGAGCTGACAGTACGTCAGGAATTAGCCGCACCCTTGGTTGAGCGTCTGCAGGTTTTCTTTCAGAAAAATTCAAAAAAACCAAAGATCAGATATGTCGATTCTCTGGAAGGCTTGAGAGTGATGCAAAAAGAATTTGAACAAATCGGTGAAGATATTTTTCAAATCGTCGGGCTCGATACTTTCGATAAACTACACGGCCGAGATGTCAATCGAGAGCACCTAAGTCATCTGGAAGAAAAGGGAAGAAAGATTAGGGCAATCCTAGTTACAGATAGGGTAGTGGCGTCTCCGAAAGAAACGAACATCGAATTCTTAACAATTTCTCCGAGTCTGGTACCGATTAAGGGAGAAATGACGGTGTGCGGTGATAGAACTGCTCTTTTTTCTTATTCTGATTCTTTGGTTGCAATTGATATCCATTCGGTGACGATTGCTGAGATGGTTAGAAATATGTTAGAATTAGCTTGGAAGGAAGTCGAGAGGCTTAATGAATCATAAATAAGTGCAAAACAAAAACACCGCCTTGGCGGGTTTTTGTTATTCACATTAAGGACGCTGGAGGTGAGCGTATATCTTTTTTGCAAAAGACAATTTTGGGAAACAGTGATCGCACAAGTGCAATGTGTTTCGAAGGATCTCAGGCGTGTGCAAAGAGTCAGTTAGACCGAGTCTTAGCACTCGAGAACCTATAATCCCAGGATTCACTCCTCATGATCCTCCTGGAGATTTCTCTCTCCTCCAACGTCCGAAATGTGAATGTCCAGCGGTCAAAAGAATATTTTTTGACCTGTAAATATAGCATAAAATTGGCCTTTTGTCAAGATACAAGCTAAAATCATTGGCTAACCTTAGGCTAATTTTTTAAATTTCAG
>CAZYCR010000016.1:0-18867 GCA_964645815.1 uncultured Gammaproteobacteria bacterium
TGAGATGCTTTTTCCCAAACCGAGGAGTGTTACCGATGTATCTCATCTTTTGCAGATAAACAAAAGAGTAAACATAGAAAAATCATCCCCAGGAGCTCATCAAAATTGAGGCTAATCTATGGTAAAATATGTGCATGAGAATCGGTATTGATGCACGATTTTTCGGTCCCAAAACCGGTGGGGGCGGCATTGGACGTTATGTCGCAGAATTAGTGACGCACTTACAAGAATTGGATCACCAAAACGAGTACGTCATTTTTTTGCGAAAGGAAAATTTCCACGAGTGTGTTATCACCAATCGCAATTTTTACAAACAGTTGGTGGACATACCTTGGTACTCGACAAAAGAGCAAATCAAGATGCCGGCTTTTGTGAGAAGAGCTCGGGTCAACTTCATGCACTACCCACACTGGAACATTCCCATTTTTTGTACCACGCCGTTCCTTGTTACCATTCATGATCTCATTCTGATCCAAGATCCAAAGTCAGCCCATGCCACTACCAAAAGCGCTCTAATCCACGGTTTTAAATACGCGGGTTTTAGAACAGTGATTGAGTCAGCTATACACCGCAGTCGCCACATCATTACCATTTCTGAATATTCAAAACGAGCGATCTTAGAGCATTTTGGTATCAAAGAGGCTAAAATTTCAGTGATTCCAAATGGAGTTTTGCCGGCCACTGAAAGCAAAGGCATCAGCTTGTCATCAATGGGCGTGTTGGAACCGTACTTTCTCTATGCCGGTAATGCTTACCCGCATAAAAACTTAAAAATCATGGTCGAAGCTTTTGCAGATTTTGCACGGAATGATCAATTCACTCAATTGGTTATTGCCGGCCGACGTGATGTTTTCTCTCATCAACTCGAGGACTATGCCAAAAAACTTGGTCTTCAGAGTAACCGATTAACTTTTGTTAATTTACCAAGCGATGAAGAACTTGCCGCACTTTACCGCCATGCCGAATTATTTATCTTCCCTTCCCGTCTTGAAGGTTTTGGTCTGCCACCTTTGGAAGCAATGAGCCACAGTACTCCGGTTGCTGCAGCTAAAGCGAGTTCTCTACCAGAAGTTCTGGGTGAAGCTGCCTGGTACTTTGATCCTGATCATGCCGATGAACTAACGAGAATTATGCGCCAGGTAAAAAGTAACCCATCAACAATCTCCAGTAAAAAAGAATTAGGATTAAGTCAGGCTAAAAGCTTTAATTGGCAAAAGACTGCAGAAGCTACGCTCGATATTTACAATAGATTCCCGGTTTTATAAGATCCCATGCCTTATCAACCACAACAACCGAATAGTCCCGAGCAGGAACTTAAAAAGTCCCAGCTTTTTGATGAAGCCCTGCCAGAAAAGTTAAAGTATCAGGGTGTTTTGGAGACTGAAAACGGCGGACTCAAAATAAAACGCAATGGAGTGACTCCAATGTCGCCTTATGTTATCAAATTGGAGACTGAATTAAACTCTGCGACCGAGGAAAAGCAGACAAAACTTAATACTCTTGCCGCCCAGCTGCTCGAAGACTCACTCGACTTTGCTGAAGATGTTGATTTCGAAGATGATTTGGAAGTTGGTTTTGACGATTTGGTTGAACAATTGCGTGAACCAGAAAAAATTATTTCTCAGAGTAGGATGCCTGAGAAAGTTGAATCAACTCAGTGGCTGGATCAAGAACCGGCAAGACATTCTCTGCACGAACTTCCTGAATTTAGTACAGATGATTTATTGGAAGATGGCGCTACTTGGGAGCCGGCTCCGGTTGTTGAGTCAAAAGTTAAAATAAAATGGCAATGGCGAAGTATTGTGCCGAGTCTGCGTGCTCATCAGCGAGCCTTTGTCATGTTCACACTACTCTCTTTCGCTCTAGTCTTGCCTTTGCAAGCTATGCAAGGAGTTTCTCAAATTAAAAATCAGGGGTCAGAAATTACTGATGTCGGTAAAAATGCCATTGATACTTTCTTTTCCGGTACTGCTGCCTTGAGTGACGAACAATTTAGTTCTGCCGAAGATGATTTTGCTCGAGCCAATAAAAGTTTTAGAGAAGCTGAAGACACTTTAAAAAATCTTAATGCTTCGATTGCCGGACTATCGAGCGTTTTACCGCAAACTGACAAAACTTACGATTCTGCTCACGGACTCTTAGTCGCCGGACAAGAATTATCAAAAGCAGCTGAACTATTAAGTCAGGGAGCCGGTGAAATCGAAAGCCGAACTTCAGTAAACATAGTCACTAAACTTTCCATTCTCTCAACTTACGTCGAAGAGGCTCAACCGCACTTGGAGGCGGCTGAATTGGCTTTGGAAAAAGTCGAAGTAACGGCTGTGCCGGATGAGTATCAATCTAGTGTTGTGGCTATGAAAGAAAAAGTGCCGCAGATTACTAGTTCAATGGAAGAATTCATTACCTTATCAGACACACTCACAACTATTCTTGGTGACAATCGAACCATGCGCTATCTGGTCGCTTTTCAAAACAACACTGAGCTCAGACCAACCGGCGGTTTTGTTGGAAGTTTCGCTCAACTGGATCTCCTAAACGGAGAAATTGATCAAATCTATATTCCAGAAGGCGGTACTTATGATCTTCAAGGTCAACTTTCAGAATTCGTCGCTTCCCCTCACCCACTTTCTTTGTTGAACGCTCGCTGGGAATTCCACGATGCTAACTACTTCCCAGATTTTCCAACTTCAGCTCAAAAAATGATCTGGTTTTATGAGAATTCTGGTGGGCCAACCGTTGACGGTGTCATTGCCATCAATGCTACCTTTATGCCAGAACTCTTAGCGATCGTTGGACCAGTGGAAATGCCAGAATATGGTATTACCGTTGATAGTGAGAATTTCCTTTTTGAAACACAAAAAATTGTTGAAATGGATTATCAGAAGTTTAGTGTTAATGATGAAGAAAGAACAGTTGAGGCACCAAAGCAATTTATTGGTGACTTAGCGCCAAAAATTTTAGAGCGGCTGGAAGATGCTGATGCAGCAACAATGTTAGCTGTACTTGATCTTGTCGGCACTGGCCTAGCTCAAAAAGATGTTCAACTTTATTTTGAAAATAATGCCTTGGAATCAACCATTGAAGATCTTGGTTGGTCGGGATCAATTAAACAAACCGCTGGTGACTACTTAATGGTCGTCAATACTAACCTGGGAGGCGGCAAAACTGATACAGTGATTGATCAAGATATCTATCTCGACACTGTTGTTCAAGATGATGGCTATATCGTTAATACCGTAACCATCACCAAAGAACATCATGGACTAAAATCTTCGCTCTTTGAAGGAGATAATAATGTTGATTACCTTCGATTGTATGTACCAAAAGGCAGTGAGCTTCTTTCGGCTAACGGTTTTGAAATCCCGGCAGACAATCTTTTTGAAACATCGGATCTGCCTCTTCAATTTGATGAAGATCTGGCTTTATTGGTAACCGACGTGCGCAAAGATCCGGCTTCAAAGACTGACATTTGGCAAGAAGATGGTAAAACAGTTTTTGGTAACTGGATGCAGACAGCTCCTGGGGAAATTGAAACCGTCACCTTTACATACCGCCTACCTTTCAAACTAACAGAAACAAAAACAGAGCAAACATTATTCGAAGCCGCCAGAGAGAGACTTGGTTTTAAAGATCTTGAATCTTATTCGCTGTTGATCCAAAAGCAATCAGGTGTTAAAACCAGGGAAACACATGTTACTCTCAGTTTGCCAAGCAGCAAATCAGTTATCTGGAGTTCACATAATACTCAAGAAACAACCGTCAATAATGATTTTGATCAACTCATTCAATACGTGATTGAAGCAAAATAAATATGCCAAAAAGCAAAAAACATCCAAAAAAACAGTCAATCGAAGAAGAGGTTGAAATGATTGAAGATGATCTCGACCAAGTCGAGGATGAACATGAAGTTCAAGATGAAGCGGTAGAAGAGGTTGAAGACGAATTGGATGAAGAAGAATTAGAGGAAGAACCAAAAGAAACCAAAAAGAAAAAACATCGGGTTACAAAGTCTGATCAAGCTGAAATTGAACAAGGTCTGGAAGCAATTTACGGTAAAAACAAGATGGACTTCAGTAAAGTTGAGCGGCAAAGAACCAGACTAACCAGTATTTTATTGACCGTGGTGATTACTTTGGCGATTGTCGCCGCGACTGCTTGGTTAGGATTCTTTATCTATCAAAAATACTTTAGTGACACAAGTGACAAACAATTTGAAATTGCTATTCAAATAGATGATGAACTCGCCAGCGGCCAGATGACTACCATTGAAATTAACTACAAAAATCTAACAAACGTACCTGTTGCTGATCTCCAGATTGACGCCAATCTACCTACTGCTTTTCATTTAAAAGAAGCTCAACCCGGACCATCTGATATCGAAGAAATGACTTGGGACATCGGTTCCCTAGCCACCGGATCAGACGAAACTATTACTATTCAAGGAGTATGGATCGCCGAAGTGCCTTCTTCAACTCCGATTCAAGTTTTTGCCAACTATCGCCCCTCAAATTTTAACGCCGACTTCCAAGAAATTAAGACAGTCTACGTCAATACTACCAGCAGTACTCTGGAAACCACATTTGAAGGTACTGAAGAAGCTCAACCGGGACAAAACGTTCAGTATCAATTTAGTATTGAAAACACCGGCGAAGAAACCATGACAACAGTTGAGGCGGAATTGGAATTACCGGACGGATTTTTCCTTGAATCTAGCGATCCAACAATCACTGCTGGTGAAGCAGCTCGTTGGCGATTCGACGAAATTGAAGCTGGTGAAAAAATTGACGTTAAAATCTCAGGGTCATTTGCGGCTGACACTGAAGGCTTCCAATATTTCACAGTCAAAACAAGTATTCAAGATGATAACCGAGTGCTTTTACAAAGCAAGGCAGAAGGATTCACGGACATCGTTGGTGATAATTTGTCGATTCAATTGGTGGCCAATGGTTCCAACAACAATGTCACAGCTGACCTGGGAGGCAGTCTCAGAATTTCTCTGGCTTTGGAAAACACCGGAGAAAATCAACTGGATGATCTCTCGCTGTTGTTGGACTTTAAGTCTGATAAATCCATCCCTCTTAACTGGAATGATGCGGAATTAGACGGCGGTGCGATCACGAGCGACGGCATACTTTGGAACAATGCCGCTCTTGGCTCATTAACACCTGGAGAGAAACGGATTCTTAACTTAACTTTCCCGATCCGTGATTCACTTAACTCAACACAAGCCGATACCTTTGATATTCTAGCTGCCGCTTCTATTGGTGATCTAACCATTAAATCAACCCCGGTACACGTGAGTATTGTGACTCAAGCAGCTTTTGCTGCCGAAGCGCGTTACTATACCGAAAACGGAGCGCCGCTCGGTAATGGACCTCTGCCACCAACAGTTGGCGTGACTACGACCTACCGTGTCTTTTGGCAAATAGATAATCAACTCCACCAGCTAAACAACGTCACCGTCCAAGCAATTTTGCCTCCGCATGTAACCTGGAGTAACCAATTTGACAGCGATCTTGGAAACATTAGTTTTGACCGCGACACCAGAACTGTTACCTGGTCAATTTCACAACTGCCGACAACCATCGATCACGTTGAAGCAACCTTTGCCATTTCGATCTCACCTGATGGTAATGACATTGGTACTTTTGTAAAACTAATTTCTGGTAGTACCTTGACCGCAACTGACGATATGACCAAAACAACAATCACCAAATCAACCGAGAGCTTAACAACCGAGCTACCAGACGACGAATACGCCGCTGGCAAAGGAGTGGTTGAACAACCAATTTAGATAAACAAAAAACCGAGTCTTATCTGACCGGTTTTTTTAATGGCGAATTTTTTTCATTGTCCTATACAGAGAGTACATCAGATATTTGGTCGGGATTTCAAAAGTACCGGGCATCGAAAGTACCGGACCACCGTAACCTAATTTGTATCTAGTGACTCCAGCCCATGGATGTGATTTTGGTGCCCCTTCTGGAGCGATGCCAAAGAAATCAAAGGTCTCAAGTCCCTTCTCAATAGCATCTTCAATAGCAAACCAATGTAGGGCATATTGAGCCATAACATTGCGGTGCAAGTTGCTGGTAGCACCGTATAAATAAGTTCGACAACCTTGAAAATCAATTAAAATATTGGCTGCAACCACTCGCCCTTCATATTCAGCAACAACCAAACTAGCTTTTGTCTCACTTTTTTCGAGGGTCTTTAACAATACCTCATAATAAATTGCCGGGTGAGCTGAGAATTTATCGCGTTGGGTGGTTTGATCCATTAGACGCAAAAAATCATCGAGGTGTTCGAGCCCGGAAAATTTGCAGACTACTCCTTTTCTTTGCGCTAACCTAATGTTGTAGCGAGTTTTTGATTTCATTTTAGCCAGAAGCTCGTCCTTCCCTTCTGTTAGATTCAAAACTGTGGTGCAAGATGGTTGGCGGTCTTTTACTTTTTGCATTCGAGAATCAAGCGTTGGCTCGATACGTAAAAAAACACCATCTTCCAATTTTTCCCGCAGTACTTGAGTCATTTTTTCTACCGTCGCCGAACCTAATGGACCTTTTGGCGTAAACCAGTAGTACTGACCTAAGGGGAGTGGTATTTGAATCGCCAAAGCTAGTGTTGTCCCAAATTGATGCTCTTCATAAATTCTCTCAATCCGACGTCCCAACCTTTCCTGAAAAACTCCCCAGTCCCAAGATTCCAAAAAGCCTCCGAACGGCGGAGAATACTTCTTGAGATGATTGTTCCAAGTTATTCGGTCCATGTAATTTATGATCCCAGTAAATTTAAAGCTTGGCGAATTCTTGTTTCTGTGTCTTCCGCAGATACTTGTTTTAAAACTTCCAAAGAGTCGGCCCGAGAATATCCAAGGCTCATCAGAGCGCCAACAACTTCTTCATCAGCCAGACCATTGTCTTCTTCAACCAACACGCCTTTCATCTCCAAAATAATCTTTTGAGCAGTTTTGGTACCAACACCAGAAATACTGGTTAAGAAACTCAGGTCACCGATCAAAATCTTTTGGGCAATTTCTTCGGAACCAGCGGCAGCTAGAATCTTTTGTGCTAACTTTGTTCCAACACCGGAAATTTCGATTAATTTTTCGAATAGTTCGAGCAATTTTATCTCCTGAAAGCCGTAGAGTTCTCGACGATCTTCTCGCACGTGATCGTGAATAAAAAGTTCGAGGTCTTGGTCTAAATGGGCAGTAAAACCAACAGAATAGACCCGATAACCAACATCGCCAACTCGTAAAATAATCCAATTTCCGCCGGAAAATATGACTTTTCCACTCAAAAAACCAATCATAGATCTTTATTTTCTCACGAGTTGTGCGACTGGTCAAAGATATTTCTTGCAGTTTCGATCTGGCTCGCGATCAGCCCTGTTTTATCTTTAAAATCAATCGTTCTAGTCCTATCTTGAACAAGCGCATATATCTCTTCCATAACCCTACCTCTCTCTGGTCCAATTCCGACTTCTAGAAGTTCAAAAACTTCCTCAGGTGACAATTTTGCTTCAGCTAAAACCTGCATGATTTTTTTCTTTTGCGCCCGACTGGCAGCTTCGGCTCGACGTAGGCGTCGAAGAGGTACAGCTCGCTGCTCCGAATAAAGCCAGTTAAAAATTGCTTCGGTTCGAACCAAATAATCGTTATCTTGATAAACTAAACTGCCAACAGTAGAATCCAAAAAAGTTGCAGCGAGCATAGCATCGAGAGCGTCGTCACCATCGAGACCAAATTTATTTGCTCGAGAAACCATCAGTTCAAACTTTTTTTCGTTTGGACTGATCTTAAAAAAATCCAGCACATCCATGTGATATCTAGTCATGAAGGTTAACAATACCCTGTCAGTTTCAGTCAGACGGAAAAAGTCAGCTACAGCCTCTCTAGCCTCTAAAAATTCATCACTGGCGCCCAAACCGGCATGACCCCAATAATGGATGGAGATTTCGTATTCATCATAAAAGGCCGCCATTAACTCCGATTTGTTTAAATTAGTATGCTTGGCTTCAAAAGCACGAAAAAGTTTCAGATAAAGGGCCATGTCATGTTCGGTTTGATCCTCTGTCTTTGGCTGCCGTCCTGATGTAAAACCTTCACGCTCTCCTCTGGAGCCCGGTGGAGCGGAAAAAGTAACTACTTTTGGTTTGGCAATGTCGTGAATGCATGAATAGGCCTCGAGTGTTGCAGCACGTTCGCGAATTGTCTCTTCCATTTCTTTAATTTCCAAAAACAGATCTTTGTGGCTTTTGAACTCTTCAACATCAAATAACGTTTCACCGTCGACGATCGCTAAAATCGCCGCCAGCATCCGCACAATACCATCTGCGACAGTTGGACCTTCGGTATGCCAAGGAGCAGATTGAGGAGTTCGTCGGCAAAGCCCAACTTCTGGTACTTTCTGACTGACCGATAAAAAAATATCTTCGGCTGCATTTAAATATTTTGGTTGCAAAACAACCCGATCCAGCCATTCAAGAAGAAATCTGCTGTCTTTATCTTTTTGTTTTGTCTTAATCTCCTCCCACATATTAGTTAATGACGCTTAAAATTTCTTGAACACTCGGCAGCGAGTTATCTTCCGACAAAATTCCCCAACATTTATTATTACCAAAAGTAAAACCACCAAATCTCTTTAACAATTTTGAGGCTGCGTTAGTGTCTTGCACATAAGCTCGACGTTTTCCTTGGACAATTATGGTTTGTCTTGGCTCCTTGTACTCCCCTGCTATCAAAAATGAAAGCGGGTCGCGTAAGCTGATTTTATCTTCTTTGCTTTCTACCACCAGCACTCCATCGATTGTTGTACGCTGTTGCCAAGCTAGTGCGGCTAATTTTTCTTCGCGTAAACGCCTTTTCCCTTCAACCTCCAAAGTCAATTGGCGGTAAAAGTCTAGCGCTTTTTTTAATCGACGCCCACTGTAACCCAGTCGACGCAATTCCCAAATAAAACCTCTGTCTAGCGCTGCCACTGCAGCAACCATGTCTGGCTTAAAGCCCATTTTCTTCAAATCAGCGTCGCTGATTTTGAGAAGCGTTAAAAATTGTTCCAATGAACTTTTTCTTTTCATGCGATTTAGTTCGCCATACTGATGATGATCGACGACAATAACTTTGTAACCCCTGGTCGTCAACTCTTTTTCTTCAACCGGTCCAGGAATTTCAACGATGATAATCTTTTCTGCCTGGGGGTTAGTTTTTTGAATTCTCGTCAGTAGTTTTTTCTCACGAGAAAGTTTAGCTCCGTGAGGCTGATCAGAAACTAAAGTTGCCAAACCAATTTTTTCGGCGATCTTCAAAATCATCAATGATTCTTCATCGTTTCGAGGACAAAGTAAAAGTAAATTCTCAAAATCTTTCATGGAGCTATTGTAACACAAAACAGCCTTTTTTGGCTGCTTTGTTGTTTGTTGAGTAAAATTAGAAACCGATCCAAATCTCTTGCTCAGCTGCTCGGAAAGCGCTGGTATGTTCCAAACTTTCATCTTTATCAAAGGTTACTGAAGCAGCCAAAGTAGATTCAGTCAGACTCTCCTGGTGCTCTTCAAACATGAGTTTGACCTGCTCACTTGGTGACCAGATCTTCAAATCAATTTTATCTTGAATAGTCTTACCTGCATCTTTACGTAACTGGTTTACTCGACGAGTAATGTCGCGGGCCAAACCTTCTCTGATTAATTCTGGAGTTAATTCAAGATCGAGTTCAACTTTTAATTCTCCGGTCAAAAGAACCGCACGTTTAATATTCACTTCTTCCAAAATCACTTGCAAAAGATCAGCTTCGATCTCACCATCGGGAACTGTGATTGTCATCGCAGCCAAGACTTGCTTAATCGGCCGACCGGATTCTTCGCGAATCTCCAAAGTACGACTGACAATCGAGCGTGCTTCTCCCATTTTATTCAAAAGTACTTCGTCGATCTCCTCAATTTCTGGCCAGTCCTCCAAGTGAACTGAAAGTCTTTCTTTTTTTGCCAAAAATCCACCGGAAATTTCTTGATAGATGACTTCTGCCAAGAATGGCGTAAATGGCGCAATCATTTTCGAGAATGTTTCCAAGACCTGCCTCAATGTTGCGACCGCTGCAAGACGATCCTCACCCGGCTTTTTCATGCGGTCACGTGAACGACGGACATACCAAGTTGAAAGATCATTGGCAAAAACCTGAATCTGACGAGCTGCCGATGACAGATCATAGGCATCCATGGCTTCAGTTTCAATTTTTAATGTTTCGTTGAGTCTGGCTAGAATCCAGCGATCAAGAATATGCTCACTGAAATTCTCCCGGCCATCATCGTATTCCTTATAAAGGCTGTAGAAAGAAGTGACATTCCTTAAAATGTTAACAAATTTCTTAGCCACTTCATCGACATCTTTTTCTGCAAAACGAATATTCTCAGCTTTAACAACAGGACTAGTCATGAGGTACAAACGAACTGCATCTGAACCATATTTTTCCATCACTTCCATTGGATCCGGATAATTCTGAAGTCGCTTGCTCATTTTTTTACCGTCTTCGGCTAGAACAATGCCGTTGACAATAACGTTTTTAAAGGCTGGCATGTTAAACAAGGCGTTCGAAAGAACGTGCAAGGTGTAAAACCAGCCGCGCGTTTGATCCTGACCTTCTGCAATAAATTCTGCCGGGAATCCTTGATCAAACTTGGTTTGATTTTCAAACGGATAATGAATTGAGGCGTACGGCATTGAACCTGATTCAAACCAACAGTCGAGCACTTCATCGATACGACGAAATTCTTTGCCATCTCGCTCAATAACAATCTTGTCGACAACATGTTTGTGCAAATTATCGACCTTCTGACCAGAGAGTGTTTCCAATTCTTCCAAAGAACCAATACAAATTGATTCGCCATCTTCGCTTTGCCAAATTGGCAGTGGTGTTCCCCAAAATCGTGAGCGAGAAATTGCCCAGTCGCGGGCACCTTCCAACCATTTGCCAAACCGACCTTCTTTCATGTTCTCTGGTATCCAGTTGATTTCTTCGTTGGTGAGGCTTAAGCGATTACGCATGTCAATCACTTTTACAAACCAGGAGCTGGTTGAGTAATTAAGGAGTGGAGTGTCACATCGCCAACAATGTGGGTAGCTGTGAGTGTATTTCTTTTTATCGAAAAGTTTATTGTGATGAGCCAGGTATTTTATGATTTCAATGTCAACACTTTGAGTATCGCCTTTCTTTTTCATTGGTACATCCAAAACTGCATAACCTTCGGCTGCCATTGGCTTAGCAACTTCATTTACAAACCGTCCGTCCATGCCCACATGCATGATCGGTGCTACATGCTCCTCGCGACCGAGCATCATATCATCTTCACCAAAGCCTGGAGCAATATGGACAACTCCGGTTCCCTCTTCGGTAGTCACAAAGTCAGCGGCGACAACACGAAAAGCGTTTTCATGATTGGCAAAGAATGGGAAAAGTGGCTCATAAGTTGAACCGATCAACTCAGATACATCAACTGCCTCTTTAATTTCATAGGTAGAATCAGCAAAAACGCTGGCTGCCAAATCCTTGGCCATAATAAAGCGACCCTGCTCGCTCTCCACAACAACATAATTAATTTTTTGGCTGACAGCCAGCAAAACATTGCCCGGCAAAGTCCAAGGAGTAGTTGTCCAGGCCAACAAAATATCACCGGCGTACTTGCCGCTCGTCAATTTGAATTCAACAGTGGCTGAAATATCGACAACATCAGCATAACCTTGGGTGACTTCAAAGTTAGATAAAACTGTTTCACAACGAGGACAGATATGCATCGGCTTGCGGCCTTCATAAATCATGTCCTTATCCCAAAGCGACTTGAAAACCCACCAAACGGATTCCATAAAAGGCAGATCCATGGTTTTGTAGGCATTCTCCATGTCAATCCAGCGACCAAGACGACGAATGACTTTCTTCCATTCCTCAGCATAGGTCAAAACCTCCTCGTGACAACTGTTATTGAAGGCATCGATGCCGAATTTTTCAATGTCTTTTCTTGAACCAAGATCGAACTTCTTCTCAACAATGTTTTCAATTGGCAATCCGTGACAATCCCAACCCCAAGTTCGCTCCACTCGATATCCTTTCATGGTCCAATAACGTGGCACAACGTCTTTCATAACGCTTGCCACAATATGACCATAGTGTGGTAAACCGGTAGCAAACGGAGGACCGTCGTAAAAAACATAAGGTCGTCCATCTGGTCGTCCCTCTACGGATTTTTCAAAAACTTTGTTGTCGTCCCAATAAGTAAGGACGTCATGTTCTTGCTTTGAGTGAGAAAGTTTTTCGTCTGTCATACGTTCCTAGACTACCAGTCAGTTGGCGAAAAATCAAGAGTTAAACGTGCTATAATACTTCCATGAAAAAACCTACTATTTATCTTGGCGCCGACCATGCCGGCTTTGATCTAAAAAGCAGTGTTTTCGAACATCTTGATACTCGTGGCTTTGTTGTTGAAGATCTCGGTGCTCATCAATTTGAACCGACTGACGACTATCCTGAATACACGGCTGCTGTCGCTGAAGCCGTTCGTAACCATCCAGGATCCTTTGGTGTACTAATATGTGGTAATGCCGAGGGTGTTTGTATTGCAGCTAATAAATTTGATGACATCAGAGCCAGTATTGGTTTTTCCATCAAAGCTGCACAAACTAGCCGGACTGACGACAATGCCAACATCTTATGCTTACCTGGACGGATTGAAACACCCGACGATCCTCTTTCTATCCTAGATGCTTTTCTTTCTACGGATTTCTCAGCCGCACCGCGACATGTCCGCCGGCTGGAGCAAGTTGAAAAAATAGAAAGTCAAAAACAAAACACCTTCGAGATCGTACCAACCGTTTTAGTTCAGTCTGAAGATGAGGCTCTCAGGCGATTAACCTATGAACCTCTTCGTAAATTAGCTCCGCTCTGGCAGATTGATATCCTCGATGGAACAATGTATGAAGCAGAATCTTGGGCCGACCCAAAGATAATTGCTAGCGCCAGTACTTTGCCAGCCCTCGAATTGCATCTCATGATCGAGGACCCGCTTTCTACAGTGACTCGCTGGAAGCAGCATGTTCCAACTTTAACCAGAGTCATTATCCAGGCCGAGATCAGTCAAAATCTTCTGAAAGAAATTAAAGGAATCAAGGCACTCGATTTGGAAGTCGGCGTGGCACTAAATCCTCTCACCCCACTCAATCAACTCGATGAAGTGGCAGATGAAATTACAACTGTAATGATCATGGGGGTAAACCCGGGTAAAAATGCTCAAACATTTTTAGGATCTGCAATAACTAAAAAAATTTATGAGGCCAAACATCGCTTTCCAACATTGGTCATAGCCGAGGATGGCGGAATCAATGAAGAGAATATTGGTCTTATTGCAAAATCGGGTGTTCGGAGGTTTTCTGTCGGTTCTGCAATATGGGGAAAACCTGTGCCCGAAGAGGCCTTCCAAAATTTGTACAATGTGGTATTATCACATATAGAAAAATAATTTCGTAGCGAGCGTATAATTTTTGATGAAATTTCGTTGAAAAAACGAGCGACCTGCCTGCCGGCAGGCAGGCGACGTGAAACGTACTGAAACGTACGTAGAGCTAGGAGCAAAGTTTTGAGACGAAAGTTCGCAAAAATAATAGCGAGCACAAATGAAATAACTAAATGTCTATTATGACCATCGCAACTAATTTAAAGAGATTGCTTATTGCTATTGTGGCAATTGGCGCTATTTTTGTTGGCTATCTAGGTTTTACCGCAACTCAAGCCCAAGCTTACACCAGCCTCGACAGTCTTTCATCTGGTGATTTGGTTCGCGGACAAACGTTTTCTGCGGTTTATTATTTTGGTGCAGATGGACAACGTTATGTTTTCCCAAACATCAAGACTTACGAAACTTGGTACAGTAACTTCGACAGTGTTAAGTGGTTGACTGATGCAGATCTAGCTAAAATCCAGATTGGTGGCAACGTTACTTACAAGCCTGGAGTAAAGATGATTAAAATCAATACTGATCCTCGAACTTACGCTATAGCCGCTGGTGGAACTCTACGCCATGTAACTTCAGAAGCTATCGCCATTGAACTTTACGGTAGCAACTGGAACCAACAAATTGATGATATTCCAGATGGTTTCTTCTCTAACTACCATATTGGTTCACCGATTAATACAGCTGCTGACTATAACAAGACCTCAGAAATGGCTATCTCCGGTATCAACGCTGACAAGAGCTTGAAGACCCCAGCTGCTATCTCAATTTCTGCTTCTGGCTACAGCCCAATTGATGTCACTATCACTGCTGGATCGAGTGTAAAATTCACCAACAACGATACCGCAAAGCATACTGTAACCGGTGATGACCTTTCTTGGGGCAGCGGAACAATCAATTCTGGAGAATCATTCATCAAAACTTTCGACGAAGCTGGAACATACGGATTCTTCGATAGCTATGATGGTTCAAATACTGGTGCTGTCTACGTAGAATAATTATAAAATTAAGAAACTATACTTTCTCAAAAGGAAGTATAGTTTTTTATTTAAGATGGCTTTGTTTGGCTTTATTTGTGTTATAATAATCATGAACTATGCCAGACGTGAGACCAATCCCAACTCTCAGTGAGAAAAAACTAATCTCACTGGAAAAGAAAGCAAACGAAATCCGAGTTGATATTTTAAAAATGCTAGAAATTGCCGGCAGTGGCCATTCAGCCGGGCCTTTAGGTTTGGCTGATATTTTTACTGCTCTCTATTTTCATGTTCTCAATCACAATCCAAAGAAACCTCTTTGGCCTGACCGAGATCGACTATTGCTTTCCAATGGTCATGTCGTGCCAGTGCGTTATGCTGCTATGGCCGAAGCTGGATATTTCCCAAAAAGCCAACTGGATACTTTGAGAAAACTTGGTTCCCCACTTCAAGGACATCCAGAGACTACCTGGATGCCGGCTCTCGAAAATACTTCTGGACCTTTGGGAGATGGATCTCCGCAATCAGTTGGTCTAGCCTATATCGGAAAACAAGAAGGAGCCCATTGGCATGTCTATTGTGTAATGTCAGACGGTGAATTAGAAGCCGGAATTACTTGGGAAGCAGCGATGTTTGCCGGCAAACATGCACTACATAACTTAACTTGGATCATTGATCGCAACAATATCCAAATCGACGGTAACACCGAAGACATTATGCCGTTGGAACCTCTTAAGGATAAATTTGAAGCTTTTAATTTTCATGTGGTTGAAGTTGATGGTCAC
This sequence comes from uncultured Gammaproteobacteria bacterium, assembly GCA_964645815.1. Taxonomy (GTDB): domain Bacteria; phylum Patescibacteriota; class Patescibacteriia; order UBA9934; family UBA9934; genus JAHISC01. The sequence continues at coordinate 15,257 of CAZYCR010000016.1, forward strand.
AACATTAAGGAGTTCGTAGATGCCTGTTCTTATGCCAAAACAATTTGGGAACAGCCAGTAGTCATCATCGCTCATACTATCCCAGGTAAAGGTGTTGATTTTATGGAAAATGATTTCCGTTGGCACGGTGTTCCGCCTGGAAAAGGACCGGAAGATAAAGTAAAACATGAGGCTCAACTGAAAGAAGCTTTGCGTGACATCCGAACACTCGGCGGTAAAATAATTTCTGAGGCAGAATAGCCTATGAAGTTTAAAAATCCAAAACTTAATCGCAGTTGGAAGATCCGAGATTCACTAAAATCAATCCCGACCCGCAATGGCTATGGAGAGGGTGTTGTTGAAGCTGCCAAAAAAGATAAAAACATTTACGTTCTTTGTGCAGATCTAACTGAGTCGACAAGAAACGAATGGTTTAAAGAAGCGTTTCCAGATCGTTTTGTACAAATGGGTGTTTCGGAGCAATCTTTAGCCGCGATTGCTGCTGGCATGGCTTTGGCTGGAAAAACAGTTTTTATTGCCAGCTATGCTGCTTTTTCACCGGGTCGAAATTGGGAACAGATTCGAACAACAATTTGTCTACCTAAAACCAATGTCAAAATTGCCGGCGCTCATGCTGGAGTCTCAGTTGGACCAGATGGTGCTACTCACCAGATGTTGGAAGATATTGCTCTCATGCGCGTTTTGCCGGAGATGACTGTACTAGTTCCAGCCGATGCCATTGAAACCAGAAAAGCGACTTTGGCGGTAGCAAAAATGAACGGTCCAGCTTATGTTCGCTTTGCTCGAGAAAAAACCCCAGTTTTTACAACAGAAGCAACGCCTTTCGAAATCGGGAAAGCTACAGTGCTGCGCGACGGCCAAGATTTAGCGATTATCGGCTGCGGACCATTAGTTTATGAGTGTTTGATGGCAGCAGAAGAACTCTCAAAATTTGGTATTGAGGCCAGAGTGATCAACAATGCCAGTGTCAAACCAATGGACGAAAGACAATTCTCGAAGCTGCCAAAGAGTGTGGTGCCATTATCACCGTTGAAGAAGCACAAGCTGCAGCTGGCATGGGTTCGGCTGTTTGTGAACTATTAAGTAGTGAGTTCCCTGTTCCGGTTGAGAGAATTGGTATGCAAGATAGGTTTGGTGAGTCCGGTGAACCAGATGAACTGCTCAAACATTTTAATTTAACTGCGCCGTCAATTGTCGACGCTGCTAAAAAAATAATTAAAAAGAAAAAATAATATGGAACTTCTCAACGTTCTCTACCTCCTAGTAGTTGTCTTGGCCGGCGGCACAATTTTTGCCTGGATCAATTTTTACCGCGTCACCATGCAGGACTGTAAAAGCTGTTCAATCGGTCCAAAGGGTAAGCCAGATTTCAAGTGTCTCATTGGTGCTCTCTTTTTTTCCATTGCACTTGCTTTGGCAGTTTACGCAGTGATACTAGTCTAGAATTTTTTAAAAATAGACCTTCCATGGGTCTATTTTTATTTTTCTAACCAAAACGGCCGAATTTCGAAACATCGAAATCCGACCGCACGTCTCCCAGTTCACTGACCTTTGGTCTCACCAAAGGCAGTCACCAGGAGTTCTCGACCATGCTGACGCAGCAACAGTTCCACCTCACCCTGGTCGACGGTCAGGTGTACGAAGATCGCTTCCCACTTCTCCTGATTACTGCTCTGGATGTTGAAGGTGTAATGCTCCCCGATGAGTCGGAAACGAATCTCCTGTGCATTCTTTCCCACCTCGAGTCGCATCCGCTTGGCAAGACACTGGGCGACGAGATGCAGGCTCTTGCCGACCCGAGCCTCATTTTCGCCCTCGACCCACCAGAAGATCTTGAAATCTCCCAACCAAGTTCTCTCTGCCACTTTCCCTCCGATTTTTATGGAACAAGCTTGGCGATATTAGCATAAGTTCCCACTTTTTTCAAGCCATGCTACACTAAAATCACTATGCCCTGTAGAGTAATTTCTATACTGGGTGTGGTACTACATGAAACGTAAATTTCAATAGAAATTCTTCTACAGGGTATGAGACTTAATAAATTTATTGCGGATTCGGGCTTTTGTTCACGTCGAAAAGCTGACACTTTAATTGAAGCTGGTCGAGTTACCGTCAATGGTCGGCGGGCAAAACTCGGCGATCAAGTTGGAACCAATGACCGAATCGCCATCGATAAAATTCCAATCATACCTCACGAAAAACGTGACATTATTATTGCCTTTCACAAACCTGTTGGCGTAATTAGTAGTTTTGATACAACCAAAAACAACACTTTAGCTGACTGGATAGACATTGGCGAAAGAATCTTTCATGTGGGGCGTTTAGACGTCGCTTCATCTGGCTTATTACTCCTCACCAACAACGGAGAAGTTGCCGAAGCGATCACCCATCCACGTGGCGAACACGAAAAAGAGTATGTAGTCACCGTTGATAAAAAGTTAACGAGAAGTTTTATCGATGCCATGCGCCAGGGTATTGTGATCTTGGGTAAAAAAACTAAACCAGCTCGAGTTAAAAAACTAAGTGATAAAAAATTCTCGATAGTTCTAACTGAAGGTCGAAATCGTCAAATCCGCCGCATGTGTGAAAAATTGGGATTTGAAGTAAAAAAACTGAGACGTATTAGGGTTATGAATATTGAACTGGGTAGTTTAGGTGAAGGTAATTGGCGAGAACTGACGAAGAAAGAGCGTCGAGGACTACTCGAAGAAATAAAAAAATAGTCTATGCTTACCTACATCATCTATGCCATAGTCTTTGTGGTGCTGGCGACAGCTGCTTACGCCGGGATTTCCGCCGCTCCTTGGCTACCAACAAAACCAAAACAAAAACGACATCTGATGGATCAGCTAGAACTATCGAACGGCACAACAGTTTACGATTTGGGTTGCGGCACCGGTACCCTGCTCTTCTCTGTTGTTGAAAAAAATCCGCAGGTCAATGCCATTGGACTGGAAATTTCGGTTTTACCGTTTGTTATTGCAAAAATCAAGTCATGGTTAAAATCCAGCAAAAATGTATCAATCAGATACGCCAATCTTTTCCAAAAAGAAATTTTCGATGCCGATATAGTTTTTGTTTTTCTCCTCAGTAAAAGTTATCGAAAACTCTGGGAAAAATTTGCTCGCGAGTTGAAAGATGACGCTCTGGTAATTTTGGAAGCCTGGCCTTTTCCTGATCTCAAACCAATAAAAACTATCAAAGAGGACGGCTTACTCCCGGTTTATTTCTATCTCGGCCGTCAATTTCGAGAATAATCTAAAATGTGTCGTCATTTGGCTAAATACGCTATAATAGCTCCATATGTACGACATGATCACAATCGGCGGTATCAAACTTGATACCTTTATTGTTATTCCAAAAGCAACCACCTATTGCCAATTGAAGATGCCGGAATGCCAGCTGTGCATTGAATACGGTAAGAAACACCCGGTCGAGGACATCGACCTCCAAATTGCCGGCAGTGCACCTAACGTCGCTGTTGGTTTGGCTAGAATGCATAAAAAAACCGCTATTTACAGCTTAATGGGCAAAGATATTATCTTTGAATTGGCAAAAGATTTTTTAAAAAAAAATAAAGTCGCCAACAATCATATTAAAGCAAGGAAGGA
>CAZYCR010000017.1:0-11940 GCA_964645815.1 uncultured Gammaproteobacteria bacterium
ACGTTGAGGAGTGGCGGAAGAATTCGACGCAGCAGTTCGCTCATTTTATAGCGAGAATTTCAGGAGGAGAGAGTTGAGCAACATCTTTGCTCAGAAAAGCCGTAAATTCGGGTTTTCTGCCGAATCAGAGTACATAATTTTGATTCACCTTCTGCAGAAAATATGAATTTGCGACTTTTTATTTGCTGGACCAATTGAGAAACGAGCTTTAGCTAGTTTTTCAACTAAGTCTAGGAAACGCAACTTCAAATTTGCCTTTTAGGCAGGAGGGAACTGAGGTGGAAGCAATCTACCTGTTCGAAAACGGGCGCTGTGTGGCCCTCGTCGAAGAACCGGGCCACCTGGTTGGTCTGGCTGGTGTGCTCCTGGGCGACCAGGACCTCGAGCCCTGGGCCAAGGAGAACCTGTACGGCAGAAGCCGTCAGGTCTCCGGACCCATGGTCCATGAGCGTCCGCTCCGCGATCGAGCGCTGTGGTTCCAGCGCAGGCTCGAACCGCTCGTCGACGTGGACGGCCAGTCGGTCGTCCCCGAAAGCGACGCGCTCGCCGGTCTGGTCGCCGAGGTCCACGAGCTCATCGAAGAGTTCGAGGACGAAGGCGACAATGACTACACGCCCCACCCGGTGCGCCAGCTCGAGATCGCCGAAGACGACGACTACGAGGAGTGGCTCATGGACGAGCTCTCGTACGAGCTCTACCTGGAGGAGCTGTTCTCCGGGTACTGCGGCGACGAGAACGACGAGAGCGACGAGCATGGTCTCGACAACGTCGAGGTCACGGAGCCGGTGCGCGATCGGTTCGAGCACGAGTCCGACATTCTCGATGAAAACAGGGCTCGGTTCCTCCGTGAGCGTGAGGCCTGGCAGCAGGAACGTTCCGACGGTATTCGCTCGCGCTGTCGGGAGAACTGCTACCGGCGACAGCGTGAGAACCGGCATGTGCGGCAGCGCCAGCACTACCAGTGCTGGAAGCACAGCTACTACCGGAAGTTCCAGCGGCACGGTAGGAACACCGCGAGCGGTCGCCTGATGGCCCAGGCCTGGATCGAGCAGGAACTCCGGCTCGAGCCCGTGCTCCGCCTCGAGTCCTCGGTCCAAGACCAGCTCGAGAGCCTCCGTGAGCTCCGGTTCCGCCTCGACGCCCACCGGCTCCTCCACGAGCTCGACCTCCTCGAGTTCTGGGAGTTCGATGCGGTGGCGGAGACCCTCTGCCTCAGCTCCTGGAGCGAGGCGGGAGAGCTCGCCCTCTAGTCCAACAACTTCGTGGCGCGACGTTCATCTACTCAAGAACGTCGTGCCCACTGCCGAGTGTTTCAGTCATGGAACATTCAGCAATGAAAAACTGACCAGTCAATTGACTGGTCAGTTTTTGTTAAACAGTTTTACATTTCAGCGATCAACTGATAGAGCATCTCTCTTGCCTCCCGAGGCGTACGAATTTTCTCAGTTAACTGAGCATCACGAATTTGATCGAGAAGCTGGCGATAGATTGGACCTTCACTCACTCCGGCAACGGCAATATCATGTCCGGTTATCAGTCGTGGCAAGAAATTTCCTTCACCAACTCGCAGATAAAAATCTTCCAAACTTGCTTGTATTCTACGGGCAGTATGTAATCTCTCTCGGGCAATAGAATGTTTTCCTTCGGCAATGCTCAAGGCATGAATTAAGAGCAACAGTTCGCGACCGCGCTGGTTCATGAATTTGTGTTCAAATTCACTTGGTCTCATGTTTGCCGGATCAGTATTTTCAAAAATCGACAAATGATCAACCAACCACAAAACATCCTGACAATTAACATGAGCTTCGTGCTCTTTGGCAAATTGATGGAAGAACAGATTTTTACAAACATGGTAAGCGTGCTCACCAAGATGTTTTTCGGCTGGTGCCAAAAGTGCTGCTACCTGCAAAGTAGGTGAGGGTTCCAAAATTCCATGCTCGTGCAATAATTCCGTTTTTCTCAGAAGATGGAGTGTCTGTTTGATAGTCTCCAATTTATCTTCTGAAAGAGAGGCAACTTTTGGTAGGAATATTTTTAGGGCTCCACTTTCTTGCCATAGATCGAGCGTGTGGACCGGGTGAGCAATAAACCCGAGTAAAAATTCTCGGCCAACCATCTCGCGTGGCACCAAGTATTCATATCGGCCATCATCGTTGAGTCGGGTTTTATTCAAAAGATCAATATGTTTTTGAATAGCTCGCCAGGTAGTTTCTTCAAGACCAAAACCAAGCTGACTCGCCAGTCGTAAGCCTCGTAAAATTCTGGTTGCGTCTTCTTCAAAACGTCGCTGAGGACTCCGCACTGCCCGAATCAAGCCTTGATACAGATCACTGAGTCCCAAAAATGGATCGACCAAGCGTTTGTATCTGAGCTCAAAAGCCATGGCATTGATGGTAAAGTCTCGGCGGGACAAATCTTCAGCAATCGGTAACCTATAGTCAGTTTCAATTTTGAGATCACGACGGCCGCCGATTTTGTCACTGTCCTGACTCTCGGTTCGTGGCAGTGCAATATCGATTGGAGCCAAATCTGAACAACCATGAGGAACAAATTTAAAAGTCCCAAAATTTTTACCCACGAATTCACATGCTCCGTGCAAATTTAACCAATTTTCCAAAACATCCGGTGGGATGTTTCTGATCACCAGATCAATGTCACTGGCGATTTTGCCTAAGATGGCATCGCGGACACTGCCGCCAACCAAATAAATTTCCGCTATTGGGAAGTCGTTGTAAAGGAGTGCTGTCCAGGTGAGACGCGGCTCACCAATAACAAAAGCTTCCGCGCGGCTTTCTGGCGGAATCGAAATTCGGGCAAATTTTGCAAGCATGCCTCCGCTCATGCCCACATTGTATCAAATGGTTAGGACAAAACCAATGCACTATTTGTGCAAAGTTTGTTTTAGGTGGCTAATTACTTTCTTTTCAACGGCCACAATGTCGTTTTCAGGGATTCTGAGTCTTGCTTCTTCGCGGGTTCCAGCGGCACGGAATGGAGCACCAAGGTACAAAGCATCGTGCGGTACATTGGCCCGTAAAATCACTTCGATATGTCCTTTAGGATGCTCAAAGAAAACTGCACCAATTTGAGTATTTGGCGAACTCATCATCAACTCGTCAATAATGTTTTCTAAAGCCTCCTCACTAGCTCCAGCATTGGCAAAATCTTGTTTGGTGAGCAACGTCCAAATTAAACCGGTCTTTGGTAAAGATTTAAGTCTGGCTAAAGCACGGCCCCAAAGCCGCAAAGTTTCTACAGTTCTGGTCTTGTAAAGTTTTTGAACAATTTCATCGCGACGAGCTCCGGCTCCGATTAACTTCCCAGCAACTTTTAATGTCTTTGGCGAAACATTGGCTGAACGGAAACTGTGAGTTTTAAAAATCATGCCGGTCAATAAATATGTTGCCATCTCTTCATCGATCAAACTATGATCAATTTTTTCCAAAAGATCATACAACACTTCAGTCGTGGAGACAGCATTAATGTCAACCAGGTTCATCTGTCCAAAATGTTCATTGGCGCTAGAGTGGTCAATATTGATAATCGGAGTTTGGAAGAAAAAGTCTGCGTACTGGCGATAGAGATGACCCAAGTTTTCCAAATCTTGAGCACCGAGGATAATAATCAAATCGTATTTGTAACTGTCGGTTGAGATTTTAATGTCGTCTTCTGACCAAATGCCAGTTTTTGGTACCAAATGGACGCGCACTTCCTCTGGCGTCAAATCATAAGAAAGCTCATCAACTTTCGCTCTCTTTGCATTAATGTGCAAGGTCAATTTTCTGATGTTTGGTAAATCACCTCGGATAGTGACTGGGTTGGTTAAAAATTCGAGTGATTTTGGAGCTTGACCACCGCTGGTACTTAAATCAACCGGCTTTTGCATTTTTGACAAAAGCGCGGCACAAGAAAAACCAGCTGCAAAATGATCAGCGTCAGCAGTTTCGGGTAAAACTATGAGCGGTCGTTTAGCCAGCTCCAAAGCATTAAGAAATTGTTCGGGTATATTGAGTGACATGAAAAAACTGTTGCTCCTTCTTCTGGCATGGGAGGAATTAGCTTACTAGTAAGTGTAAAATCGGTCAAGCCCGTTGCTTTTATCCTCCATTTTAGCTAAACTAGCCATTAATATGAGTCAAAGCAAAAATTCGCTACCCAAGGCCTACGAAGCCCGCGAGGTTGAAGATAAAATTTATGCAACTTGGCAAAAGAGCGGCTATTTTAATCCAGATAATTTGCCAGATTTAGATTTACGTCAAGAGGCTTTTTCGATTGTCTTGCCACCGCCAAATGTTACCGGCACTTTGCATATGGGGCATGCGGCAATGCTCGCCATTGAGGACGCAATGACTCGTTTTGCGCGCATGAGTGGAAAGCGAGCTCTGTGGGTGCCTGGTACTGACCATGCCGCCATTGCCACGCAGACAAAAGTTGAAAAGATTCTCATCAAAGAAGGTATAAAAGATCCTCGCCAAGAACTTGGTCGGGAAAAGTTTTTAGCCCGAGTTGAAAAATTTGCTCAAGAAAGTCACGACACTATTGTCAATCAGGTAAAAAAGATGGGTGCTTCGGTTGACTGGAGTCGTGAGGCTTATACTTTGGATGAACCTCGTCATCTGGCCGTTAATGAGGCTTTTAAAAAGATGTATGACGATGGTTTGATTTACCAAGGTTTCAAAGTTGTTAACTGGTGTCCACGTTGCCAGTCAACTTTGGCTGATGATGAAGTTGAATATCAGGAAGGAAACAGCAAACTTTATACTTTTAAGTATGATGCGGATTTTCCAATCAGTATTTCGACAACTCGACCAGAAACAAAGTTGGGAGATACTGCTGTGGCCGTGAACCCGAAAGATAAGCGTTATAAAAAGTTCGTTGGCAAAACTTTTAATGTTACTTTTGCCGGCGGGCCTTTAAAGATTCAGGTGATTGCCGACGAAGCAATTGACCCAACTTATGGAACCGGTGCTTTGGGTGTTACTCCGGCTCATAGCAAAATCGATGAAGAGATGGCGAACAAAAATAATCTGCCATTTATCGAAGTCATTGATGAAAAAGGATTGATGACCGCTCAATCTGGCATGGAGGGTCTGACAACTCATGAGGCTCGTGAAAAAGTTGTAGATTGGTTGCGAACAAATAATTTACTCGAGTCAGAAGTTGAAACGCCGCAGAATCTGTCTGTCTGCTACCGTTGTGGTACGGCAATTGAGCCGCTTCCTAAGAAGCAGTGGTTTATTGACGTCAATAAAGAATTTATTTTCCATCAGTCCAAGAGAGCTCCGATTTCCGGACTAAAAGACGGAAAAAAGATGACCCTCAAAACTTTGATGCAACATGTGGTCAAAGCTGGTGACATTGAAATTTTGCCAGCGCGGTTTGATAAAACTTATTTCCACTGGATCGACAATCTCCGCGACTGGAATATCAGCCGTCAGATTTGGTTTGGTCATCAAGTTCCGGTTTGGTACAAGGGCGAAGAGATTGAAGTTGGTCAAGAACCAAAAGGTGCCGGCTGGACCCAGGACTCAGACACCCTCGACACCTGGTTCTCTTCTGGGCTTTGGACTTTTTCTACGCTTGGTTGGCCAGATGAAAATGCCGCTGACTTCAAACTCTATCATCCAACTTCGGTCATGGAGACGGGCTACGATATTTTGTTCTTCTGGGTAGCAAGAATGATTTTGATGTCGACCTATCTTCTCGGCGAAGTGCCATTTAGAACCGTTTATTTACACGGCTTGATTCGAGATGATCAGGGTCGGAAAATGTCTAAGTCCCTCGAAAATATCATTGATCCTTTGGACATGATCGTGGAGTATGGGGCCGATGCAACTCGATTGTCTTTGTTGGTCGGGGCGACGCCAGGTAATGACATGAAACTTTCGATAGATAAGATTGCCAGCTTCCGCAACTTTACCAATAAACTTTGGAACATTGCGCGTTTTGTTTTCTCAAGTGTTGAAAAGGTTGAATCAATCGATTCTGTAGAGCCAGAAACTTTAGCTGATAAGTGGATTTTGGGGAGACTTTCCGAAGTAACTAAATCCGCCACTAAACATTACGAGAAATTCGAGTATTCTTTGCTCGGTGAAGAACTGCGGGAATTTACATGGGGTGAATTCGCTGATTGGTATTTGGAGATTGCGAAAATTCAAAAATCGGAAAACACTGATCGAATTTTGCTTTTTGTGCTCGATCGGATTTTGAGACTTTGGCATCCGTTAATGCCGTTTGTCACCGAAGAACTTTTTAAGAATTTTGATCAGGGCCTGCTCATCGTTGCTCCATGGCCAGTGGTTGAGAGTAAAATTAAAAAGGAAGAAAAAGAATTATTCTCTAAAGTGCAGGCAGCGACGACAGCCATTAGAAATGTTCGGGCCCGCTATAAGATTTCTTACAAAAAACCACTGCCAGTTATTTTAACTCTGGAATCTTTAATTGATTCGCAATCGATTATTGAAAAATTGGCTGGGGCTACTATTACTTTTGACACAAAAGCCACCAGACCGGCGCAGTCGGCCAGCTTTGTTATTGGAGAAGGGAATATTTACATTCCGCTGGCGGGTATTGTTGACATTGAAGAAGAAAAACGTCGCCTTGAAGAAGAACTTGATTTTCAAGGAAGTTACATGCGATCATTGGAAGAGAAGTTAGGCAATCCCGGTTTTATCAAAAAAGCTCCGGAAAATATTGTGGCTCATGAGCGAGAAAAAGTTGAACTCGCTAAAGTTAAAATCGCCGCTTTGCAAGAAGAACTAAAAAGTCTTAATTAATATGGCATCCATAGACGAAGAAAAAATTGAACATTTGCTTGAGCACGCTGTTGAAAATATTTATCCAAGCAAAGAAGCTTTGGAAAAACGTTTGGCCAGCGGCAAAAAAATGAAACTTTATTTAGGCGTTGATCCGACTTCACCAAAACTACATATTGGTCATGCCATTGGCTTGAGAAAACTTCGGGAGTTTCAAGACATGGGTCATGAAGTTATTCTGTTGATTGGCTCTTTTACAGCCATGATTGGTGACCCGACAGACAAGTTAGCGGCCAGAGTTCAATTAACTCGTAAAGAAGTTTTGAAAAACGCGGCTGATTACAAAAAACAGGCCGGGAAAATTTTACGTTTCACTGGAAGCAATGCAGCCAAGATCATGTTTAACCATAAATGGTTAGGCAAATTATCTTTCGAAGAAATTATTAGCTTGGCCAGTCATTTTACTGTGCAGCAAATGGCAGAACGCGACATGTTCGAACGTCGAATTAAAGAAGGAAAGCCGGTTTATCTTCATGAATTTTTGTATCCTTTGATGCAAGGTTACGACAGTGTCGCTATGGATGTTGATTTGGAAGTCGGTGGTTCTGATCAGACTTTTAATATGCTTGCCGGCCGAACATTAATGCGCCAGCTGAAGGATAAAGAGAAGTTTGTTCTGACCACAAAGCTCTTAACCAACGACGAAGGCAAGAAAATGAGTAAAACAGAGGGCGGGCTGATCAACCTTTCGGACCTGCCAGATGAAATGTATGGCAAACTTATGGCCATGGATGACAGTATGATTTTGCCGTACTTTGAAATTGCCACAGACGTCTCGGCAGAAGAAATCGAGGGGATGAAAATTCAGTTAAATCAGGGTGTTAATCCTCGCGACCTCAAGGCCAAATTGGCAGCGACTATTGTTGGCATGTACTACGATGAAGCAACTGCAGCCAAGGCAGCTGAAAATTTTTCCGCTGTTTTCCAACAAGGCGCTTTGCCAGAAGAGATGACTGAGTATAAAGTTAACGAAGCCACCTCGATTATTGATGTTTTAGTCTTTTCTGGACTGGCTGCTTCCAAAAGTGAAGCCCGCCGCCAGATTGAACAAGGCGCAGTTAAACTCGATGGCGTTCGGGTCGATTCCATAGATACCAAAGTGGTCGGTTCCGAAGCTGGAGTCGTATTACAAAAAGGAAAGCGCCACTTTGCGCGTTTAGTTAAATAAAAAGATAACGGGTCCTGTCTAAATTATGTATTCAAAAGATTCAGCAACTCAAGAGGTAGTGACAGCTCTCAAAAAAGCGATCGGAAAAGGCTTTGCTGTGACCGTGGATATGCTCGAGACTCCGCCAGAAGAGAAGTATGGCGATTTGGCTTTTCCAACTTTTGAGCTGGCTAAGGGTAAGGAAAGAAATCCGGTAGAGATCGCGACTGAGCTGGCTGCCAAAATCGGGCCAGGTAAATACGTTGAAAAAATATCATCGGCTGGACCGTATGTTAATTTTACTTTTTCAAAAGATGTTTTAGCTGAAGAAGTTGTAAAACAAGTGATGAAAATGAAACGTAAATATGGTGAGTCCAAGACCGGAGAAGGCAAGAGCGTCTTGGTCGAATATGCCCAGCCAAATACTCATAAAGAATTTCACATTGGTCACGTTCGTAACGCTGTTTTGGGACAATCGATTGTTAATGTTTTGCAAATTAATGGTTACGAAGTGATCGCTGCTTCTTATATTGGTGATATTGGCGCCCACGTTGCTAAAGCTCTTTGGGGTCTTAAAAAATTCATGAGCGACGAAGAGATTAAAGAGATCGAAAAAACGGATAGGGCTAGAATATTAGGTGAAATGTACACAAAAGCGACGCAGTATGTTGATGAGCACGAAAAAGCAAAAGAGGAGATTGCGCTTGTCCAGCAGAAATTAGAAGCCAAGGAAGAACCATGGTTTAAACTTTGGAAAGAAACGCGTGAATGGAGCCTTACAGAATTTAAAAATATCTTTAAGGAGCTCGGAGTAAAACCAGATGTTTGGTACTTTGAAAGTGAAGAAGAAAAACCAGGAAAGGAATTAGTGAAAAAGATGCTCACCAAAGGCATTGCCAAGAAGAGCGATGGCGCTGTAGTTGTTGATTTGGCTGACGAAGACTTGGGAGTTTTCTTGATTCTAAAGTCAGACGGATCCTCACTTTATGCCACAAAAGATTTAGCCTTGGCTTTCAAAAAGGAAAAGAAATACGATCCTGATCGGCAGATCTTTGTTGTCGATGTTAGGCAGTCTTTGTATTTTCAACAATTGTTTGCGACTCTGCACCGCTTGGGCTACAGCAAAAAATTGACCCATCTGGCTTATGACATGGTCAATTTGCCGGAAGGAGCGATTTCTTCTCGAAGCGGAAACATTGTTCGTTACGAAGACGTTCGTGACACTATGATAGAAAAACTGTCGGCCGAAACTAAAGCTCGACACGAAGATTGGAAAGAAAAAGAAGTTACAGCAGTAGCTAAAACAATCGCTCTTGGCAGTATGATTTTTATGATGCTGCGCCAGGATCCGAAATCGATTATTACCTTTGACATGGAAGAAGCCTTGTCCTTTGACGGCTTTACCGGACCATATTTGCTTTATGCCATTGCCCGTATTGAAAGCATTAAAAAGAAAGCACCGGTTAAAGCAAAACTCGAAGCCAAACTATTACGTCACGACCTCGAACATCAATTAATCAGCCGTCTTTCAGAGTACCCAGACTTAGTACAAGAAGTTGGGGCTAGTTTTCAAATTTCGGCTATTGCTCAATGGGCCTTTGAAACCGCTAAACTTTTCGCCGAGTATTATCATGAAGTTAGAGTGATTGACGAAAAAGATAAAGCAACCTCGCAGGCGCGTTTGGCATTGGTGGAAGCGGTTGGAATTGTCTTGAAAAATGCTTTGAGCCTTTTGGGGCTTGAATCACTTGAAGAGATGTAGGAGGGATTTATAAGAAATTAATCTGTTATAAATTTATGACCAAGACAAATGGACAGGAAACTGTAATCGCACAAGGAGTGCGCGTGGAGGGTGATTTTAAAAGTCAGGGCGATGTCATTATAGAAGGAGAAGTCGCTGGCAACATCCAAGCAGCCGGTGATTTAAGAGTTGGCGAACAGTCCAAAATCAAAGCCGACGTGATTGCTGGTAATGCTGTTGTCTCTGGAGAAATTAGAGGCAATATGCAAATTGCTGGTCGACTTGAGCTGACTCAATCAGCTCAGATTATCGGTGATGTTACTGTCGAGGTCCTCTCAGTAGCCCCAGGTGCTCAAGTTAACGGTAAAATTACCATGGATGGTCGCAAGATTGAAACAGACGTCAAAGAGGAGAAGTAGAATACATGTACTATTACGTCTACGATGAATTTGTTCAGGATCAGAAATACGAGCGTGATCTGGCACTGATTGAAACTCGTTTAACTGACCTTGGTATTAGCGGCAAGATTGCTCGACTTGCTTTGTTTCGCGATGCAACAGAATTGATTCATGATGAAGTGAAAAAAGGGGCCAGTACAGTGGTGGCGGTAGGTAATGATTTGACTTTGAGAAAGGTAATTGATGCGGTTGGAGATTCCGGTGTTGCGATTGCCATTATTCCTTTAGGAACAGCAGACAATAAGATAGCTGGACTTTTGGGTATGCCCAAAGGTGTGGAAGCTTGTGATGTTTTATCGGCCAGAATTATTGAAGAATTGGATGTTGGTATCGTTAATGGTCGGAGGTTTTTAAATGAGCTTCATTCAACCAATGTTGTTGGTGTAAAGATAAATTGTGATGGAAAATACGATATCTCACCAATAAGAAAAAGTGTGCTGGAAGTCAGAAATTTAGCCGATGCTGACACAGAAGTTCCGGCGGCACATCCGACCGATGGAAAGTTAGAAATTGTTTTGAGAACTTCGCAGAAGGGCTGGATAAAAACAAAAGTTGGAGTCACGTTAGTACCAGTTACACGAGCAACGATTGTCTGCGATAGTCCGATTCAAATTTCGATTGATGGAGAACTGTTTGAAGGCGATGAGTTTAGACTGGAAGTGATTCCAAATAGGCTGCGAGTAGTGACCGGCCGAGAAAGAAAATTTAAATCATAAAATCCCACCTGTCAGTGGGATTTTATGGTGCGCGAGAGAGGACTCGAACCTCCACGGGCTATTGCCCACAAGGCCCTCAACCTTGCCTGTCTACCAGTTTCAGCACTCGCGCATGCTTGTTCGGGTCTAAATAATAGACAAAGTTCGAAAAATTTTCAAGTATTTTCGTTTTAAGTACAATATTTTAGGAGAATAGTACAATTTTTTTATTAAAATTTCAGATTCCGTTTTCGCATATTTGAGTAAAAAAACAGAATGTGATTTTGTAATATGACCATGAATACCAACCATGTGTTCGATTTGAGATTGTAACCATTTAATATGTTGGAGACTGGCAGAACAAAAAACGAGGTAATACATTAAGCTAGCCCGCCATCTTGGATCATAATATGAATAAAAGTATCCATCTCCATCGAGATGACCTCTCAAAAAATCAAAAAAATACTTTTTAGGGATCTTGACTGCTTTAATCGTCCTTGTCTTATTTTGCGTTAACCCTAATTCGGTAAGAAATTTGTAAAATAATATATCTCCAATCTGTATTCGATAATATTTTTTTTCCTTCTCATTACTTCGAGATTTTTTAGACGGTTTATAATTGGTCCCGAGCGATTTATTCAAATGATTCATTAGCTCTAGATCTTTTGAGGTAAAATCAATATGTCGACCATCTTTCGAAAGACTTCCATCGGTTACCAGTAAACCAATAACATAGGCGAAATTTGAGTTCCATCTTATTTTAACTTTGCCTTTTGGTAATGCCATACAGATATTTTATCACAAACTGGAAGCGTCTACCAATATAATAAATTGATATTGACAAAAACTATATATAGTTTTATTATACTGTCACCAAATTTGTAGCGAACATGATAAGCGCGCTTAGCTCAGTTGGCTAGAGCATCTCGTTTACACCGAGAGGGTCGGGGGTTCGAGCCCCTCAGCGCGCACCATCCCGCTTTGCTCCTATCCCACTTCGTCCTTCGGACTTCGAGGGACAGGTCGGAGCTTCGAGGGACTGCAAAAGACCACCGATACACTCGGCGGTTTTTGTTTTTTCATT
>CAZYCR010000017.1:11950-18356 GCA_964645815.1 uncultured Gammaproteobacteria bacterium
AAATAGGAGTAATCTATGGCAATCCTTAGAATCTTAATTGGCCTGGCTGTTTTAGCTCTGGGAGCCTCGATGGTTTACAAGACAGCCTGGTATCTAGAAATCCTAGGTCGAGTTTACTGGGCTGAGCGTAATTTTGGTTCAGGTGGCACCAGAACTTTTTATAAGCTTTTCGGTATTGGTATTTGTATCATTGGTATGATCATCATTGCCGATCTTTGGGACACAATCATTGGTAACTTTTTGATCAATCTTTTTACACCGTAGTATGAGTGCCGGTCGAGCCCTACTTGATCCATTGGAAATTTTGCCGCGCCTGGGATTGCACCCGGGTCATGTTTTGGTTGATTTTGGCATTGGCCACAGCGCCCACTTTTCTTTAACTGCCGCACGGTTAGTTGGTGAAACCGGCAAAGTGTATGCGGTAGATATACTTGAGCATTACTTAGAGCAACTAGCCCAGAGAGCGGCTCTTGAACGTCAACAAAATATTGTGCCTATAAGAGGCGATTTTGAAGCTCAGATTGCGCCATTGCCACTCGAAAATAATATTGCCGACTTTGTTGTTAGCGTCTTGAACGCAGCATGCCTTCAAAATTTTTCTGCTTTGGCCAAAGAGGCTAGGCGTCTTTTGAAAGATGACGGAAAATTATTATTGATTGATTGGAAACCAGAGGTTAACCATCCGGTAGCACCGCGTGTTGAATTACGACGCGGCATCTATGACGCAAAACATGATTTACTGAACACCGGATTTACTCAGGCTGAAGAAGTTAGAATAAATCGTCATCACTGGGGACTTTTAATTTCAAATACTTGACCTTTTTAGGGCCTTCCGTTAAACTTTTGAAAAATTTATATGGATTTTTCACCATTATTTACACTTGATTTTTGGTTCAATCTTCGACCGCATGCGCTTTCCCCAGGTTTTGACAAAAGCTTTTTCTTACTTTTTGGCAGCTTGATTATCATTGGGGCGATTGCCAAAGTTATCATGCGTCAAAAGAAAGCTGATCGTTACTTGGCCAGAGCTTACAAAATGGTGAGCCAACTTTTTACCATGATGGGTGCCTTGGGAATGCTACTTTTCTTCTTTACTTATGAAGAGATTTATTTGTTAGGCGCACGTTTCTGGTTTATTGTTTGGGGAATTGGATTGATTGTTTGGGCCATCTACATTATCAGATACGCTAAAGTCACTATTCCAAAATTGCGCGAGGCTGATTCTATGAGAAATCGAGAGAACGAATATTTGCCTCGAAGCAGCCGACGCTAATTATGTCTGATTTGAGGCGGTTATTTGGTAACCGGGGAGAAGATCAGGCCGCAGATTTTTTACTGGCCAAAGGATACAAAATTTTAGCTCGCCAATATCGAACAAGGTTTGGAGAAATTGATCTCATTGCCAAGGATGGTGATGAGATCGTTTTTGTTGAAGTTAAAGCTCGGCAAAGTAATCACTTTGGTTATCCAGAAGAAGCTGTAACTTCTGGTAAATTAGAAAAGATTATTCAAGTTGGAGAATTTTATTTGAAAGAAAATGCTTGGGAGCATCTGCCATTTAGAATCGATGTGGTAGCTATTGAGGGCAAGGACGGCTCAGCGAATATTCTTCATCTCGAAGCTGTTGGTGAATAAGCTTATTTTTTACTATTGCTTGACAATATTTTTTACGAGTGGTATCTTCTTCTCATTGATTGATCTCGGCCACGAAGCCGAGATTATTTCTTAAAAATAATCATTTACTATTTATGCCATCTGATATTGAACAGGCGATTAGGCAGATCTGTGATGAAAAAGGTCTGTCCTATGAAGCTGTGATTGAAACGATCGAAGCGGCTTTGGCAGCTGCTTATCGTAAAGATTACGGCAATAAGATGCAAAACATCGAGGCAGAGTTTGACCCATCATCTGGTGGAGTTAGACTTTTCGATGTGAAAACAGTTGTCGAGGATATCGATCCTGAAGAACTAGAAAAGATGCAAGAGCGTCAAGCCGAAGCTGCTGCCGCTCGTGCTGCCGAAGCTGCCGCTGAGGGAAAACTAAGGCCTCGTCGCGAAGATGAAGATGAGGAAGAAGAGCTACCGGCTTTGGAAGAGGATGAAATAACTTTTAATCCAAAGACCGAGATCATGTATTCAGATGCCAGAGTTTTGAAATTGGATGCAAAAATTGGCGACATTATTCGCACCGAGCTACCTTTGCCTGGTGAGTTTGGCCGTATGGCTGCCATGACCGCCAAGCAAGTTATCACGCAAAAGCTTCGTGAAGCTGAGCGGGAGATTGTCTTTGGTGAATTCAAAGAGCAAGAAGGTGAAGTCTTGATTGGAACAGTACAGCGCCGCGAAGGTCGCGTTATTCTCGTCGATCTAGGACGAACAACCGGAATTCTTTTGCCAGAAGATCAGGTTAGAACAGAAAAATATAACCCTGGTGACCGCATTAAAGTTTTGGTCCGTGAAGTATCTTTGGGTACCCGCGGCCCGCAGATCCTACTTTCTCGCTCAAGCGAAGAATTAGTCAGGATTTTATTTGATCTAGAAATCCCAGAGATTGCCGATGGCACAGTGGAAATCAAAGCTATTGCTCGTGAAGCTGGGGCGCGTTCCAAAGTTGCTGTTTTCTCATCTGATGAATCAATTGACCCAATTGGTGCTTGTATTGGTCAGCGAGGAATACGCATCCAAACAATCATCAATGAACTTGGTGGTGAGAAAATTGACATCATTGAGTGGAGTGAAAATCCACGTGTCTTTATCACCAATGCTTTAGCTCCGGCTAAGGTCTTAGAAGTTGAGTTGGATGAAACAGAAG
The DNA here is from genome assembly GCA_964645815.1 of uncultured Gammaproteobacteria bacterium. Lineage (GTDB taxonomy): Bacteria > Patescibacteriota > Patescibacteriia > UBA9934 > UBA9934 > JAHISC01. The sequence goes on from CAZYCR010000017.1 coordinate 14,762, forward strand.
AGTCAGCTTTGGCACTTGTAGACACCGATCAGTTGTCGCTGGCTATTGGTCGTGGAGGCCAAAACGTTCGTCTGGCAGCTAAACTGACTGGTTGGAAATTGTCAGTGAGAGACGAAGGTGGTGACGAGGAAGAACCCAAAGATGAATTAGAACCAGATAATGAAGAAGTTGAAGACCGGGATGAAGAAGATAAAGAAGATGAGGAATAAATATGTTGGGAGATTTATATAACGTCATTCTTTTCCAGCCAATTTACAACCTCTTGGTTTTCTTTTATGACGTCTTGCCATTTCATGACATGGGCGTGTCGATTATTATAGTGACATTGATTATCAAAGGCATTCTTTTCCCATTGACTTTCAGATCGCTGAAGTCGCAAAAAGAAATGCAAGAGATTCAACCAAAGATCAAAGAAATTCAAGAAAAATACAAAGATGACAAAGAAAAGTTGGCAGCAGAATTAATGAACGTTTACAAAGAACATAACGTTAACCCGCTCGCGTCTTGTTTACCACTCTTAATCCAATTGCCGGTTTTCATTGCTCTCTTCCGTGCTTTGCGTAGCGGTCTAGGTGAAGTCCAGGCAGATCTTTTGTATTCATTCGTTTCCAACCCTGGAGTTTTGGATCCGATGTTCCTAGGCTTTATTGATCTTTCCAAGATTTCTATTCCATTTGCAATTTTGGCGGCTATCGCTCAGTACCTCCAGGTTAAACGCACAATGGCAAATAGACCAGCTAAAGAAGTTCGTGGTTCAGCTGGAGCTCAGGATGAAGATATGATGGCCAGCATGAACAAGATGATGCTTTACTTCATGCCAATTATGACCTTGGTTATTGGTTCAACCTCATTACCGGGAGGTGTCATGCTTTACTGGTTGGCAACAACGGTTTTGACGATTGTACTTTATGCCATCTTTTTGCCAAAGAAACCAAAAGAAGAAAAAGTTGAAGTTGAAAAGAAATAAAAAAGACGGCCGCAAGGTCGTCTTTTTTACTCTGTCAGTTTAGTCTCTAATTTGATACAATGGTCAGACCTATGAAAAGACGGGCTTTTTTCAATATCTTGGCCACTTTTTTCACTTTTCTTATCGGGCTTGCGGTTCTAGCCTTTTTAATTTGGCATGAAGGTCCGGAATCGGTTGAAGAAAATATAATTGCTTTCGGATTATTACCAATTGTTGGTTTTGTTCTGATTTCGATGGCGAACTTTACACTTTACAGTTTACGTTGGCAGATTATTATTAACTCTCATCTTCCGGCCGAATATAAAATTCCGCTCCGCAAGATGTACTTGCACCGGTTAGCAGGTTTTGCCATGAGTTATTTGACGCCGGCTGCTCAGGTTGGGGGAGAACCAGTTAGGATTGCGATGGTTTCGACCGAGCCTGGGGTTTCGTTGCGTGCTGCTACAAGTTCGGTTGTTTTGGATATTGCTTTTGAACTCTCAGCTTATATCGTTTTCATTTTAGCTGGTGTTTTATTGGCCCTTTGGGAAGGTTTGGGCGATGGCAATTCTTTTCTGGTCATTGGCATTGGACTTTTATTGCTTTTGCTGACTTTGGTGGCATTTTTTGCGGCGATGGCCTATGGTCGTGGTTTCTTTTCACATTTTTTTAGATTGTTTGGCTTGAGTAAAATAAAAAGCCTAAAAAAGATCGAAAAAGGAATGTTGGACAGTGAAAAATTGATGTCCGAATTCTTAGCCAGCAGCTTTTCTCGAGTATTAATTGTTTCTTTTCTCTCCTTAGCCGTATTTAGTTTTCGGGTGATTGAGGTTTTCTACATTGCTTACTTCTTTGGTGTAAATCTAAATTTTGCCAGTGCTTTTTTGACTGCTACTTTGCCAGGCATCGCTCTGATTTTGCCAATTCCGGCCGGACTGGGAATTTTCGAAGGTGGTTTTTCAGCGGTCTTCAGCCTGTTAAATATTCCACTCAGCGCAGTTACTTTTGCTCTAATTATTCGTATCCGTGACGCATTATTTATCTCTACCGGCGTCATTTATATCCTCACCAAAGGTCGAACTTTTATTGAAAGGAGGATTTTAAAAAAAAGTTAGTGTGATTCCTCCCATTGAAAAAGATATTTTTAGAACCCTAGCTTTCTTTTCATACTTCAATTATCCGCTGACTAGTTTTGAGCTCTGGAAATGGCAGTTGAACCCAATAAAAAAATGGAGTTATTCAGAAATTATTGAGGCTTTACAGCAGCCAATTTGGTTGAGAAATTTTGCCACTGAAGAAGATGGCTTTTGGAGTATTTATTGGAAAACAACTCCAATCAGGGAGCAGATCGCTGATCGACATCAACGCTTCATCAACGCTCTCTCGAAATATCGTCGTCTGCAGTGGCTGGTTAAATATCTCCGCCGTTTACCGTGGATTGAAGGTCTGGCGGTCTGCAATAGTCTTTCTTGGCACCACACTGAACCACGCAGTGACATTGATCTTTTTCTTATTGTTCGTCCTGGCTATGTTTGGACTAGCCGACTTTGGTCAGTTACGCCTCTTGCTTTGTTACGCCAGCGACCGGGGGAAAGGGGAACTGATCCAATTGATTTAAGTTTTTTTGTGACTAATGCAGGCATGAATTTGGAGCCAATCCAAATCTCTTCAACTGATCCTTATCTGGCACTTTGGACCAAGAGTATTATTCCAATTTTTGGCAGTAAAAGAGTCTGGCAAATGTGGCAGAGCGAGAATCGTTGGGTCGAAAGAATTTTGCCGGCTGCTTCATGGCGTAAACCATCTTCAAGACTCAGGTTTTCAAAGAAAAATTCTTGGCCAATATTTGGTCATGAATCATCGGCTCGCACTTTGCAACTCAAGCGCTTGCCAGAAGAACTACGAAAGCTTGCAAATGTGGATTCACGGGTTATTGTTGCAGATCACCAACTAAAATTTCATAAAAATGACCGACGTGAAGACATTAAACAAAGACTTGAAGAAGCAATGAAACTATGCGAAACATAATTATCAAATGGGGTCTTCCGGTAGTTGCATTTCTTTTACCTTGGCAAACCAGGTTAATCATTGGCTCGAGTTCATTATTACCTGATTCTCAATTTGCCATTTACAGCATATTTGTTACGGAAGCACTTGTTTTGATCGTTTGTTTGTCACTCTTGCCCTGGCAAATTAAAAAAGAATATCGCCAGCCGGTTTATTTTGCACTTTTATTACTCTTGGTTGCGGCCTTTTCAATATTCTTTTCACCGGATTCGCTGTTGTCTTTAAATCAGTTACTTCATTTAACCGTTGCTCTCATTTTTTTCGCAACCTTGCTCGATAGTCGAGTCTCATTACCAAATATTTTCGTGGGTTTTGTCCTGGGTCTGGTGATTCCAGCTCTTATATCTTTTTGGCAATTCTTTCTTGGTAGCTCAGCTGATTCAACTCTCCTAGGCCTGGCTGCTCGTGATGCAAAACGTCTTGGCGATGCAGTCATTGAATATCAATCACAAAGATTCTTGAGAGGTTATGGCAGTTTTTCGCACCCCAATATTTTTGGTGGCTATCTCTCGGTTGCCATCGCAATTATTTTTGGATATTGGCAAGAGCTAAAAACTAAATCAACCATTATTTTAACTGGCT
>CAZYCR010000018.1:0-18111 GCA_964645815.1 uncultured Gammaproteobacteria bacterium
GCTCGTGTGCTCGGCCCTCGGGGTCTGATGCCAAACCCAAAGACTGATACTGTTGGACCAAACGTTGCAAAAATGATCGAGGAACAAAAGGGCGGAAAAATTTCTTTCAAGAATGATGCTACTTCCAATGTACATGTGATGTTTGGAAAAGCGTCGTTTGATGAAGAAAAGTTGATTGAAAACCTCAAAGCAGTTTTGAGTGCAGTAAAAAAGATGAGACCATCGTCAGCTAAAGGAATTTACATCAAATCTGCTTCAATCAGTACCACTATGGGTCCTGGAATCAAAATTGATCTTGCTAGTATTTAAAAAATAAAGAACGCCTTCGTTGCTCCTGATTATCTTGAGAGAAAACGAGGCGTTCTTTTATTTTCTCACGTTTTTTGCAATATCAGGGCTTTAAACGTAAAGCCGGATCACCTTCAAAAGCCATTCTATTTAAAAAGTCAAAACTAAATAACGGGTAGCCTGCATTTACACCATCCAAATATGCAGCTGTCAGGGTCTTGTTGTAAAGTTCCCCCATGGTTATCACGTCATTTCTGAAGTTATAGAAAAATTCAGGCACAAAATCATAGTCCGCACCGTACCCACCATCTTCGCTGGCACCGATAGAAGCTGCTGATGCTGCATCGTCCAATAATAACTCAGTTGAAATTGACCTGGTACTTTCTTCGGAACTAAAACCACAACCTCCCGAAAAATACAAAATAGGATTGGTCGTATTTTGCCACCGATCAATGTTCCCAATTCCTATAGGATAATTAGTTTGCCAATTACCATGGCCATAATAAAAAACCATGGCTATATCGCCCTGATTAATTTCATCAAAGAACTGATCGGCGGTCGGGTTTGCCAAGATTGAGTATTCAAAACCTGCGTCCTCAACAGCCCGCTGATCTCTAGCCTGATAATAAGCGATATGGGCCCCGTCGCCAAAAAATAATACGCGTTTTCTATTAACAAAACTATTTTCAAATTCTCTCATCTTACTTAAATAGACATCAAATTCTTCATTAGTACTGACAGCTATCCGTCCTACCTTTAAACTTAGATTTATATTTTTAGCAGTTACCGGCCCAATAATAGCATAATTAAGATCAGTATAGATTATGCTGCCATCTATAATTTCTTGTGACTCCAGATCTACTCTCTTAAATTGATTATGCGGAATTGAAATGTCATCACCTAGTAAGGCAACATATTCTATAAGCGGATATTTTTTTAAATAATCCTCCAGCCAAGTATCAATGTCAGCAGCTGAAGAACCGGCTACTTCCGTGATCTCAGATATTGGAACAACCGCAACAGAGTAGCCGTCTGTTTCTCTATAATCTCGAAGTCTGAGAGCTGAATCAAACAATGTATCTGCTGTAATAATTAAATAGTTGGCTGCACTGCTATGGATCGAGTATATCCCCGGTTCAGGCGCTGGTTCTGGTTCAGGCGCTGGTTCTGGTGTTGGATTGATAATCGGCTCAGGCGTTTGTTCTGGTGTGATAATCGAACTAGGTGGGGTATTAACCTCTACTGGAGATACTTCGTTAAGCACAGTAGATTCTGAATTAATTGGAATTTTGCTAAGATTATTATTGGTTATTCCCAAACTCAAAAATCTCATAATTTGATACGCTGCCTCTCCATTCTTCATGTAATATCTTTTGCCATCAACTGGATTAATATACCAAGCTTCTCCTCGAGATTGAACCTGAAGAACAATTCTACCTCTTAAGCGATCTACCAAGCTATAATCAATATTTATCGATCCTGAACCGAGAGGATTGTAACCATTCACAACTTCTACCCCGTCAATGTAGCCATCGCCATCGCTGTCTCGATCTGATGAACTTGTACCCAAAGCTTCTTCCAACTTATCCGGCAAACCATCCAAGTCTGCATCACCATCTTCGAACCGCGTCTCAATACCTACGGGTATTTTTAACAAATCTGTATTGGTAATCCCAAGCCCAAAAATTCGTAAAACCTGATATGCGACGTCTCCATTTCTCAGATAAATTCTGTCTGAAGTAGTCGGAGATACATACCAAGCCTCGCCATTCTCCTCAACTTGCAAGAGAATGCGACCAATTGTGTTATTTGGAATTGCAGCCAGTGTCTGACCTGCGGCAGGAAGAAAAAAAATGCTGCAAAATAATAGAAAAACTAAATATCTCATAAATCATAAAATTTTATTTAGTATATCACATTAGATTTCAAAAACAAAATATTCTTTTATTTTCTCACGTTTTTTGCTAAGGTCCTCTCGGAGGTGCCAATGTCCCGTCGATACAAGAACCGCCGCCACTTCGATCTCTTCTGGATCTTCGCGATCTACGGAACCGTAGGTAGCGTCGGAGGAGCGCTCACCCTCTCGCTCGTGATCAACTTCCTCAGCCTGATCTTCCTGGATCACGAAGCTCCGATCGCTGAGTGTGCAGCAGTCCTCTTCATCGGACTCGAGAGCTGCATTACTGCCCTCGTTTGCTGCGTCCTCTGGTTCGGTCACATCCAGCCGACCATCCAGGTGTGGCAGACGTTCGGGACCTCGCTCTTGTTCGCCTGGCAGCACCGTGGATCTTCCTACGACTACATCAACTTCATCATCCAACAACCCATCGGCTTCGAGCCCTGGGATGACGACATGTTCCTTCGCTGGAGAGATGACCAGGACGCCCTCGAAGACAGCGGCATCCTGCACTTCATCCAGAAGGACCCCTTGCCCCGTTGAGACTACTCGACGGGGCATCTGTTTTTTGATAACCTGAAAACAATATGATTCTTACCCGACGTGATATTCTCGATAGAATTCAAAAGAAAGACCTGGTTTTTGAGCCAGCGGTTGATCAATTTCAACTTCAGCCACATGCGCTGGATTTACGACTCGGCTATAAATTTTTGATTCCGAAAAACTGGACCATGACAGAGAAAGGCCGTAAAGCAATCAATGTTTCCATTGAAGACCGAGATATCCATGCCGAACAATTTGAAGAAGTCATTTTAAAACCCGGTCAATATTTCGATCTCCTGCCAAATGAATTTGTAATTGGCACAAGTCTCGAACGAATTGAAATGAACGCTCCAGACTTGATGGCTATTCTTTTCCCAAGAACTTCCACCAATCGCCGCGGTATCAACTTGTCTCTTTCCGGAATTATCGATACAGGCTATCAAGGAAATTTGATCTTTCCAATGAAAAACGAAGCCGGCGATCAGGTTTTGAGAATTTATCCAGGTGAGCGAGTGTGCCAGGTGATCTTTGAAGAATTGTCTCATCCACTCTCAACCGAAGAAGCAAATTTGCATGGACTTTCCGAGGCAAAATATTCAAATTCCGGAGAACCAAAATATAAAGTCGACAAAGCCGACGAGAGAGATTTATTGACGAGCGGCCAGCTAGATGAACTAAAAGAAAAATTTGGGTTGTAAATAAGAAAATCTACAACTGCCTTAAAATATTTGGTAAACGGCGGAGAGCTTCGAAATAATCTTCGTACTCCAAATGATAGACCACGGCCGGATTACCTAAGGCAAAACGAGAAACATGAGAGCCGCGACGTGATAAAAGCACGAGCGGCTTTTTGGCATAATAAGCAATCATCAGTTCCCCACCAGTACCAAGCGAAGGATAAGTTACATCAGCGACAACTGCGTCCAGTACCGATACTTTTTCAAAATCAGTGGAAAAAACAGCACTAATATCAATATCTGAATTTTTTTCAGGATCACTATGTAAGTGCGGCACATAAGCATCAATTCCCAATGAAGCCGCAACCTTGGCAATATCTTCGTAAAACTTTTTATGTTGCTCAGAATTTCCTGCCGCTAAATTAGTCAATGCTCCAGAAACATAAATTGTTTTGAGACTAGACTTAAAAGTTTCAGCATAAACTCGATCGCGACTAAAACGTTCGTGCGCATCGTCGGTAACATAAACATCACGGATGCCGGCTTGAATCATTGCAGTCCAACAAGGTTCGCAACACCACCAATGTCCGTACATGTAAACATCAGCGCCCATGGTTTCAATCCCCTGCTCTCTGGCCGTCTCCATGAGCATCTTTTCCGCATGACCGCCGTGATCGTGCAAAGAACATAAATCATAACCGGTGCCACTTGGACATTCCTGTACTACACGTGGACAAACGTGAATTTCTTGATTGCCACGGTTGTAGCCATTACCGGCTCGAGCAATCACCCGGCCATCGCGAACTAAAATAGCACCATTGGGAAATAATGGGTCACCGGCACATTGTTCTCGCGCTTTGCTGGCTTCGACCATCAACGGATGATCAGCCGGCAAATATTTTAAACTCCTCCCTTCTGGCATGTAAGGATATTCGGGAAGGGTCATAAAATTCGATAGTGAAGTAATACGCTTTGTTCTCCTAATTTTTTTGATTCAACCAACTCCAATCTTTTTGAATCAATGCCGTCGATCAAAGGAATACCGGCACCAAAAATAATTGGCTCGACAGTTAAATACAAATCTGTCACCAAACCTTCTTTCAAAAACAAACTATAAACTCCAGCGCCGCCGGCAATAATTACTTCTTTAAAACCACGAATTTCCAAATCAGTCAGAATCCCGGCTGGAGTGGCTTTGGTAAATTCAAGCGTGCCTTCAATACTTTCAAACTGACCAACATCACGCGTCATGATTACATTTAGACGATTTGGTAGTGGTCGACCGATTGTTTCATAAGTCTTCCGGCCCATAACCAAAACACCAGCCTCTTTGGTTTTTTCAACAAAGAACTTTTTATCTTCTTGACTGGTCCAATCGGTCGAAGTCTGTCCTTCTTTTTGAGCAATTCGACCGTCAACAGAAATAGCAGCTACGAGTGAAACTATCATAGAGCAATTTTCATTTTTTTAACCGCTGGCATTGGTTGGTACTGACGTTTGAACATTTCCACCAACTCCTCCACTAAGCTAGTGTCTCCCCGAAGTGCCCGCTGGAAAGAATTTGCCGGTAGGTCAACTTTGATCTCTTCGTGTTGGTGAGGCATCCGCTCGAGCAAAGTATTGGCCTGTTCGTAATGGTTTTCGTAAATATGCGCATGCGAGATGGAAACCGTCAATTTTCCTACGCCGAGTCCGAGTTCCTGCCCAAGCATGGAAAGCAGCAACGCGAACCCAGCGACGTCATGAGGATTACCAAGCATCATATCATTCGAACGAATAATAAGGTGCATATTTACTTTTTCAGCCAAAACATTAACCGTGAAGGCAAAAGGACACGGCACATTCTTCTTTTTTGGCGAGTTCAAACCATCTGAAGCCGGATCCCACATAATAATAACACCGTGGCGAGAAGACGGCTCATTCTTCAAATGTTCAACCAATCCCAACAATTGATCCCGACCAAAATGATGGCGCCAGCGGTAGCCGTAAGCAGTTTCCATGGTGCCGTCATTTTCAGCAAAATCATCCCAAATCTTAGTAAACTGCCGAATGAAACTTAAATCTTTGGTACCCATAATCATCCAAACAACTTCTGAACAGAAAAGTTGGATTGGAATCTTGCGCAGTGTCAAAAGTGGAAAACTCTCATCAGGCCAAAGCTCGTAAGTAAGGCCGGGGATTGCCCTGGTGGAAAGGCCTGTGCGCTCATTAAAAATCTCGACCCCATGGAACATAATCCGGGCAATAGCGTCTCGATAAATGGCGTCGAAATTGGTCATGAGAGTACCTTAGCAAAATAAAATTTCGTGTCGATACAGCGGCTGTGGACATCTCTTTAAAAATCGACTAATCCAGTCAATCTTGCTATACTGCCCTTATGAAAAAAGGAAATTTTATTGTTATCGATGGAACTGATGGTAGCGGTAAAGCGACTCAAACCAAGCTCCTAGTGGAGCGAATGCGGCGAGAAAATCTCTTGGTGGAGACAATTTCTTTCCCGCAGTATGGTAAAAAGAGCGCCGGTCCTTTGGAGGAGTACTTATCAGGTGCCTATGGTGAGGCTGATGATGTTGGACCATATGCAGCTTCAGTGCTTTACGCTGTTGATCGTTTCGATGCCGCCGGTAAGATCAAAAAATGGTTAGAAAGTGGCATCAATGTTATAGCTGATCGCTATGTTGGTTCAAACATGGGTCACCAAGGTTCAAAAATCGAAGATGCCGCAGAACGTCAGAAGTATTTTGAATGGAATGAACATTTCGAGCATGAAATCATGGGCAGCCCAAAACCTAATTTGAACATTGTGCTCCACATTCCCTACCAAGTCTCTTTGGAACTGATGAGCGCGAGAACTGCCGCTCACGGTGAAAAACATCAGTTGAAGCATGATATCCATGAAAGCAATCCAGATCATCTACGCCGCGCCGAAGTTTCCTACCTGCACTTGGTTGATCTGTATGATTATTTTAAAATGATTGAGTGCCTTGAATCTGGAAAACTTTTGCCCCCAGAGACCATTCACGAGAACGTCTGGCAGCTCATTAATTCGCAACTAAAATTAGACTAATTATGGATAAACTCATTTCGATTGGCCAAATCTTAGACCAAAGCATTGATCACTATGCTAAATTCTTTAAAGATCTGATGAAATTTTCTCTGTGGTTTCTGATTATAACTGCACTTTTCATTATTGCTGGTCTCATGTTGCCACTTGGTGACGTTACAGCTCTTGCAGTAGAGAATTTCGGTGGTTGGTGGCTTGTTGGTTCAATTATCATGGTGGTTTCCAGTTTAATAGTTGCCCCGATCGTCTCCTTGTGGATTTACTTGAGTTTAGTAGAGACGATCGACAAAGAACGACTCAATCAAGTAGTTGATCACAAAGCGATCGCGAAGATGAGCTGGAAAAAATTCTTGCCTTACGCTTGGGTGGTAGTTTTGCGCACACTGGTTCTTTTAATTCCAGCGCTTGCCATTGTTCCTGGACTTATATTAATTGTTGTCAATCTCATGACCGATGGTGGAGTTTGGTTGGGTACAATGAGTATTTTATTAACCTTCTTAGGTACTCTAGTTGGTTTGGTATTCTTGTTCATCTTGGCGATTCAGTTAAATTTTGTTGGCTTTTCCATGATTTTGGAAAACAACAGGGGCTCTGCTGCACTCAAAAACTCGCGTCGCTTGGTTAAAGGACGTTTTTGGCATACTTTTGTTCGATTGCTGATCCCAAAAATAGTTTTTACAGCAGCCTTGGTCATCTCTCAATTTATTCTCTTCTCGATCAGCTCCCCAATCATTGCAGTCGGAATAGGCAACAGTGGTTTTGCTCTTCATTTGGCCGATGTCATCAACAACCTAATTAGTGGCGGATTAACAGTTCTCTCTTTGCCATTGTTTATTATCGCGGATTATCTAATCTATGACAGCCTCCGCAAAACAAAAAAGTAAACAAATTCCCAATACACTGGAACTGATTCAATCGACTTGGCGGATTTATCAAAAAAACTTTGGCTTAATTTTTGGCTTCGCGGCCTGGCTTTTATTGCCGGTCGCGATTTCTTTTTTTGCTGATTTAAGTTTTGACTCATCGACAGCAGTTTTTGTTAAAATTATCTGTCTTCTGGGTTTTTATCCGGTAATTAGTATCTGGGTTTCTTTGGCAATTATTCTTTTAATCCCTGACCTCTATAAAAATAAACCGGCTCGTCTGAATGACTTGAATGCTCGTATTCGTCGAGCAGCCATTCCATTCTTCTTGGCCGTTGTAGTGGTTAATCTCATTGAAATAATCGGGCTCTTGGCTTTTATTGTCCCAGGAATAATTCTTAGCGTCTGGCTTGCTTTTACAACTATAATTATTGTCTTGGAGCACAAAGACATAATTGCCGCCATGAGATCGAGTAAAGAGTTAACCAAAGGAAAATTCTTCCCTATTCTATTTAGATTCACTGGAGCGATCGTTATCTTTCTAGCTCTCTATCTTGGTCTTAACTTATTGGTTAGTATAATTTTTGCCTCGGCTCTCGGTACTGACTTGGCCGGATATCTAGTTGCTGCCCCACCTCTTGGCGAACAAGTCATTTCACAAATTATTGATATTTTCTGTTTTCCAATGCTCATAATTTTCAGCACCATCTTCTATCTTGAACTAAAAGAGGCCGCTTGAGCTGGTGGCTAGCTCGTGCTAAACTGGCCATGATATGAATTTGCAACCCGTCATTGGTCTGGAAACCCATGTCCAGCTCAAAACAAAAACAAAAATGTTCTCTAGTGAAAGCAACGATAGTGAGAACGTGGCTCCAAACACTAATATTTCAGCCATCAGTCTTGGTCATCCGGGAGTTTTGCCAACACCTAATGAGCAAGCAATTCGTTGGGCTATTCTTTTGAGTTTGGCACTAAATGGTGAGATTGCCAAAGAAAGCAAATTTGACCGCAAACATTATTACTATCCTGACCTTCCAAAAGGCTATCAGATTTCTCAATTTGATCAGCCGATTATGCAAAACGGTAGCCTGACTTTTAAAGTTCCTGAAGAAGGTGAAACGACAATCAGATTGGAAAGATTGCATTTGGAAGAAGACGCTGCCAAAAATATTCATGGAAGTGATGGACGAACATATGTCGATTACAACCGAGCCGGTTCACCGTTGTGTGAAATTGTTACCAGACCTGATTTCCATTCAGCAGCGGCGGCTAAAGCATATTTGCATGAGCTTCGTTTGTTAGTAAGAACTTTGGGAATTTCAGATGGCGACATGGAAAAAGGTCAGCTGCGGTGTGATGTTAATATTTCTCTTCGCGAAGTTGATGAGGATGGTAAGCCTCTCGAAACAGAGTTGCATCCAAAAACTGAAATTAAAAACGTCAACTCATTTAAAGCGGTTGAACGTGCTATTGAATACGAAATTCAACGACAAACTGAACTTTGGGAAATTGGTACGCCACCTGCAGGAACAACGACTCGCGGCTGGGATGAAAATAAGCAGCGCACCGTTGATCAGCGAAGCAAAGAAGACTCGGCTGATTATCGATATTTCCCTGAACCAGATATTCCACCAATGGATTTACATGATCTCACGGAAGAAATTAGAAGACGAATCCCAGAGTTGCCGGCTGCCAAGCGACAACGGTTTGAAGATGAGTACAGCTTTAAACCAACAGACATCGAACAAATGATCGAGTTACCGGCCGTGGCGAACTTTGTGGAAGCTTCTATGAGCGAGTTGTCAGCTTGGCTGGAAGCTAGCCCTGAAATTGAAGCAGCTGAAGTTGAAGAAAAAAGAGAAAAGCTGGCTAAACTTTTCTCTGGTTGGCTCTTGAGTAAACTCTTGGGTATTTTGGCAGATCGCAAGATCGGTTTTGAAATAATGAAAATCACCCCGGAAAATTTTGCTGAATTTATAATTCTCATGGCCGAAGGAAAAATTACCGGTGCTTCTGGACTCAAAGTGTTAAATAGAATGCTCGATGATGGAATTGATCCAAGTCAGGCGGTTGAGGAATTGGGAGCTGAAAAATTGGATAATGCTGCAGAACTACAAGAGCTAGTTAACGGACTTTTGCTCGATCATCCAGCCGAGGTTGAACGCTACAAAAACGGAGAAACAAAACTTCTGGCCTTTTTCCTGGGCCTAGTTATGAAAGAAACGCAAGGTAAGGCAGATCCGCAGACTGCGGCCAGAATTATTACTGATACTATTGGTTAATGGTTGCCAAAATCTAACTTTTGGGCTATATTTTTGTTGTTGCCTGCTGCAGAGTGTTCCGGACTCCTTTCGAAGACCTCTACCCAAACTTCCCCCCATTCGAGCGGACTCTGTAGCAGGTAACACTCTTCTCTTGCGCTTTATGAGCGCGTTCTACGCCACCCCAGCCGCCTCTGCGGCTGGGGAGCTTCTTTTTTAAGCCAAGAATTCTTTTACCAAAGTCATAGCCTCTTCTGAATTTTTAATCCAGTGGAAGCGGCTATCTCGTCGAAACCAAGTCAATTGACGTTTGGCATAATGACGAGTGTCTTGTTTTAAAATTTCAATTGCATCGGCAAGTTTCATGTAACCGGAAAGAAAAGCACAAATTTGTCGATAACCAATTCCGGTCATAGCATTAACTTCGCAACCATATTTTTCTTTAAGGCTGCGAACTTCATCAACTAAACCTTCGGCGATCATTTTATCGACTCGTTCATCGATACGTTCGTAAAGTAGTTCTCGATCAACATCTATAGCTAACATTAAAGCCTCATATTTTTGTTGGCCTTTGTTTTGATTTTTGGACAATGGTTTGCCGCTCATCTTTAAAATTTCTATTGCTCTTATCAGGCGGCGGCGATTATTCTGATCAATCGTGTCTGCTGTTTCCGGATCTTGCTCTTCGATTTTTGAAAAAAGCTCCTCGTTAGATAGTTGTTCTAATTGTTTTCTCAACTCTAGATTAGGTTCGATCGAGGTAAAAGAAAGATTATCAACTACGGCCTCAAGATAGAGCCCGGTACCGCCAGCCAAAATCGGCAAACGACCGCGCTTCAAAATACTCTTTATTTTATGCTCGGCGTATTCTTTGAATTGTGCAGCAGTAAAAGAATCGTCAGGATCGACTAAATTAAAACCCCAGTGTTCAACACCGTCAACCATTAGAGGCTTATCTGAAAATAGATCAGAAATATCTTTCTTTTGTGCCTGAGGAAGTGCTTTCGACTTCCCTTCTGGTTTAGCCGTACCAATGTTCATCTCTCGATAAATCGTTCGGGAATCAGCTGAAATAACCTCGCCGTTAAATTGTTTGGCGATTTGAATAGCTAGATCTGTTTTGCCGGAAGCCGTGGCACCGGCAATAATAATAATTTTTGGTTTGGGCATAATATTTCCAATTCTAACCCATAAAAGCGAAGACGGCCACCGAAGTGACCGTCACGCGAGTCGAGCTGCGACCTCTGGTGGGACAAGCGCGACCACGACCTGGCGAGCCAGGTGTGCCACACCGTCCACCGCGAGCTCTTCCTTGCTACCAGGCGCCGGGAAGCGACCATGGTGAGCAAAGAACCGCTCGTAGGCTGCAGTTTCGGCGATCTTGACGACCGCCGTCCACGCCTCGAGCGTGGGATAGAGTTGATGGGACTTGCGAAGCCACATCAGCTCGTCGCCGCGACTGATCGTGAGGATCAGTCGCCGCGCTTCCCAGAAGTGAGTGAGTGGCCGTCGCCGGGCACCCTTCTTCTGGCCCTCGACTGGTAGTCTGCGGATCGCGTCCGCTACTATCAGTTCGAGTTCCCTCCGTTCTTCCCTTGCCTGGCGCAAGTTAGACCAGAGGTGTTCTCCCTCTCCTTTTCCCCGACGAAATTCGAGATCTCGTGGGGTAGGAATCAAATAACTTATTAGCTGGCACGCCAGGTGCGCCAGCCGGTGGTCGATGTTCACCGTGAGCTCGACCACCTCCCCGCCTTGCGGCGGCAGAGAGGGCCTGAGCTCACTCTGGCAGGTATGATCCTGCCAAAAAGCCAGCTCAGCCATGTGTTAACCCCCTCCAGGTTGACGGCATAATGTAGCATATTTTAGCGAAAAAGTCAAGTCCAGATTGACACAAAATAACAAATAAATGCTATAATTAGGCTATAAATATTTATTTTTTTATTATGGTAAAAATGCCTGAATCTTTCAGAAGGCGTCAAAAAGAAACTGAATCTTTTGAGATGCCGGCGGAGGAACCAGAAATAGTGGAAATGCCAGAAGCAACTCAAGAGGAAATCGAATCTGAAGAAGAGGTTGGCATCGGATCAGTCGGTATCGAGATGATGGAGGAAAGTGACGTGGAAAAACAGTTAAGAGAGACAGCCGAAAAACTTCAATCTATTAAGGATCAAATTGGTCTCCTTAATGAAGCTTGGAATAAATTAGTGAAAGAAAACTTAGTAAATTACGAAGAATATGTTGGTTTAGATCCGACTGAAGATATGACCGAAGTGATAGCTTCCGCCAGTGATGAAGAAAAGGATGCATTGGAAAAAATTTCGAAGTCCTCAGAAAGACGCGAATTAGCAAATTTAGTTGATCAGCGTGATGAATTACAAACCCTTTACGATTCACTCATACAAACTCAGGAAATCATGAGGCGTGACGAAGAAAAACAAAGAGAAGCCGCATAAAAAAGTTACCAGAGTAAATCTCTGGGCTTTTTTATTACAAAAGCAAGACGGCCACCGAAGTGACCGTCCAAGTAGAGCGGAGGAGAATCAGGGGAAATCAGGCAGCAGAACATGCTTCCCGTCCCCGTCAATCCAATCCTCCGGACGACTGATGAGCATGGTGAGGTACTCGCATACCTCAACGAGATGGGAGTAAGCCTCCCCATTGTGCACCTCGCGGGCTGGAACCTCCAGCACTCGCGCGATGCACTTCTCCACACTCAGCCTAACTCGTAGCCAAGACCTGTCCCCGAACGCGTCGCGGATCAGCGGCATCTGGCCCTGGGCCATCAGCCGCAGGCAGGTCTTGACGAGTCCGTCGTCGGGCGTAGCTGTGCCAAAGGTAGAAACCCACCCCAGCACGTACTCCACGCATTCGATGTCCTGCGAGGACAGTTGCTTCCGAGTCTTCTTGACCCAGAGCCCGACGATCTGCTGGCGAACCAGCGAGACCATCGGATGATCTATCTCACGCAGGATCCAATGAACCGGCGTGACCACTCCGTCACGCCGCAGTGCAGCGCAACTCATGGCCAGCCTCCAAGGCGATTTAAGGAACTTGGGACTTTACTACATAATTGCGATTTTGTCAAGTGTTGATAATCTATTGCCTGTAGAATTAAATCAAGGTAATTTATAGACAATAACCATTTTTATATGCAAGAAAAAGCTAGCTATCGATTTCCCGAGGATGTTCGTGCAGTCAGCGAGGGACAATTCGAACAACTCGATAAACTTGTGGAAAAATCCGGTTTTTCCGGAGAAAATGCTCGAATCGCTAAAGAAGTGATTAATAATAAAAAAGATGAATACATGGGAGCCGGACTTGATGTTCCAGAACTTATAAAAAATGATTTGGCTAAAGTTAGCGAACTAGTTAATGATTGGGACGATGATGTCGCTGCTGTGTCAGTAACTTTAGATAATGACCCTAAATTGAAGCCTTATACTGCTGAAGATTTGAAACCACTGCTCGAGTACAAAAAGGTTGAAATCATTAGCCAGGCGCTTGCTGACGGTGATGCTCATGAAGCTATTAAACAGGGATTTTTAGAAGCAGCCGAAGAGCAACAAACAGCCAAGCAGGCCGAGAACGAAACTGATATGTGGGGTGAAACAGAATCAGCCAAATCTGCAGAGCAAGCTAAAACAATAAAAGCAGAGGCTGAGACTATAGCAGAGCCAGCCGCCGAAGCTGCCCCAGAAGTATCCAAGCAACGCGAAGCAAAAGATGAGGACTGGGAAGAAGCGATGAATGTCGATCCAGAAGATGTCGGCATTAAAGGCGGTGTGGAAGCGATCAATAAATACAAAAAAGTTACTCGACCTTCGTTGGGTCGAAGAATAAGAGATTTCTTCAGAGGTAAACCGCAGGTACAAGAAGAAGTTAATGAAGAGAAACGAGCCGCTAAGTAATTTAAAAGAGCCATTTCTCGTGAGAGTCATGGCTCTTTTTATTTACGGCATCTTGGCTGCGGCTTGTGCTTCGTCAACTATTTGACCTTGAGCGACAACCAGATCTTCATCTTGCCCAAAGACGTTGACTTTTATATCACCGCCTTCAACTTCTTTTTGGCCGATGACTATTGTCCAAGGCACTTTCATCATTGCTGCATCGCGAATCTTTTTGCCAACTTTTTCGCTTGAATTATCGACAGTGACTCGCAAATCAACTGCTTCAAAATCCTCGGCAAGCTTTTTGGCAAAATCACCGAATTCATCACTGACCGTTGCAATTCTAATTTGTTCTGGAGCCAACCACATTGGAAAAGCTCCGGCGTAGTGTTCAATCAAGACACCCATAAAGCGCTCAATAGAACCCAAGATGGCTCTGTGAAGCATCACTGGGCGTTTCTTTTCGCCATCAGAATCGGTGTATTCCAGCGCAAAGCGTTCTGGAAGATTGAAGTCAAGCTGTAAAGTGGCCAACTGCCATTCTCGTCCAATAGCATCGGTGGCAATAAAATCAAGCTTTGGGCCATAAAAGGCAGCTTCACCAATACCGATCTCGTAATCTTTGCCCAGATCCGCCAATAACTCCTTCAAAATGCCTACAGCATTATCCCAAACTTCAGCTCCACCGAGATACTTTTCCATGTTATCCGGATCGTGCATCGACAATCTGATTTTTAGCGGCATGGCAAAGGCATCGTAGAATTTGGTAATAATGTCATAGATTGCCATTGATTCTTCTTTCACTTGATCCATGCGGCAAAAAACATGAGCATCATCTTGAGTAATAGAGCGAACTCTTGTTAAACCTTGTAACTGTCCTGAATTTTCATCACGATAAACAGTGGTGACTTCACTCATGCGCACCGGCAAATCACGGTAACTACGAATTTTCGATGCATAAATCTGAGTGTGGTGCGGACAGTTCATTGGTTTTAAAACAAACTCATCATCTGTTTTCTTACTTGTGACATGGAAGATATCGTCGGCAAACTTGTCCCAATGACCAGAAGTTTTATAAAGATCAGACTTAGCAAGATGTGGAATGTTGACTCTGGTGTAACCATAAGGCTTCATCAGCGACCAAACAAAAGCAGCCAAACATTCACGCACAACCGTGCCTCTGTCAGTAAAGAGTGGCAGGCCTGGGCCAACGAGTGGTGAAAAAGTAAATAGGTCTAACTCTTGACCAAGTTTGCGATGATCTCGTTTTTTTGCTTCCTCCATCATTTGCAAATAACTCTCAAGATCTGACTTTCTTTTAAAACACAAACCATAGATGCGTTGTAGTTGAGGATTGTTTTCATCGCCACGCCAATAAGCACCAGCCAATTTTTCCAACTTGAAGGCTTTAATTTCTCCGGTACTTTTAACGTGCGGTCCGCGACAAAGATCAACAAAATCACCAGTTTTATAAATTGTAGCAACGTCAGGTCGCTCTAAATCGAGGTCACCTGTTTCATTCTCGTTGATTTTTGTTGTTCCCTTGTCCTTTAAATCCTTAAGCAACTCAACTTTAAAAGACTGATCCAAATCTTTGAAATAATCAATCGCGTCTTCCAATGGCATTTCACTTTTTTCCATCGGTAAGTTGGCGTCGATAATTTTTTGCATCTCACCTTCGATCTTGGGAAGATCATCTTCCGAAATCGGAGACTCAAATAAAATATCGTAATAAAAACCGTTGTCGACAACTGGGCCGACGCCGAACTTTGCGTTCGGATATAACTTTTGCACAGCTGCAGCTAAGACATGGGCTGCCGTGTGCCGCAAAGCATGGAGTTCTTCTTTTTCCATACAAAAAACCAAGATTACGAATTATCGAATCTTGGGACCCTAACGGGCGGTTCCACCCAAGTTGTTCGAGCCCTTGGAAGCTCAAACCACTCAATTTGCGCGGAGACTGGCCGTGCGCCGCAGCTCCCAGGTTAGTGAGGCCTGATCAATGCTGAAATTAGTTTAACGGAAATAAAAAAAATTGGCAAATTGCCAATTTTTCTTTTATTTGTTTACTCAGCTGGTTCGATAACTATACGGATATGATCTTCGAGTGTTGGAATTCGTTTCAACCAGAACGGTGTAAAAGTGACGCTGGCACTCTTCACTGCATCTGATGCTTCAAGCAGAGCCACTACTTCTCCGGCAGAACGACCGGTAAATCGACTCTTGTCCAAAAGTTCATTGTTGGAAGCAATAATAGCCAGGCCATCCAAATAAGCGCTGAGTGTAGCTGTACCACGATCTTGATCAACTGACTGCAAAGTTACTTGCAAACCGTCTTCTTTGACTGAAGTCACTTGAAAACCTGATGACGTCTGATTGTAAAGACTGGTTTTGGCAAAATTTTCCAGATCAGCTGTATTGTAGAAAACCCCAGTCACTTTAGCTGTGATAGAAATATTAAATGATCCTGTTTCGGTACCAGGTTCGGTATCGCTTTTCTTTTCTATAACCTCGATACTGAAAGCTTCGCCGGTAAAACCTGCGCCCTCTGCTTCACCACGCAGTATTTCTTTGGTGTCTTCGAGAACTTGGTCGGCTAGAGCGTCACCAGCTTCATCGAGATCGTTTTGAGAAACAACACGGACATAGGAAACTCCACCAGTCATTTTTTGCACACTGACAGCGTAAATTTCCGCTTGCTTTGATTCAGCGAGACCCGGAATAGTAAATTGAGTTGGTCCGATCTCACCGGAAATACCGGCTTGATCAGCATGAGCCATGGTTTCAATTTCCCCGCCGGCTGGCACTACAACTGCTTCATCGATTCTGAACAAAACTCCTTCTTCCGAGAGCAAACGTGTTGTTGCCACTAAAGGTTGATCTGCACTAGATTCGTTAATGAGCGTCACCGTGCCTCCAGCTTTTGCTTCGATGGCTGTTGCACCTTCTTCTGGCAACCAGAACTCCTTTGCTTGAGCAACATCTTTTTCAATCACCAAACCTTCGATCTGACCAACAGATGAGGCATTGGTTGCCACCTCCACAGAAACAGTTGAACTGACAACTTGAGCATTTGGCACAAGGTTGATAGTGGCGTGGGAGATGGAAAGATAAAGCACTGCTAAGAGCAAAAAGAGTGCAATGAAAACAAAAAGAATCGCAATCTTTTGATAAATGCGAAGACCGCGCGACATTGGCTTTTGCTCAGCATCAGCAAAATGTCCGGTCTTTAATGTTGGTTTTTTTGCCATAGTTCCTCCTTATTGTACACAATTTTTGAGAGATTTCCTAATTCTTGTCCTCTGAAATCAACTTTTGTACCACAGAAACCAGTTCAGTTGTTTTTTCAACTGAATATTCAGTAGCAATTTTTCGCTCTTTATCTCCTGATTGTACCACAAGAAAGACCGGTGTGCGTCCTGGATTGGCAACAAACAACTCCCGCAGCTTCACCACTAAATCGTGCGATGGCTTTTCTGGAACGCGAATTTCCAAGGCATCAATTTTATTTTCAATCTCCTTTTTTTCAAAACCATCGTCTGGCCAAATTCCGCTCACAAAAGCATCGGCTACTTGATCAAAATCATTTTCGTGAAAAGGTACGATCTTATCCACAAGAATGGAATGTTCCAAATTATCATTTCTTTCCCGCACGGAAACTTTTCCAAAAACAGCAACCAAAGTGTCGGGTTCTAAGAAATTACGTACGGTTGTAAAAAGTTTTGGAAAAACTACCATCTCAATCTGACCAAAACTATCTTCCAGTCTTACAAAAGCCATTGGTTGCTGATTCTTTTTTGTAAGAATCTGTTTGGTATCAATAATGACTCCGGCTAAGCGGACCATGGCGCCGTCTTCTAGTTCTGAAATTTTGTCGCAAGTGTTCACGGCCTTAATTAGTTTTTCCGGAAAGTTCTGGGTCGGATGAGCAGAAACATAAATACCCAGCAATTCTTTTTCCCATGATAGTAGCTGGCCCTTGCTAATTTCTGTACCGGGACGAAGTTGCAGTCGTTGTTTGGAAATGTCTGGTGATAAATCAAACATCGACACTTGATTTTGGGCAGCATCTTTTTGCATTTGTCTGCCGAATTGGAGTAACTGATCCAGGTTCTGAACTAAAAGCGCACGATCACCAAAGCGGTCTAAGGCTCCGGCTTTAATTAATGCTTCCAAGGATTTCTTGTTGAGGCTTGCAGCCGGTACTCGAGTTAAAAAGTCGCTTAAATCTAAATAAGGCCCACTCTCTTTTCTTTCTCGAACCAAAACTCTCGCTGCTTCTTCACCGAAATTTTTTATCGCCGAAAGTCCCCAGCGGATATTTTTTGTATTTGGCACAACCGCAAATCCCGGGAATGATTCATTAACATCTGGAGGCAAAACTCTGTGTCCCATTCGAGCACACTCTTCGACCTCAATAGTAATACGATCGATGGAGTTTATGTCTGAGTTCATGAGAGCAGCCATGAATTCAGCCGGATAATGGGCTTTGAGATATGCCGTGCGGTAAGAAATCATGGCGTAACATGCGGCGTGTGATTTGTTAAAAGCATAATCGGCAAAACCTTCCCAGTCGGTCCAAATCTTTCTGGCGATTTTTTCAGAAACGCCGTTAGCAGTGCAGCCCGACA
>CAZYCR010000019.1:0-17765 GCA_964645815.1 uncultured Gammaproteobacteria bacterium
CCGTTGAGGCGGTACTGTTTTGGATCACAGCTGAAGAGCCGGTTGGTGCAGCGGCCATAACAGACTGAGTCCGAAGAAGGCTTGCATATCCGAAGAAGACCAAAGAAACGGTTGCGATCAACGCTACCGCCCAAAGTCTATCGGCTCGGAAAAGCAGCCGTTTAAATTGTTGAGCCATAGTAAAAAAATTAGTAAATGTTGGCTAAATTATATCTTAACCAATCGATGAACACAATAAAATAATAGAAATCTATCCCCAGTCTAATTTTCAGGAAAAATCCCCTCTAAAATATGGTCTGCTGACGGCGATGAATCTTCATCGCGATTTTCTAAAGTAATAATCACTTGTCGATAATCTAGAAGATCATTTTTTGCCTCTGCCCTTTTGATTTCCCAAATCAAGCCCCATTTACCATCGGCGCGGGCAAACATTTCACCTGTTGAAAAAAATTCTACAACGCCGGGTTTAACCAACCAACCTTCGTAGTATTGAAGGCTGGAGTCAATTGCAGGCAAGTCTGCAACCACGACATGTGAAAACAATCCATCTTCTTCGCCACGTCTTGCGACAGCACTAGCTTCAAAGTCCCCTACTGGATGTAGATCAATTTCTTCGAAAGTATTTTCCGGCTCTTCAACCGCAGCAACATCTTGATGAACCGCTGATTCTTCGATTCTGTTTTCTTCAATCTCCGTGGATTCCACGGTCTCACCACCTTGACCAGGCAACTTAATACTAAATGCAATAATCACCAAAGCAATCAACAAAAAAGCTATCAAAAGCCAAAGACTACGACTGGAACCGTTTTTACTCGGTTTTTCTCGATTCAGTTGCGATCTTGATTGGATATAGTTCATAAGTCATCAATATCTCTTAAAAATGATGCGGGCGGTTTTTTATTTATACTTTCCCCCATACCATCGAGAACAATCGTTGGCTCCTCATAACCAAAATCATCAGACCCCTTTCTGCCAACCGATGCTTCTTCGTGTAATCTGACAAATTCCACCGCTTTTGACGGAATTTCATCGATAAAAATAGATGGCTGTTTGATTTCCAGTCGATCAAACCCGGCAGTGATCGGATACGTCAAAATCAATTGCTCTCTTGCTCTAGTGACCGCAACATAAAACAATCGACGTTCTTCTTCGATTCCGCGCTCTTCTTCGTAAGCCCGGCTGTGTGGAAAACCACCTTCAACTAAATTGATCACGAAAACATGATCCCATTCCAACCCCTTGGCTTGGTGAATGGTCGACAAAATCAATCGTTCATCATCATCTCTACCGGCTTCACGGCTGGCACCATACTCATCTGTCAGACTCACCGCCTCCAGAAAATCTCCCAAATCATCAAATTGTTCGGCAAAATTGGCAAACTGTTCCAAATCGTCCAATCGCTCATGATAATTTGGAAATTCATTTTCAAGATAGAGTTGATAATCATCACTGCCTGCCAGTGTGCGAATTAAATCAGCTGCAATTCTGCGACCTGACATCATTATTTTCAAAATCCGCAAACAACCCTGCCAACCAGCTGCCGCTTTCTTACCCTTTACAATCAATTCTTTGACTTCGGCAATATCTGACAACTGGCCGCATTGCAAAGCGATCTTGTTGGCTGTCATCAAACCTAAACCGGGCTGGAGTTTTAATACCCGAACCCATGCTATAGCATCGCGCAAATTATTAAAAATTCGCAGATGAGCCACAGCGTCTTTAATGTGTGAACGTTCAAAAAATTTCATGCCGCCGCGATACTCATATGGAATATCACGCTTCATCAGTTCAAATTCAATTGATTGTGAATGAAAGGCGGCTCTAAAAAGTACTGCAATTTCATTCAATGGCGTTCCGGCATTGGCAATTTCTAGTAGCTGATCAACAACGTAGCGAGCCTCTTGATTGGTATTGGCCGCTGGAACAATCAGCGGTCTCTTCCCTTTTGAGAGAACTGCTTCCAAATCTTTAGGAAATTGATCTTCATTATTTTCGATAACAGCGTTGGCCACAGCCAGAATTTCTGGCCTAGAACGATAGTTCCTGGTTAATTTATAAGTTTGTGTTGTTTCAAACTGCTGTGGAAAGTTTAATATATTTTTTATTTCCGCGGCACGAAAAGAATAAATGCTTTGTGCATCATCGCCAACGACCAGTAGGTTTCGATGAGTTTTAGCCAAACGGTGAACGATTTCAGCTTGAACAACATTGGTATCTTGAAACTCGTCAACTAAAATATACTGAAATTGGTGGCTGAGAGTTGATTCAATGTCTGGTCTGGTGCGCAAAAGCTCGAGCAACTTTAACAGTAAATCATCAAAGTCCATAGCGTTTTGTTGCTGTTTGAATCTGGTATAAAGTTCATCCACAGCCTTAACTTCGGCAATAATTGGTAAAAATTTTGGATGTTTTAGCTCAATCGCCTCTTCCCAAGTTGCTTGTTTATTTGCCCTAAAAGAAATCAAAGCTTGTAAAACTCCGGCCGAAGGAAAACGCTTTTCTTTGGTATTGATTTTGAGTTCCTTAATACATAACCCCACTAATTCTTTTGAATCATCTTGATCAAGAATGGAAAAGTTTGGTTCAAAACCTAAAAGCTGCGCATATTTACGTAAAAGTCTGTTAGCGACTGAGTGAAAAGTACCGGCCCAAATTTTGGCTGCTTGGGAGCCTAAAAGGACTTCGACTCTGCTAATCATTTCATTGGCCGCCTTATTGGTGAAAGTCAAAAGTAAAATATTGGCCGGATCAACACCGTGCTCCAAAAGCCAGGCCACTCGATAAGTGATCGTGCGAGTTTTACCAGATCCTGCGCCTGCTAAAACTAAAGTCGGCCCAGAACCATTCTCAACAACAGCCAATTGCTCGGAGTTCAACTCCGCCTCATAATCAATACTGAGGTTAGTGGCTGAATTTGCTGGACTGAGGATAAAATCTTTCATGCGTCTTTTTAACCGAAACCATTGTAGCACAAGAGAAAGAAAAATTGGGAAATACATCCGATCGGATGTATTTACGAGCAAAGATGTAAAGCTGATTTTTTGGTAAACGAATACGGGTCCCTTGGCGAAGGGACCCGCAGGCGGGCGATGATCGTAGCGGGTGCTACGAACGGATGATCGTGAGGCCGATCTCGACGACCCGATGGTTGGCCTCGATGGCAGGCTTGCTGCTTGACCAGCCATCACGAACAATGTCAGCGAACTTGAGGAAGAGCTCGTGCTTGCGTTGCGGCGACACGGTGATCTTCTCGAAGCGGCAGCACCAGTACTCGAAGGCCTCGGAGTGCGCCTTGAGCTCCCGCTTGAAGAGGCGCATGCTGGCCTTGGCAGCGTTGTAGACCTCCGGATGCAGCTTGCGCTCCTTGCCGGCCTCGGCAAGTGCCAGGCAGCACTTGTCGTACTCGACGAGCTGGTGCTGAAACTCGACGACAGCAGCGATGAAGAGCTCGATCTCGTGGTCGAGATCGGTCTGTGGGGTGGGCGTTGGCGTTGCGGGCGAAGTTTCCAATTTCCCTCCTGGGCATGGGCGTGGAACGTGGTGTAAAACCAAAATCATTAAACACTAAAATGGCTAAAATGTCAAGATATCGCTCGTATATGAACTAAAAAATTAAACCTGGCGGCTACCAGAGCTAATATATTTTCGCTTGTGATGGGTGGTTAAACCACCAAAGGTAGTTCGTGAATTGTATTCGGTCTACCCAGTAAGATGTCAGCAATACGATATGCACCGTGGGTCGGCGCTTCAATATATCCATTCCATGCCATCCGAGCTAAAGCTCCTGAGTTAATCCAATCAAACAGCCATTCATTAGTGTAGCGGGGATCCATCTGGTCAACACCGCCACCAATCTGCTGCAACCACTGACGATTATATTTTTCTTGTGAACCGACCGGCGGAGACATGATGATTGGAATTCCCAAACCCGTATAGAAAGATAGCTCGCTCGGTTTTGTCCACAAAATATCGATCTTTCCCATGAGCTCAGTAAAACGTTCAAAGTATGCTGATCGGTCTTTTTCAAATAAAACTTGAATCTTACCTTTTTTCAAATCCGATCCCAATCCCATTTCAATAATTTCTTCTTCAAAATACCGGGCAACCTCAGGTCTTGTTCCGGCAACTAAATGAAAAACAATTTTTCCTTGCTTAATTTCTCGTCTTAAACTTTTGGCAATGATGACTCCGTTTTCTCTTTGGGCTCCAGCGCCACCAACCGCAAAAGCAATCTCAATTACTTTTTCTTTTGCTTCTCTGACGGCAGGGCAATAAGCCGGACCAAGATAGGCAGTCAAAGCCTGACCGGTGTGACTTATAAAAATGCCACTGGGATCCAGGTTGCAAAGTCTTTGCTGTAAATTTTTAAGAGCGATCGGTGCTTCTGATCCGCCGATTAAACTCATTGGTAAAGGGAAACCGGTCAATTCAATATTTTCCTCACGCACTCCATACAATTTCAGGCGTTCAACAACTCGGCCGTTTGGTGCAAAATATCTAATCCTTGAACTCTTTGGATCCATTGGTGCCCAAGCACGGCTGATGTCGGCGTCTGTAGCCAAGCAAAAAATTTCACCGGGATAACCAAACTCTTCGGCGGCAAAAGCCGGCGGAGAAAAAGTACAAACCAAAGGCAATGGATCCTCGGCCAAGTTTTCGATCAAGTGTCGCATGTGATTCTTGTGGCGAATCAAAGCATAGACCTCACGTAATTGTAAATTTGGAGCCGAGAGATCACGGCGCGGGTAAAACGGTGGAATCTCCTGAAGTTCGTCGAGAATTCCAAAAACAAGATTACCGAGCACCGGCACGCGTTTAAAACGTGAAATTGTTTCGTATAATTTGCGACCACTGGTCCAAAGTTGACGATCTGAATCAGGAATTCCATCATAATCATTAGCCACAATCACCTGCCCGCCACTAGCTAAAGGACGCAAAACATTAGCCGGACGCTCATGTCCGTACCCCATATTTACTGCAACAACATGGGCAATTCCTTCAAATCCTCCGTTATTCATGAAGCTATTATAGCACAGGACTTGCAAAATAACAGCTTTTCGTGTACGATACGCCCATTGTTTAAGCCTATTTTATGTCAAAAGTTTGCCAAGTAACTGGAAAATCACCATTAACAGGTAACAACGTCAGCCACTCAAAACGAAGAACCAAGCGTCGCCAGATGCCAAATCTTCAAAAAAAGCGGTTATTGAATCCTGCTACCGGAAAAATTGAAACCATTTTGCTCTCAGCACGCGGCTTGCGAACCCTTGCCAAGTGGAAGAGTGAAGGTAAGGTTTACGACTTGCGTGATTTAAAGTAAGCAATTACAAAACAGGGCCTCAAAGCCCTGTTTTGATTTATTCTTGATTTTCCGCGCTGATGACTGTGGC
The DNA here is from genome assembly GCA_964645815.1 of uncultured Gammaproteobacteria bacterium. Taxonomy (GTDB): domain Bacteria; phylum Patescibacteriota; class Patescibacteriia; order UBA9934; family UBA9934; genus JAHISC01. Next base: position 5,391 of record CAZYCR010000019.1, read on the forward strand.
ACAAGTCGCGATTATCTCTTCGACACGTTGAGGTGAAATACCGGTACGGCGCGAAAGCTCCTCAGCGTCTTCGTCAGCAACTTCTTTGCACAGCATTAAATTGTGTTCGGCAAAACTTTCCAACTCAGACTGAGACAAATCATCAATCACGGTCATTGGGTAAAGTGCCAAATGATCGACCATTTTGCTGAATGGATAATCCTCTGGGAAATTCCAACCAATCATGTGAATACCTTTACAGACTCCAAACTGTTTAGCTCGGTCGGAGAATCGGGCGTTAGTTACAATCCAAGCTTCATCAAAATGCGGACATTTACCAACCGCTGCCCCATCAACAAGATCTAAAAATCTTGACCATGTAGCCATGGTGTCTTTAAGATTAACGATCAATTTATATTCGTTTCGAAACTTAGCTTCAATAAAAACTCGACGCCGATCTTTCTCAGCAATTACATCCACTTCATGCGCTACACAAGAACCATCCAAATCTTCCTCCGGATTCTCTGCCCGCCAGCCATAAGCTTTTAGGACTGCGGCAACGTACTTTTCAAAATTAAAACCGGCCGGACCAAATCTCAGGATTGCAGCCCGCAAATCATAACGACATGAAAAACAAATATTTTTATCCTTAAGTGACGCATGAACCAGTTGATAAATCTCCTTGGTGCTGATTCCATCGAAAAGTTTTGATTCAATTTTCTGCAAAACATCGTTAGCAACTTCATCCGAAGCTCCGGTACGCAAAATACTACGCTTGACCTTGGCCGGGTCAAAAGCCACGCGTTCTCCTCCTGATTTAATTATCATCATACGGCTCTATTGTATCACAAATACTTAGCCAATAAATCTTGCCCTTTTTGAGCTGATTCTTCTTCACCGAGAGTTGATTTTTCTAAAATGTAATCAGTGACAACATTGACGGCCTCTTCATCACTTAAGCCTTCCAGAGATAGCAACATAAATTCATAATGGAAATATTCGCGACGGTCATGATCTTCAATTTGTAACCAAAGTTGTTTATCAACAATATCCTCAACCGGATCATCGGATAATAGTCTCTTTTCTAAATAGCTATCTAATTCCCGCTGAATTGACTCAATTGAACGGTCGGAAAGATCGTCTTCGGTCAAAAATGGACGAACATAATTTAATAAAATATCAACTTGTTCATCAGCGTTTTCAGGATCAAAATGATAATCAACTGTGGCGTAATAAGGTTTCATTTGTAAGACAATGTCATCCGGTCGCTTATCGATTTCTGACGCTACATAACCATCGAGCAAAGCACGTGCCACTTTAAAATCCATATCAGTATCAACTGTTTTGTACAAAAGATACTCCATTGGCACGCCCCAGTCGCTGCGAAACTTATCTAAATAATTCACAATCAAATCTTTCATGAAAACCGCTTGATTATGACTTCGCTGCGGATCGCCAATCGCATAGCTCTGTCGGTGACGCAACCACTGCAATGAGGAAGTCGTTGGCAGATCAAAAATGCGTAAAATACCAATCACCTGTGAAAAACCGGCGGTTACCACATAGTCAGCTTTGACACCAACGATCTTTTCGATTTGGGTGATCCCGTAATCAAGCCCGGCAAATGAACAAGCATTGGCCAGATAATACTGATTTGGTTCATAAGTACCTGGAGGAATATAGGCGTACGTACCGCGCGGGACTGAAGTGACGATAATTGTCCAATTTTCAATATCCAAAGAAAACATGTGAATTGCATCACAGTGTGGTTCGTTGTTCCCTTTTCTGGAATCCAAACCCAAAACTAAAACATTGATTATCTTCTCATTTCCGAAAGCAACTTCACCGATTTCTTCTTCCAATTTTGCTTCTCTTTCCGCCACGACTTGGGTGACCACATCATCGATTGTCGGCGGCTCAATCCAGACTCCGTCATCATCATTGCTGGCAAATAAAAAATAAGCCGACCAAGCTCCGAAAGAAATCAATCCGAGTACAAAAAAACTGAGGATCAGCAGTATAGTCTTACGCATACATTCACAACGTACTAAAAAACCCCCTTCATTTCAAGGGGGTTTTTTGTGTATATCTTCCGGATTTTAGAGCAAAGCGTCCTTAGCAGCCTTATTGACGGTAAACTTGAGAACGGTTTTGGCAGGAATCTGAATTGTCTCTCCGGTCATTGGATTACGGCCAGTGCGAGCATTGCGGTGCTTCTTAGCCATTTTGCCAAGACCTGGAAGCATTACTTCACCACTACGCTTGATTTCCTTGTAAAGAAGGTTTACGAGCGCCATGTAGTGCTCTTCCGCCTCTTTCTTAGAAACTCCCCATGCCTCTGCCATAGCAGCCATGAGTTGAGACTTAGTAAGTCGTTTTTCCATATCGAAAAAATTAATTAATTTTTTATGACTTTAAAATCGTAGCATTTTCCTTGAAAATCTACAACTTTTTGTGCATAAATCTATACACACTGCTTTTCAGCTGTCAATTTATTTGAGTGGTAACTTAACCCAGAACTCACTCCCCTTAGCCTCTTGGCTTTTAAAGCCGATACTACCACCATGTTTTTCAACAATCGCTTTTGCAATATAAAGACCCAATCCCAAACCGTTAGGATGAACTGAATAGGCATTGGAAGCACGGAAAAAACGATCGAAGATGCTAGACTGCTCCGCGGCAGGAATACCAATGCCCGTATCAGTTATGCTGATTGTTAAAGTTTCCTTTATAACCGATATCTTGGCTGATACCTTGCCTTCTTTTGTGTAATGAATAGCGTTGTCCAACAAAATACCTAAAACTCTTCTAATTTTTTCCGGATCAATATTAACTTCAAGACTATCATCAATTCCTTTAATTTCGCAGATAACATCATGAGATTTGCAATCAGGTGAATATTCAGTCAAGACTGATCTTAATAACGAACCAATCAATGTTGCGGTTTTATCAAGATTCATTGTTTCTCGCTCGATATCTAAAACATAATCCATCTTATCAATCATAGAGATAACCTCCTGCTCACTGGAAAGAGCTTTGTGCAGCATTGCTTCTTGAGCATCGGTCAATTCCCCGAATTCATTACCAACCAACGACTCCAAAGCCCAGCGAACTTCGGTGAGCGGTGTTCGAGCTGTGTGTGATAAAGCGGTGATAAAGCGAGATTTCAATTTATCCAAATCCTTAACTTTCTCTTCTACCTTAGTCTGTTCGGTACGGTCACGCAAATAGAGTAAAAAGCGATCTTTTTCCTTGACAAAAAACACCTCAAGAACGAAATCGGCGACATTAACCATAAACTCTTCTCTTTGCCTGGCTGGTTCACTCTGAATCTCATCCCAAATTATTTTATTTAAATTATTTGTTTTTGTTATTAGAGGTAAACCGGCATTGATCTTTTTTCCCGCAGCTTCATTATAATAAGAGACAACGCCATCCAAACCAATTTCAAGAACCATGAATGGATTTACTTCAGGTAATCTGGCTACGCGGCTGATTTTACTTTGCGCAACTTTCAATTGAGTAATATCAGTCAAAACTTCTCTTGATCTGACAAAATTACCCTTGTCGTCTTTTTCCGCAACAACGTTTAAGTTAATAAAAATTTTATCGCCATCTTTCTTACGCATTACCAATTCTTTATTGACAATCTTTCCCGTTTTGAAAAATTCTATGTAAGCTGCCTCAGCCTCCGCTCTTGAACCGAGATCATATAAAGTGATCGTCCGCTTACCGATGACTTCTGATTCTTTATAACCGGTCTTTTTTAAAAAGGTGGCATTCACCTTATCAATTTTTTCGGTTTTGATGTCTGTGGAAATAAACATCGCCGGAGCATTATTGTAAAGATCTGAATATTCTTGTTCTGAGGCTTTTAATTTTTCTTCTGCCATTTTCAATTTCGAAATATCACGACCGGCACTCAAGGTAGCTACCACATCACCCACTGAATCAAGAACCTTGGAATTGGACCACTTGATCAATCGTCGTTCACCCTTGATATTGATAATTTCATTCTCAAACGTATCAATATGATCATTGAGATTATCGGATGATTTACTGTGAACAATTCGAATCTGTTGTCTGAGTTCTTTCGGTATATAATTGTTAAACCAGTTTCGGCCGATTAAATCATCCTTTTTTTCTCCAAGAATTTCCGCACCGGCGTTATTAATACGCACAATCTTTCCCTCACGGTCTAAAACCAACATGATCACCGGCGCGATTTCAAAATACTGTTCCGCTCGATTTCTCTCCTTGATTAACTCAATCTGACGTGCCTGTCTGTCCGAGATGTCACGTATTGTCGCAACCGCCTCCCATTCGCCGTTAACCAAACGAGTACTGGAAATTGAGACTTCGGCGGGGAAAAGACTTTTATTTTTTCTCCTTACTTGCATTTCAACAGTCCTGTTAATTAGAATTCCCTTCCCAGTTCTTTTCATTTTTTTAAAAGCTGCCGGAGATAGTGCGCTTTCGAAACTGTTTAATTCAACAAAATTGGTAATCTTCTGACCGATCATCTCTTTCTCAGTATAACCGACCATTTTTTGAATCGCGCTATTACAAAAAGTCAGCTCGGAATTCCCGTTAACCATAATAATTCCGTCTTTGGCGGATGCACTGATACTTTTTAACCTGGACTGAAGATTCTCAAGCTCTGTCTGATTAACGCCATAAGCCTTCCTGAGATCTTTGGAATAACTATCGATTTTATTTGCTTGAACAACCAGTTTTTTTTGAAAACGATTAAAGATCCAAAGCAGACTTAATACTATGAGAAGTGAAACAAAGATGGTAAAAGATATCAGATACGTTTTTAGTCGGACAATATCCTTTAATAAAGCCGTGTTATCAAAACTAACCTCAACTATAAAGGCTCTTCCGGAGAGTTCAAGTTTTACCGGAATATAAATTCGAGCCATCCTCTCGACTCCGAAAATATTTAAAAAAGGTCGATCTTCGATTACCAGGACTTGTCCGGTATGCAAGACATCTTCTAATGCCGGAAAAGTAAAAACTTTACCAACCATGGCTGTACCGGAAACGGAATATTCTTTGCCTGAGGAATCCATGACCGACAAAACCGGACTATTGGTCCACAACAATCTTCTACTACTATCAAAAAAAGAAAGACTCAAAACTCCGGGTATAAACGAGGTTTCTTCGGCAATGTGATTAAAAGAGTCAATAACTTCCGGATCAGAATATTTTTCGAAATTTTTTGATGTGGAATCCTCATGAGTCATGTGTGCAATAACAGTATTCGGTATCTTATTCAGTTGCTGATCGAATAATAGCTTGGTTATCAAATTGGAAAAAATTAAACTAACGAAAATAATAGAAACAAGCAAAATCAAAACTATCATCGTATATAAAACGATGTACTTTCGAAATGAAGGTATTTTTTCCTTTTTCGCCATCACCTCCTTTAATTACATATAATTATAACACAAAGTTGACTTTGAGCGCCGGGTTTTCCTCACCTTGATTGTCATAAAAAAACGAGTGATCTCGTTTTTTTCGTGGAGCCGTTGTCGGGAATCGAACCCGAGACCTCATCCTTACCATGGATGCGCTCTGCCATCTGAGCTACAACGGCACTCTTGTCCCTTATTTCAATAAATTCCGTTCTGAGGATACCCGATTCCATTCATTTTGACAATACCTTATACTATACTCATAAAAAATAACTATGAATAAAGCACAACTTAAGGAGGTGGCGAAACAACTCGTGTCCCCCGGTAAAGGAATCTTGGCGGCCGATGAAAGCAATCCAACGGCAACAAAACGGTTACGACAGTATGGAATTGAATCAACCGAAGAAACCAGACGAGCCTACAGAGATTTATTTTTAAGCTGCCCGGAGATTGAGAAATACATCTCCGGAGTAATTCTTTTCGATGAAACGATTCGCGAAGACAACCTAGCCGGTATTCCCTTTGCCCAGCTATTAATTCAAAAAAATATGTTGCCGGGCATCAAAGTTGACCAAGGAAAAGAACCTGATCCTAATTCGGCTGAAGAAACCTTAACAGTTGGTTTGGTAGGGCTTGAGGAAAGGTTGGCTGAATACAAACACATGGGAGCCAAATTCACAAAATGGCGCGCGGTCATAAAAATTAAAAATGAGACCTTACCGAGCGCAAGTAACATCAAAATGGAAGTAAAACGTTTGGCTCAATTTGCTCTGATCAGTCAGCAAGCTGGTTTGGTGCCGATTGTTGAGCCAGAGGTTTTACATAGTGGCAACCATTCAATCGAACGAGCTGCTGAAGTGACAAAAAAGACTTTGACCTCACTTTTTGAAGAATTAGAAATCGTTGGAGTTGATCTTGGGGCAACAATCTTAAAAACTAGTATGGTTTTGCCGGGCAAGGATGCAAGCGTTGCTCCGCCGGAAAAAGTTGCACAAGCTACTAAAGATGTGCTTCTGAGCTGCGTACCAGAAAAAATCGCTGGCGTTGTTTTTCTCTCCGGTGGCCAAGAGCCAGAAGAAGCGACCGCGAATCTTACAGCCATTAATCAATTCGAATACCCTTGGCCAGTTTCTTACTCTTTTGCTCGAGCGTTACAGACTCCCGCCCTTGAAGTCTGGCAAGGAAAAACAAATAATATCGAGCTAGCTCGTGCTGCTTTCATAAAAAGACTCAAAGCTAATCAAGATGCAATCAGCAAAAGTTAATAAAACATCCGCCTCAGTTGGCGGGTGTTTTATTATTGCATAAAGTTTAAACTGATCGGTGGTTCTGGTACTGCTTTTTGTTTTTTGAATTTTCCAACAACTTTCTGAAGATTGCGAACTATAGTTGAACTCCACAAGTAGAGAATTGGGGTCACAATCAGAGATAGCATGGCAGAGGAAACGATACCAAAGACAATCGCAGCAGCCAAACCTTTCCAGAAAGCTGAGAAGAAAATCAGAGGCAAGAGTCCACCAAGTGTTGTTAGCTGTGTCAAAACAATCGGTCGGAAACGAATAGCTACCGAAGTCGCGATCGCATCAGCCGGTGTTTTTCCGGCACGCTTCATTTGATTAGCAAAGTCAATTAACAGAATAGTCACGTTGACCACAATTCCAGCCATGGTCACAACTCCCAAAAGTTCCAAGAAACCGAGCTGCCCGGTTGTCACAGCTGAAGCTACGAAGACTCCAACTAGACCCAACGGGATGGCGAAGAGAATAATGAATGGTTCAAGATATGATCGGAAGAAAGCGACCAAGAGGATGTAGATCAAGAAGATGGCGATCGCCAAGGCTGTGAAAAGCTCATTGAATGAATCCATCATCATGTCCATCGCGCCAGTTGAAGTCACTGCATCTTGTTCTAGACCAAGTTCTTCTAGTTTATCTTCGCTCAAATATTTATCGAGTTCGCGTTGAATTTCGTTGGTATCAACATCTTCTTCAAAAGAAGCGGAAATTTCAACATAACGGCTACCATTAACACGCTGAATCACTTTTGACGGTGCGCTATCTGAACTATCAACTAAATCAGCAATGGTAATTTCTTGAATTTTGCCAGCGACCGGCATGGCAGCAACGGTAATTTTACTGACCGCTGCAAGATCTTCCGGCTCATTAGCGGAAGCTGAATAAAGCTCAAAGGTTTCTCCGCCAAAAGAAATCTTACCCAACTCTTTTTCTTGCAAACGACTGGAAAGAATAGAATAAATATAAGCTGGGTTTTGTGCCAATGGATTATCACTCTTTAAGCGATAAGTAACTGTTGAGCTGGCTTTTTCGTCAGAGAGGCTGTTGGAAATTTGTTTCACGCCGTCAAAATCTCCCAAGAATTCTTCAATATCTTTACCGGCTGAGGCTAAAGTTTCCAAATCATCACCAGTTAAACTGACTCGAATCGGATAGGCGTCTGTTGGCGGTCCGGCCGTTGTTGTTGAGGCTTCGATCAAAACGTCGTCCGAAATTTTATTGAACTTTGCGTTTAGATCGCTGACTAATTCAGCAGAAGTACGCATGCCGGCATCTTTTCGCTCATCGGCTTGGAACAACTCAACCAACATGGTGAAAGAATTACCAGACTGTTGATAATAAAGGAATTTCTTAACTTCCGGTTGCTCAGCAAGAATTGATTGAACTGGGGCTGCAAAATCATGCACCGCACTATCGAAGTCATAACTTTCATCAATTTCGGCGTTCACCAAAACTTGATACATGTCGTCTTCACCAGCGAACTGAACAACTTCCACTGCCCCGCTGCCGATTGTTACTGCAGCGACGATCATTGGAGAAGCAATTGTCAAAAAGAATAAGGCAACTCGGAAAGCCAGTCTTCCCTTTCCTGGACCTAACAAAAACTTAATGAAGCCACCAATCTTTTTTGAAACCCACCAAGTACCAGTTAATTCAGGATTTTCTTCATCCAAGTTGACTCGCTTTGAAGAAAGCAAACGAGCAGCAACAGGCATGTAGAAAAGAGTCGGAATCAACATTGAAGCGATCATGGCTGGAATAACTGTGGCTGGAATATACTGAATGATTTCGCCAAAGAATCCAGAAACTACACCAAATGGCACGAAAACCAAGATATTAGTTGCAACTGCCAAAAGCACTCCGGTTCCAACCGTAGACATGGTCTTAGCTGCCGCATCTTTTGGACTCAAACCTTGTGCTTTGTATCTTTGCAATGACTCCAAGAAAACAATGGTCGGATCAACAACCAAACCAATGACTAAAACCATTGAGAACAAAACCAAGGTATTTAGATCAATATCAACCAAATAAAGGTAGATGGAAGCAAAGAAGAGCGAAAGTGGCACAGAAAGCGCTGCCATAATTGCCACGCGCAGGTTCATAAAAATAAGCAAAAGCAAAATCACTAAGCCAAGACCGCCGAAGATATAACCAAGGAAGGCAAAAGCTCCCCAGCTGTCGAACGGCTGGCCAAAAAGACTGGAGGTAATTTCATCAATTTGAATTTCTGTTTCTTCTGCCTGACTGTACATCATCACCAACTTACCTCTTGAAGAAGTATCATTATCAACTTCATCGATTAGCTCAACTACGTCGTCGGAGACATGAATCAAGTCAGCGTCGCCGTCGATAGTGACAGAATAAATAATTGCTCGCTGAGTATTGAACTCACCATTGATGTCGTTGTCGTCTCGAAAACCAATTCGATTGTAACGATCATTATTGTTGAGTCTTGGTTCAACCGTTGCTACATCGCCGAGAGTTACAGTACCTAAACTTAGATCACGAATGTCTTCGAGAGATGTCAGTGGTTTTTCCAAAACTAAGCTGACGGTCTTGCCATCTTCCTCCACAGTACCAACCGGGGCTTTGAAGTTAGCGAATTGCAACATTGTTTCAACATCGTTGCGATTCAAATTATTTTTGGACAAAGCCTCATCGTCAAAAGTAATCAAAATTTCCGGAGTTAAAGGATTCAATGCACGAACAGATTTAACTCCGTCAACCGCTTCCAACTCTGCTGATAATTCTTTGCCGGCTTCATAGAGTCCCCAATCATTTGCCGGACCAGTAACTGCAATCATGAAATGACCAACGTCGGCAACCGAATAACCGCTGGTTACAGGATCTTCGGCATCTGTTGGAAAATCGGCTAGGTCAATTTCTTTCTTTAAGTCATCAATTGCCTTTTCTAAATCAGCTTTTTCATCAAAAGTTACCACAGCCACTCCAACTGAATCGTAAGCCATGGTTTGGTACTCCTTAATAACATCGATGTTTTCGATTGCTGCTTCTATAGGTTTAACAATCTTTTCCTCAACATCAGAAGCCGGAGCGCTCGGATAAACCACGGTGACAGTCGCAATATTTACAGCAACATCAGGAAAACCCTGACGTTGGAGAGTCGAAAGAGAGTATGAACCAAAGAGAACTAAGAAGAGAAAAAGCAGAAAGATAATTCGCAAATTGCCAAAAATCCAGTCGACTACTTTGTTTTTATATTGGTCGGTCATAGTTATTTTCAGGCTCAAAATTTAGCAAAAAATAGCCCTTTTGTCAATATTCACCCTGAATCGAAGTCTTATTGACAAAAAGTACGATTTCTGGCATAATTATGGCGCTCTCTTGTTCACGTAATAAGAGCAGTTCTAATTCAATAACACTTAGCTCTTATTATGGAGAATAAGTTATTCGTTGGTAACCTTCCATGGTCAATCAATGACGAGGCGTTGAACGCACTCTTTGCCCCATACGGTGAAGTTACTTCAGCCCGAGTTGTTACAGACCGTGAATCAGGTCGAAGCCGAGGATTCGGTTTCGTAGAATTCGCCAACGAGGAAGATGCCAAAAAGGCTCTTGAAGCGCTTGATCAGTCCGAAGCAGATGGACGTCAAATCAACGTCTCAATCGCTCGACCAAAAGAAGCTTAAGGCAGAAACAAAAAAACAGCTCGCGTTAAGCGGCTGTTTTTTGTTTTACTTAGACATGGTCTTCTTCATCGGCCACAGCTTCAGCGCGTGTTCGATGAATTTTTCCATCCGGGTGATTGGCTGGGGAATAAATTGTGTAAAGCTTCAGTTTTTCTGTCTCTGAAGTATTAACAAAGTTGTGCTGACTGCCAGCCGGCACGACAATGGCCATACCGTCTTTGAGTTCAAATTCTTCTCCGTCGATAATAGCTTTACCGACTCCGGCTTCAATTCTTAAAAATTGGTCAACTTTATCGTGTGTCTCCACGCCAATATCCTCCCCTGGCTCAATACTCATCACCACCAATTGACTATGTGGTGCAGTATATAAAACTTCTCGAAAATTTTCGTTTTCAAGCGTTTTTTGCTCTATGTTAATATGAAATCCAGACATAATGAGTTATAATGAATAATACTGGAAATATACACCAGAATAAGCAAATATGAAAATCAAATGGACTAAGGCAACAAGCGTCGGCGATGCAACGCTGGACAGTCAACATGAAAAACTGATGGGAAAAATAAATAATTTTCTCTCACTAAAGATTGAAAGTAATGATCAAATTGTGGGTCTCTTGGACTTTTTAGTCGAACATGCCGAGATACACTTTAAATATGAAGAAAAATATATGCTGATGCATAATTTTCCTTACTATAAAAAGCACCTGGTATTACACGATCAGTTTATTGAACATATCGAACAATTTAAAAAAAGACTGTTATCTTCCAAAACGTCAAATATTGTTATAGCGGTGAAAAAGTTCTTAACCGATTGGTGGCAAGAGCATATTCTCGGCTTTGATCAAGAATACGAAGACTACATTGCAGCGCACCCAAAATGCCATCCGATTTCAGAAAGCCATGATTTTCACACAAAGATACAAATTTAAATCGGCCGTAAGGCCGATTTTTTATGGTCTGATTCGATTGATCATTCGTGGAAACGGAATCGTCTCTCTTATGTGAGCTAAACCGCAGACCCAAGCTACAATTCGCTCTAAACCAAAACCAAATCCTGAATGCGGCACAGACCCGTATTTTCTAAGATCCAAATACCAATCAAAATCTTTTTCATCTAAACCATGTTCTCGAATTCTTTGAAGCAACAAGTCGTAATTTTCTTCACGTTGTGAACCGCCAATTATCTCTCCATATCCTTCCGGTGCTAAAAGATCAGCACACAATGCTAGTTCCGGGTTCTCGGTATCACGCTTCATATAAAAAGCTTTAACTGCTGCCGGATATTTTTCAATAAAGATCGGCCGATCAAATTCTTTGGTAAGTATTGTTTCATCATCGGCTCCAAGATCATCCATCTCACCAATATCACTGCCCAACTCATTTAACTTTTTAACCGCTTCAGCGTGAGTCAAGTGATAAAATGGAGCTTTAACTTTTTGTAATGCTTCAATATCACGAGCGAGAATTTTTAATTCGGCTTCATTGCGTTCAAGAACCGCTTCGACGATATAGATGATCAATGCTTCTTGTAACTGCATGTTTTCTTCATGCTCCACAAAAGCCATTTCAGCGTCCATCATCCAGAATTCAGTTAAGTGGCGTCTGGTCTTTGATTTTTCTGCGCGAAAGACCGGACCAAAATCAAAGACTTTACCCAAGCTCATAATCGCCGCCTCCAAGTATAATTGGCCAGACTGCGATAAGTAGGCTTGACCCAATTCAAAATAATCCAGTCCAAAAAGTTCGGTCGTACCTTCACAAGCGTTTGGTGTCAAAATAGGCGAGTCAATTTTGGTAAAACTTCGGTCACTGAAAAACTCGTAAGTGGCATTGATGATTGTATTTCTGATTCGTTGAATAGCCCACTGTTTTTCACTGCGCAACCAAAGATGTCGATTCTCCAATAAGAAATCCGGTCCGTGATCTTTCTTGGCAATTGGATAATCTTCCGGCGCTCTTTGCAAGAGAATAAAAGCTTTTCCTTGTAATTCATAGCCGGATGGTGCTCGTGGTTCCCCTTTTACCGTTCCT
>CAZYCR010000020.1:0-12364 GCA_964645815.1 uncultured Gammaproteobacteria bacterium
AAATACACTACTCTTCGTGTTATTGTTTTCCAACAAAACAAATTTTGCTCACATATTTTATTTTTTTTTGGTAGGTGGTGTGGTGTACTAACCCACGACCTCGGGCTTATGAGTCCCACGCTCTAACCAACTGAGCTACCCAGCCATACTTGTCTTTTTTGTGAACTACTTCGTCAGAAATCTCCGCACTGCGTCACCGTACATTTAAGTACGGCTCCGGGTTGCTCGATTTCTTCCTTGTATTTCGCAAAAAATACTGCGTATCGATCAGATCAAGATGGTGCCGCGGGCGGGAATCGAACCCGCACCATGTTGCCATGACAGGATTTTAAGTCCTGCGCGTCTACCAATTCCGCCACCGCGGCACAACAATGGTGCGAAAATCGTATCAAAAAAATGCAAAATAGTCAATCCTCTTCGAGATACCCGTCAATCGTGTTATACTTTTGCCATGACGATTACCTCTCATACAGCCGTTGGCACAATTATTGGTCTCAGTGTCGGTAACCCAATTTTAGGCTTTATTATTGGTTTTATTTCACATTACCTACTGGATATCATTCCTCACGGTGATGGTAAGATCTCTGATCAACTCCGAGTCTATAAAAAGAAAAAAGGCCCGATTACTTATGGTAGTATCGATGCCATTATTGCCATTTTCGTATTACTCATTATTCTCAATATTTCTCCCGCCACCCATAATCAAGTTTTTTCTGCTGCAGTTGCAGGTAGTATTCTCCCGGATTTATTAACTGGCCTTTACGATCTTACCAAATGGAGGATGCTGAAAGGTTTTTACAAAATTCATTTCTTTTTCCACGATCTGGTCATCAAACGTTGGCGCGATATCAACCTCACCTACTCTCTCATCTTGCAAGTAATTTTCGTTGCCTGTGTGCTGGTCTATCTTTAGAAAAAAGTCGCAATATTAACGGAAAGCAAAGTAACAATAATACCGGCGACTAAGATACCACTGGTCACACCAATCAAAGCGTATTTCACCGGAACCTTCAAAGCCACCGCCGCCAGAGTTGCTGTGTAGAGCCCTGTAAATGGTAGCGGTAGTGCAGTAAACAGGAACAATGCCAAAGCGCCGTAACGGGCGTATTTTTCTTGTACTCTTCTCTCTGCTCGATTGACAACAGAATCAATAATTTTTGTCAGCCATGGCGTATGCTTGGCAGTCACTTTTCTCAACCCATCCAACCCGTAGTAAAGAGGAAAAAAAGGAATAAAATTTCCTAAAAGTGCCCAGCCCAAAGCAGTGAATGGATTTAAGAGCCACTCGTGAATGGCGATCGGAATCGCTAAACGAAGTTCGGTAATTGGTAACGCCGCTAAAATTGCTGTAGCTATAGTCGGCGGGAATTGTGATAAAAAATTTTGAATTTGTTCGATCATACTTTTTTGCTAGCTGGACCGGATTGTACAAATTATGAATGAGGTCTGATTTGCAAAACAGACTTTTCAGCAACAATTAAATACGTTAGACGAAAATTATGACTGAAAAGGCCGTTTTGCGACAGACTGAAAAATAATTGTGTACAATCCGGTCCAGCACTTTAATCTACGACGGCCAATCAAAAACTTTAAAAACCCAGGCCGCTAAACCCTGTACTTCTTTCTCACGAGCCTCAATTGATTCCGACCCCATCACCACTACATAAACTTCGTGACCAGCTCGCTCAATAGCCGTAGTTAAGACATAGCCGGCTTGTGGTAAGTAGCCGGTCTTGCCAGCAAGAATCTTATATTCCCCATCATTTAAAAATGTCTTCAGAACGCCGTTGGTGTTATCGATATCAATTCTGCGTCCACTTTCATGATACAACGTTAAGTGGCTAGTTATCATGTACTTTTGTAATTCCGGATAGCTCTCGCTGGCTGCCAATAATTTAACCAAATCTCTAGCCGTTGACATGTTGTAACTATTGATTCCGGTTGGATCAACAAAAGTTGTGGCGTTCATGCCAAGTTCGGCGGCTTTCTGATTCATTGCTTCTATGAATTCCTCATCACTTAACCCAGAAAAGCGCATTAAGGATTCAGTGGCGGTATTATCTGAACCAACAATGCTCGCTGCAAAAACATCTTCGAGTTGCAAAGGATCGTAAAAAGCAAGATAAATTCTGCCGCCTTCTACCAAATCTAGCGCCGGGTCGAGAGTCACAAATTTTTCTAAATCAGGATTTTGATCCAAAAAAACCATGGCTGTCATCAACTTGGTTACACTCCCAATGGAGCGAAGTTCATCTGGACGTTTACCTAAGAGCATCATGCCGCTATCGCGATCAACTACCAACGCACTTTCAGCAGTAGTCACGATACCATAAGAATCCATTACTTTTTTAACCGGATAAGCTGGTAATTCGCGCTCAGATGCTGTTGGCAAATAAAGTTGGCTCGACAGGATGTAATCACTTCCCCCTTCTCCAACTTGATACTCAAAAAATGAAAGATCGCTTGGCAGCATCTGCATCACTAAACTGGCTACAACAAATTGTCCAAGAAGTTTTGCGATCATACTTCGGCTTCAGTCTTAAAAACTGCCTCTAATAAGGAATCGATTTTTTTATCATTGTGGAATTTATCATAATCAGGCAATTCTTCAACCGTATGGACTCCTAAGTGACGCAGCATTTCTGTCGATAAAGTATAAACTGGTTGAAAAAATTTCTTATCTTCCCGTTCTAAAATAAAACCACGGACCATCAAATTGCGCAAAATCAAACTACAATTAACACCACGAATTTGTTCGATTTCTGGTTTGCTAATCGGTCCGCGATAAGCAATGATGGTTAAAGTTTCAAGTTGCGGTCTTGTTAATTCTGATTCAACCTCTTCCTTAGACATCTTTTCCAAAATCTCAGCAAATTGAGGATTGGTTGCCAATTCTGCAGCAGCACCAGCAACTACTAAATGGACACCTGAGTCGGCAACATTTAATTTTTGACCTAATTCCTCTAATGCATCTTTTATTTCATTCTCTTTAACGCTAAGCATTTTGGCGAGTTTGGCAAAAGAAACCGGTCTTGTTGACAAGAACAGAATACTTTCGATTTTTCCGGCTAGATCTTTCATAATTATTTATCGCGGGTGACACAGCTAGCGGGGTCCCCGACAGCGCGCAACGTAGTGAGCACTGATGGGGTGAAAGCTGTGGCAGGACCCGCCTTCATATTATTCTTTTATTCTCTCGATAATAATATCATTTTTTCCTTTGACTTGTTTGGCTGCAACCACTTGCCTTCTAATCAACTCCAACAAAGCCAAAAAGCTCACTACAATCTCCGGTCGACTCTTTCCCGCAGCAACAACATCCTTAAAATTTAACGATTGACGAGCAGTAATCGCTCCTTGCAACTCATTCATTCGCTCTTCGATTGACTTAACTCGCTCAATCGATGCTTCTTGCAAAGCAAAAAATGGTTCAAGTCTTTTTCTAAGACTTGTAAAAGATTCAGCTAGAGTCGTTGGTGTCACATTTGGTGCTGCAACAAAATCCTGAGTTCTAGCCACCTCAATTTTTTTGAATGGTCGCCGAAAAAGATGAAAAGCTGAAAGAAACTTTGTTTCTAAAACGTCGGCTGCTTCCACAAACTCCCGGTACAACCTCAGCTGTTCTTCCAAAGGAACAATGTTTTCCTCGGCCTCTGTCTCAAGATATGGCATGAGCTCCCGGCTTTTGAGATAAATGAGCCTGGTAGCTACAAGCAAAAAATCGGCCAGTTCATCAGAAGGTACCTCATGCTCTTCCAAGTAATCCAAAAAATCATTGGCAATTCCTGCCAGTGCTACATCTTTAATTTCCAATTCTTTTTTATCAAGTAGTTCCAGGAGTAATCCTAATGGTCCGGTAAAAACTTCTTGCTTGGTCGCAAATGCCATAACTCCCCTATTTTAGCATCATTTTAGCCATTCTTCCACTCTTTTGTTGACATGGGCTCTTGGCTAAGGTTAGAGTATAGAAGGAGGTGTTCTATGGAACTCGCGCCGCCGCCCCAGGGGCAGTCGGATCCTGCGCTTCCCTGGTACAACCGTGAACCTTGGTACGGCATTCTGGTCATCCTCATCCTCGTCACCATCATCGGCCTTCTCTCGGCCTTTGGTGACAACTCGCCAGAAGCCACTGACCAACTCTGGATCGGTCTCCAGAACATCTGACCCAGGAGGCAACAAGTGCGCCGTCTCTTCAAATACGCTGCCGTCGGCCTCTTGGCCTCGGTAGTCGTCAGTGTCATCTTCACTCCGATCGTCCTGCCCGGCTTCATCGCCGTTCTGGTGACGATCACCGTTTTCAGCATCGTGCCGACGATAATCGCTATCCCTGCGGTCCTCGTCTGCATGTTCCTAAAACCCGCCACGCGTGCTGCGTAGGCGGGTTCATAGTTTGTAAGAGTTATTAAGTAGTTGAGTTAACTCCACCAGTTTATAACTTTATCACTCAGTAACTTAGTTCAGGTCTAACTTAATGTGAGCGTCTCTTAAAGCTGAAGCCGGCATTGGTGACGGCGCATTCATCATCAAATCACGAGCATGTCCATCTTTAGGGAATGGAATGACTTCACGAATATTTGGTTCATTCTGTAAGATAGCTAAAACCCGGTCCATTCCAAGAGCAATTCCGCCATGCGGTGGCGCACCAAACTCAAAAGCTTCAAGCATATGACCGAACTGTTCTTGAATCATCTCTTCGGAAGTTCCAATGATTTCCAAAACACTTCTTAAAGCTTCTGGTCGATGGTTGCGGATGCTGCCGCCGCCGATCTCAAAGCCATTAAGAACGATGTCATACTGCGCGGCAATAATCTTTCCAATATTTTGTTTTTCCATGAGGTCTTTTGCGAACTCGGGCTTAGCTGCTGAAAAAGGATTGTGCGTAAAAGTCCAACCACCTTCATCATTTTTTTCAAAAAACGGAAAATTCACTACCCAGCAGAAAGCCAATTCGTTTGGATCTTCTTTATTTTCACGCAAATCTGGCCGATCAGATTGATACTTTTCCATGGCCTCGGCATAAGAAAGCCTCGGGAATGGTTTTACCTGAATTTTTTTCTCCGGATACAACTTTTCTACTGTAGCAATAAGCATTCTTTCAATAACATCCATGACATCTTCTTCATGAACGAAACTCATTTCTAAATCCAGTTGAGTAAATTCTGGTTGACGGTCACCGCGTTGATCTTCGTCACGGAAACATCTTGCTGCTTGGAAATAACGCTCTACGCCAGCAGTCATTAAAAGCTGTTTAAATTGCTGTGGCGCCTGAGGTAAAACATAAAAGTTCCCCGGCTGAAGTCTTGATGGTACCAAAAATTCTCGCGCACCTTCTGGTGTACCTTTGGTCAGAATCGGAGTTTCCACTTCCAAAAATCCTTCATCAACCAAAAAACTGCGCATCATCTGGAAAACTGCATTCCGAGCTTTTAGATTCTTATTCATTCGCTCAGTTCGTAAATCAAGATAACGATATTTTAATCTCAATTCCTCATTAATTGCCGATGAATCTTCATTAATTTCAAATGGCGGAACTTTCGATTCATTCAAAACCACTACCTTCTTGGCTAAAAGTTCAACCGTACCCGTGGCCATATTATTGTTTATTTGTTTTTCCCCTCTTTGCTGTACCACTCCTTCAATTTCTACCACCCATTCCGGTTTTAAACTCGAAGCAATCGCGGCATTTTCTTCACCAAGCTCCTGAGGCACAGCAACGACTTGAAGCAAGCCATCCTTATCTCGTAAGTCAAAAAACATGACTTTGCCCATGTCGCGGCGCGCATGAATCCAACCGGCCACCTTGACCGTTTCTCCAACTTTTTCCACGGTCTCTTTAGTAAAAATTCTCTTCATAAAAAAAATAAATTTGTATCTTGATACTACACGTTTTCCCGGACTCCTTCAAGTTCAAAGCTGGCCAAAAGAGTTGCCCAAAACGGCCTATCCCAATTTCCCGGTAGGTGGTTGGCTACCAAATCATTAACAATATTAGCAAAAGCATTGAGGTGCTCCAGATTTAAAGGCAAACGCATTAAATCAACCAGTTTTTCATCGCGAGCAAAACGGACCAATTTAATTGCTTCTTCTGGAACAATTCTGGCTGAAAACCAGGTCTCTTTGTTTCCTGAGACACAATCGCTGCAAACCAGTCCACCATGGCCAGCATGCCAGCGGAATGACAGTGGAAAAATTTCTGCGCGACAATTTAGGCAATGATTCAACTCGACTTTCCAACCAAGCCGGCTTAAAAGTCTGAGTAAAAAAGCGCCAAGTAAAAAACTTGCTCTTTTTTCCGAAAGTGGCTGAGAGACATCTAAAAACTGTAGCCAATCAATCAACATCTGATACAAAGTCTGATCATCTTCTTCTTCGTCGGTTGCTTTATCTAGAAAAAACAAAAGCGCCTCAGCCAAGAGTCGTCTTTCGAGATGATGATCGAGCTGACGGAAGCGATGACGTGTATCAACAGCGATAATCGTTGTCGAGCGTCGGCCTTTGATATATTCCAAATCGACGATAGCAAACGGCTCGAGTGAGCCGGCTAGTTTGGCTTTTTCTTTTTGTGCTCCCCTACCAATAAACTCAACCTTCCCATGAGTCGCAGTCAAAGCTCGATAACGTCGATCTGCTTCACGAAATGGATGTGAAGTGAGGATGATTGCTTCAGTTTTGACCGATGACCAAGACATTAGCCAAAATAATCTTGTAATATCAACATTGCTGCCAAAGCGTCTTCTTCCGCCAAAGCTCCCTCTTCAACTTGTAATCGTCGACTTTCTTTTGAAGTAAATTGTTCCGCAACAGTCTCCACCGGTATTGTTATTCTTGTTTTTAACTCAGCAATAAACTCAAGAGTTGCCTCTCGATGATCCGAAATTTGATTTTCTTCGGTTGTCGTCGGCAAACCAACAATAATTTTTTCTATTCCCTCTGTTTTCAGGAGATTAAAAATTTCATCAAGCCCAGCATTACTGCCAGCTATCACTTTCAATGGAAAAGCAATTTTTGTCTCACTATCCCCTAAAGCTAAACCGGTTTTTTTCTTGCCAAAATCAATGGCTAAAATTCTCATACTTATTCGGTTGGTTCCAAAATTCTTTCAGCTTCAGGAACAGCAATGAAATAAGGTCGAACAACTTCGCCGTTTGTTTCAACTGGCATATCAAGCTCTGCCACAAAAACTTGATCACCATCATCAACATGCAACAGTGCAGCATACTTGTAGCCTGGTAGCATCTCTTCAGAGACTGGGATAATCAAATCATCGTAAAAACCAACGTTCAAATAATCAGAGATGCCGATAATTTCTGCTGGCGCGTCAGAGATAGTTTTGTGAATAGTAATAAAACCAGGTGCTGCCAATTCAGCATTAAGGGTGATGTAGTTCAATTGATTTTGGTCACCAATCTCAATTGAGCCGCCGCCAACGTCAACAGTATGGTAAGCCAATTCCGGAGCGTCTGGTGAATAAAAAATAATGGCACCAAAAGCCGCCAAACCGACCAACAAGGTTAAAATCCAAAAGTAATCTTTATTCATATTTTTCGCTAATATTAGTACTTTTTAAATCGCAATTTGTGGCTGCGGGGTTAAAATCTCTGGACCGTCTTCGCCGATAGCAATGGTCACTTCAAAATGCGCTGCATCTGATCCATCGATTGTCTCAATCGTCCAACCATCTTCAGAAGTTTCGATCTCATCTGATCCGGTAGTGATCATTGGTTCCAAGGCCAGGCACATTCCCGGTTGCAAATCCATATCAGCAAATTTTTTCGAACGGAAATTTGGAATATGAGGTAATTCATGCACTGCATGGCCAACACCATGACCAACCAAGGCTTTAACAATGCCGTATTTTTTTTGATTAACGCAGTCTTCAATAGCTCCACTGATATCGCTAATTCTTTTTCCTGGTTGAGCTGCTTCAACTCCATCATACATTGCCTCGCGAGTCTGGCGTAAAAGTGCCAAGCGTTCCTTGCTGACGTTACCTACTGGTACTGTCACCGCCATATCAGTACAAAGCCCATCGAGCCAAAGACCAATGTCGAGTCCAACAACGTCACCATCTTTTAATACCTCTGGGCGGATGCCGACTCCGTGAACAATTTCATTATTCCGCGAAATACAAAGCGTCGAAGGAAATGGTTCTGGTCCACCACCTTTATAACCTCGAAACGATGGTTTACCGCCACCTTCTTCAATAACACGGGTGGCAATTTCATCAATCTCTTTCATGGAGACTCCAGGCTTGACAGCGTCTGCTGCGGCTTGTAGAGCACGCGAAAGCAAGGCGCCACCACGACGCATTTTTTCAATTTCTTCTTCTGTCTTAATTAGAGCCATAGCTAAACAATTTTTTTAATACGATCGCTGATCTCTTCAACAGAACCAAGACCATTAATTTTATGCAACAAACCTAATCTTTCGTATTCCCCAACCACCGGCATTGTTTCATTTTCGTAAACCTCTAAACGTCGGTCAATGATCTCTGGAGTATCGTCTTCTCTACCCTCGATTTCAGCCCGTTTCAAAATTCGCTTGATCGACTCTTCTCTAGGCACATCGATCAATAAAACAGCCGTCGGCGCATCAAAGTTCTTATAAACTTCGTATTGGGCCAGATTGCGAGGATAACCGTCGAGGACATAACCGTTCTTCGCATCCGCTGCTTCGAGACGCTTTTTCAGGACTTCTAAAGCCAAATCGTCTGGAACTAAGTTGCCCTGATCAATAATTGAGGAGATTTTTTCTGCCAATTGACTGCCGGAAGCAACTTCATCACGCAAAAGCTGTCCCATCGAAAGTGCTGGGATTTGGAGACGCTCGGCCAGGATCTGAGCCTGGGTTCCTTTACCGCTTCCTTGTGGTCCTAAAATAAGAATTTTCGCCATATTTTCGTTTAATTCTACGCCTTGATCGTACTCTTTTTCATCGATTTTTTCAAGGATCAGAAAAGCAGGCGTTGAACCTGCTTTCTTTATACTTTTTTTGCGAGCGTCATGAATTTAGATGCAGTGCATAGCGAACACAGAACTACATGTCGTAG
Source organism: uncultured Gammaproteobacteria bacterium (assembly GCA_964645815.1). Lineage (GTDB taxonomy): Bacteria > Patescibacteriota > Patescibacteriia > UBA9934 > UBA9934 > JAHISC01. Next base: position 9,050 of record CAZYCR010000020.1, read on the forward strand.
CGGCGCATGGTAACTTGAGCCTCAATTTGCTTCACCATATCAATGACAACGGCCACAATAATCAAGATAGAAGCACCACCAACAACCAAATTTGGACTACCAGTAATCTCCTGCACAATTAACGGTAAAATGGCGATCAAGCCAAGGAAAGTTGCACCGGCCAACAAAATTCTGTTCTTCACCCAATTTAGATATTTGGCAGTTTGCTCGCCTGGTCTGATTCCTGGAATAAAACCACCTTGCTTTTGCAAATTCTCGGCCACGGTTTCAGGTTTGAAGATAACCGAAGCGTAGAAATAAGTGAAGGCAAAGACTAGAAGGAAGTAAATAACAGCGTAGAAGAGTGAGTTACCGAATAATTCCAAGGTAAATTTCGCGATGTCTTGAATAAATGCAGTTCTTGCTTGCAAGAAAAATTGCGCTAGAAGCGGTGGGAAGACAATCAAAGCAATGGCAAAGATGATTGGAATCATACCGCCCATGTTAACCCGTAGCGGTAATGAAGATGACACCTTACCACTGGCACCATTTGCTCCACGAGCATACTGAACTGGAATATTTCTCTGTCCTTCGTTAATAATAACCACGGCAACAATAGTCACAATGGTGAGCAAGAGGAAGAGAACAATGTTGAACAAATCTGCTGAGGTGTAGGTTGAAACTGTTTGTTGAATAAAACCAGGCAAACCAGCAATAATGCCGGACAAGATCATGATTGAAATTCCGTTTCCAATATTTCGCTCAGAAATCAATTCACCTAGCCACATCAAGAAAACTGTACCGATCGCCATTGTTAGCAAGGCGGCGAACAAAGTGAAACCGCTGATATCAATGGCAACACCAGTTGAGACACTTTGTTGGTTCAACAAAGTGATCACACCAAAGCCTTGAATGAAGGCCAAGGGCACAGTTGCCCAGCGGGTCCAAGAATTTATCTTTTGTCGACCACGTTCTTCCTTTTGCATTTCTTCAATAGATGGGAAAATCATGCCCAAAAGCTGGAAAATAATTGAAGAGGTAATGTAAGGACCAACTCCCAGCGCCACAATTGAAAACTGACGCAGAGTGTTACCTGAAAACATGTTCAAGAGTCCCAAGAATTGGTTGTTATTCAAAAGATCAGAAAGACCAGATGGATCAACACCAGGGACCGTAATGTGAGCAGCGACTCTAAAAATCGTTAAACAAAAGACAACAAAGAGCAAACTATTACGAAGCTCCTTGATTTTCCAAATACGGCGCAAGGTATCCATAGGGTTTTAAGAAGTTAGGCCTCAATTTTTCCTTTGGCCTTTAAAATTTTCTCTGCGGCAGTCTTTGAAACTGCACATCCTTTGATTTGTAAAGCGACCTCAATTTCTCCATCAGCCAAAATCTTTGCTTTCTGGCTCATAGCTGGAATCAAACCTTTATCCTTCAAGGTCTTCAAGCTGACAATTTCGTTCTGACCAAAATTCTTGGCAAGGTCTTCAACATTAACAACAGCTGCTTCTGGTTTTCCTGACTTAAAACCACGTAATTTTGGCATTGAAAGCATTATCTTCTTCATTCCCAAACGCTTCAAGCCACTTACACCTGAACGTGACTTTTGTCCTTTTTGACCTCGACCGGCAGTTGTACCTTTAGAACCCAAACCACGTCCAATTCTTTTTTTGGAAGTCTTAGCCCCTTTGCTTGGTCCAAGGTTGTGTAAAGTAATCGCCATATTTATTTATCAGTCTTTTTTGATTCAACTGGTTTCTCTGCCTTCTTTTCTTTTTTCTTTGGAGAAAAATCCAAGTTGCTGTTTTCTAAACTTTTGAGTGCAGCAAATGTAGCTCTTGCGTTGTTAACTTTGTTGTTTGAACCCAAAATCTTAGAAACTGCGTTTGGGATTCCTGCCAATTCAAGCACTACGCGAGCAGCTCCACCTGACTTTAATCCAGTTCCTTCAGGAGCTGGCTTTAGCATAACATGAGCAGCGCCAAATTTCATCTTTACTTCGTGAGGCAAAGTTCCGTGAACAATTGGTACGGTAGTTAAATTCTTTTTTGCCTGTCGGAAAGCTTTCTCAACTGAAATCGCGACGTCAGCACCTTTGGCAATACCAACACCTACTCTTCCCTTTTTGTCACCAATGATAAGACAAGTTCGGAATCGCATACGCTTTCCACCCTTGGTCACACGAGTAACACGGGCTAGATCGAGAATCTTTTGCTCGAACTCACGTGGTTCACGAGGAGCACGACCGCGTCGACCGCGATTGCCTCCCTTTCCACCGCGACCTCGAGGCTTACGATCCTCAAAATTTCGCTTTTCAATTTTGTTCGTTTCTTCTGTCATACGCTTTAGAATTGTAGTCCAGCTTCACGAGCTGCTTCAGCCAAGGCCTTAACGCGGCCGTGATACTTAAATGGTCCTCGATCGAAAACAATCTCGACTATACCAGCAGCTACAGCTTTTTGAGCAATATCAGTTCCAACCAAGGCTGCGATTTCAACCGGTTTCTTACCTTTCGTATCAATCGCTTTATCTGATGAAGCAGCTAAAGTCTTACCAACCTGGTCATCGATAATTTGAGCACTAATATGTCTCAAAGATCGATAAACATGCAAGCGAGGTTTTTGACCGCTTTTAATGCTAGCTCGAGTTCGTTGTGCTCGACGAATAGCTTTAGCTCTTTTGTGTTGAAATTCGTTCTTCATATTATTATTCAGTCTTGGCCGCCTTACCGACTTTGCGTCTTACATGCTCATCGACATAACGGAAGCCTTTTCCCTTGTATGGTTCTGGTTTCTTTAAAGCACGAATTTCAGAAGCAGTTTGACCAACACTCTGAGCGTTTGTGCTAGTTAAAGTAAGAACATTGTTCTCAACTACGGCTGTTACATCCTTTGGTAATTCATAACGCACCTCATGTGAGAAACCGAGAGTCATCACCAAAGTTTGACCTTGTAAATTCATTCTGAATCCAACACCATTCAGTTCCAACTGCTTGGTAAAACCTTCAGTAACGCCTGTAACCAAGTTTGCTACTAAAGCGCGCATTGTACCCCAAACTGCACTATCCTCCGCTGGATTCAAAACAGTTACAACCAATTCTTTACCATCTTCTGTGGTCTCTTCGGTAACTTTGACATGCGGATGCAAGCGAAGTGTTTGTTCGCCTTTTGGTCCTTTAACAGTGACATCGAGATCCTTAATCTCAACTGTTACACCGGCAGGAACTTTGATTGTTTTCTTTCCAATACGTGACATATGCTTAGAATACTTCACAAATTACTTCACCACCAAGTCTTCGTTTCTTTGCTTCAATGCTAGTCATTAGACCATTTG
>CAZYCR010000020.1:12374-15272 GCA_964645815.1 uncultured Gammaproteobacteria bacterium
AACTATCGCAAGACCAAAACCTGATAATACCTTTGGCATTTCATCGGCTTTTCTGTAAACGCGTCGTCCAGGAGTACTGATTCGCTTCAAAGAAGTTACTTTTGGTTGTCTGGTTTCGTCGTATTTAATATTAAAGCGCAACATTGATTTGCCGGCCTGATCAAAAACTTCAACTGCTTCTAGATAACCTTCGTTTTCTAAAATTTTAGCAATTGCGTATTTAATCTTTGACATTGGCAATTCAACCTTGGTCTTTTTGACCATGGCGGCGTTGCGAATACGAGTCAACATGTCTGAGATTGGGTCTGTCATCATATGCTACTTACCAACTAGCTTTTTTAACTCCTGGGACTTCTCCCCGATTGGCGAGTTCCCGGAAACAAATACGGCAAATACCAAAAGTACGCATGTAAGCGCGGTTTCGACCGCATCGCCAACATCGATTGACATGACGAGTCATGTATTTTGGCGTCTTTTGAGACTTAACAATTTGATTTTCTGTTGCCATATTTATTTTTCTGCTTTCTTAAATGGGAATCCTAGTCCGGTAAAAAGTGCTAGGCCTTCAGCCTGAGTTGAGGCTGTAGTTGTGATTGAAACCTGTAGTCCGTGAAGGTTTTCAATTGCATCTGGATCAACTTCTGGAAATGCTAGATTTTCTCTAAAACCATAGTTGAAGTTACCATCCTTATCAACCGCTGACTGAGGAATACCGCGGAAGTCACGAACACGTGGAAAGGAGACGTTGACCAACTTGTCCAAAAAGCTCCACATTCTAGCACCACGTAAAGTTACCATCGCTCCCACAATCATGCCTTCACGAATCTTAAAGCCTGACTCAGATTTACGAGCTTTGGTAAGCACCGGCTTTTGACCAGAAACCTTGGTCAAAGTGTCAACGATAACCTCAATAAACTTTGGATCTCGTTTTGCACTCAAACCTGAGTTCAAGGTGACCTTGACGATCTTTGGAACTTGAAGATTATTCTTCAAGGAGAACTCGGTTTTTAATGCCGATACGACTTCTTTTTGATATTTTTCTTTAAGGATACTCATATTATTCTAAATCTTCACTACCTTTTTTGGTTTTCAAGACTCTAACTTTAATTTTCTTACCGTCTTTATCAATAAACTTGAATCCAACTCTACCTTCGCCAGTTTTACCAATCAAACGGACATTAGAAACATTAATTGGTGAGCTGTATTCAATTCTTTGTCCGGCAGTGCTACCTCGTTTCTTTAGATGTTTAACAGCAGTATTCACGTTTTCAATAACGATTTTATCGAGAGCTGGAAAAACCTGGACTACTTTTCCAGTCTTTCCCTTCTCTTTTCCCGCAATCACGCGGACATTATCGCCTGTTTTAATCTTCATAAAAACTTTTAGAGCACCTCTGGCGCCAAAGAAATAATTTTAGTAAAACCTTCTGCTCGTAATTCGCGAGCCACTGGTCCAAAGATACGAGTTCCTTTTGGTTCTCTTGATTTCTGATCGATGATCACAGCAGCATTTTCATCAAAACGGATGTATGAACCATCAGCGCGACGAGTTTCCTTTCGGACACGAACCAAAACTGCGTGAACAACATCACTCTTCTTTACAGTGCTGTGAGGCACAGCTTCTTTTACAACTGCAGTCACAACATCACCGATACGAGCGTATCGCTTTTTATAACCGCCAAGTACACGAATAACCTGAAGCTTCTTAGCCCCAGTATTGTCCGCTACTTTTAACATTGATCTGTGCTGCACCATATTACTTTGTTTGATTTACAATTCTCCAGCGTTTGTCCTTAGACATTGGAGCTGTTTCTTCAATAATTACTTGATCGCCAACCTTAGCTGTGTTGCCTTCATCATGTGCCTTAAGACGCTTGCTGACAGTATAGCGTTTGCCATACTTTTCATGGGCGATTGTTCGATCAACTCTAACCACGACCGTCTTGTCCATCTTATCGGACACGACAGTTGCTACAAAGCGACGTCGATTTGTTTGATTATTCTTTTCCATACATTAGCTTTCTTTAGAAATCGTCTCTTCAGACTTAAGAGTTGAAAGTTGTGTCATCATCTGAGCAATATTTGCTCGTGCTTGTCGAATTTGACGCACGTTCTTTAACTGATTAACTGCTGACTTCAAGCGAAGGTCATACAAACGACCTCTTTCTTCTGCCAACATTCTTTGCAGCTCTTTAGCTGATTTGTCTTTTATGTCCTTGAAATCCATACTTTTATGCTCTAGAAACAAACTTTGTCTTTAAAGGTAGTTTATGGGCAGCCAAACGAAGCGCTTCACGAGCCTGATCTTCTGGAACTCCATCCATTTCGAATAAAATTGTGCCCGGACGAACTGGAGTCATGTAGTAATCAACTGCACCCTTTCCTTTACCCATTGGAGACTCAGCTCCGTGAGCAGTCACAGGATGATCTGGGAAGATTCTGATCCAAACCTTACCACCACGCTTGACATAACGAGTGATAGCACGACGTGCTGCTTCGATCTGTCTAGCTGTGATCCAAGACTCAGTCGTTGCCTTCAAACCATAAGAACCAAAAGCTACTTGCGTCTTCTGAGTCGCAATTCGATCACCCTTTGAGCGTCGTTTCTGACGCTTGCGGAATTTCATTTTCTTAGGCATCAACATAGCAATGGTTTATTTAACGTTGGTCATTGTGACCGCGACGTTTTGGTTTTTCAATAGTTTTTTGACCAGCCTCTTCATTCTCAAAGACTTCACCACGATAGATCCAAACTTTGATTCCAATCACACCGTAGATGGTATTGGCTCTAACTCGAGCAAAGTCGATATCAGCTCGAAGGTTATGCAATGGAATGCTACCGTCAGAAATCATCTCAGTTCTTGCAATATCGGCACCGTTCAAACGGCCGGCAATAGA
>CAZYCR010000021.1:0-14593 GCA_964645815.1 uncultured Gammaproteobacteria bacterium
CATAATGGAGGTGAATATCGACTACCAAAGAATTTACCAAGAAGTAAGTGGATTCATATTTCCGAACTGGGTGAGGGCTACAAAAACCTTTACAAAGATGTAGTAAGACTCAGAAAATCAACAAATATCCGTATTAGTTTTAATCCTGGTACAGTGCAAATCCAAGAGAGATCACAAGAACTCTTTTCCCTTTTAAAACTAACTGATGCTCTCTTTTTAAACAAAGTCGAAGCACAAACGCTCCTCAATCTTAAACAAGAAGAGACCATGCAGTTCATGATGGGAGCTCTTAAAAAACTTGGACCCCAAATTGTTGTCATTACTGATGGAAAAAATGGAGCTTTTGCATATGAAGGTGAACATCTATGTTATGCGCCAATGTTCCCTGGAAAGCGCCAAGAAGCAACCGGTGCTGGAGATGCTTTTGCGACCGGTTTTTTGGGCGCTTTGCTTTCAGGTATAAAACACGATGGCGCTTTACAATGGGGTGCAGTTAATGCCGCTTCGGTTGTTGAAAAAATTGGGCCAACGGCCGGATTACTGTCTAGTACTGAAATTACTAGAAGGATCAAGGCTCGACCAAGTTACAAAACAAAAGAACTTTAATTATGTACGACGTCATCACAATCGGTTCCTCGACCAGAGATGTTTTTCTGGTCTCAAAGGCCTTTCGATTAATTAAATCAGAGAAATTTTCAACTGGCATTGGTGAATGTGTTGCGCTGGGAAGTAAAATCGACGTTGATAAAATGGTTTTAACAACCGGCGGTGGTGGTACAAATTCGGCAGCAACTTTTCGTCGTTTAGCAAATTTAAAAACCGCCATTGTCACTAGATTGGGTGATGATGAATCAGGCCGGGACATATTGAATGGACTTGCTCTCGACGGAGTAGACATTTCAATTTTGACGGTTGTAAAGAAAGCCTATAGTGGCTATAGCACTCTGCTGACAACAGTCGATGGTGAGAGAACTGTTTTGGTACATCGGGGTGTGAGTGCTGAATTTAATGTTAATGAAATGCCATGGAATAAGATGAAAACTGAATGGATCTACCTGACTTCCCTGGCCGGTAATACGACTTTGGCCACAAAAATCGCTCAATTTGCCAAAAAAAATAAGATAAAACTAGTTTATAATCCTGGAGCACAGGAATTGAAAAAGGGTTTACGAGTACTGTCACCAATTTTAAAAAATTTAACCGTTCTGATTTTGAACATGGAAGAAGCGCAATTACTTACTCGCCTTTCGACCAGAGATGTCAAAAAACTTGTTGAAAAAATTGCTCTCCCTGGTTTAACTGTGGTGATTACCAATGGCCCTAATGGTGCTTATGCGGCGCTCGATGGTACGATCTGGTTTGCACGACCACGAAATTTAAAAACGGTTTCCCGTACCGGAGCTGGCGATGCTTTTGGCTCGGCTCTGGTTTCATCTTTGATCGCTGGCAAAGGAATCGATGAGGCTTTGCAGATTGGAATCATAAATGCTGAATCGGTGATTCAATCTTATGGAGCTAAAATTGGAATTCTCACTTCCTGGCCAACCCAGGCCCTCATGAAAAAAATTAAAATTAAGAATATTTAATCGAGCTTATGCCCAAAACAACACCAGAAATGCAGCCGATGTCTGCTGCAGAATCTTGTCCAAAGTGTCACTCACCAAAATGGTTGCTCATCATCATGGGAGCCCTAATTGTTGGTTTAACAATTATAGTAATTGTTCTAGCTCTTCGACCGGAATCCGCTGAGCCTGAAGAAATCTCTATTCTCGATGAAAACAAGGAAGTTGATATTGAAGAGGAAAGTGTTAAAGCAGGAGCTACACAGAGCATGACATTCCTAGAAACGGTTGAATTTGAATACCCTGTCGGCTGGCATGCAGCTCGACATTACGAGGATCTTTATACCTATATCGATCTTAGTCCGGTACCAATCAGGTATCTCAACGCGTACGGATCCGGACCATCTCTTGTCTCAGTAAAATTCAGCACTTTAAGCCCGGCATTCGAAACCCAAGCATTAGGAGAAGTTGATTACGTTAAACAAGGAAATTACACGGTTTATCATACTGAAGAGCTTCTTGATATGCTCTCTACACCATCCGAGCCTGTAACAGACGAAACTTATACTTATATCTACAGTGGTGAAGGACAAGGTGCCAGTTTTTCTATCTCATTCACTGACTACCTGACCGAAACCACTGAAGACAATGAGGGTTGGGAAACAATTATTAATTCTCTCAAGTTTGAAGAAATGTAACTTATGCCTAAAACAAAAATCTTTGTTACCCGCCTGATTCCGGATGAAGGCATAAAAATGCTCAAAAAGCGCAAGAATATTGCTCTTGAGATTTATGAGAAAAACCAAATCATTCCTCGACGAGAACTTCTAAAACGAGTCGCCGGCGCTGATATCATTCTCTCAATTCTCACCGACAAAATCGACGCTGAGATCATGGACGCAGCCGGTCCGCAACTAAAGATGATCGCCAACTACGCCGTTGGGTTCAATAACATTGATTTAGTGGAAGCTAAGAAAAGAAAAATTGTAGTCACCAATGCACCAGGACCGGAAATTGTTGAGTCAGTAGCCGAGCATACGGTCGGTTTGATCTTAGCTCTGGCACATCGTATTGTAGAAACTGATGATTTCACTCGGGCGAAAAAATATAAAGGCTGGGGCCCAATGCTTTTGTTGGGAACTGATGTTTATGGCAAAACTTTGGGCGTCATTGGTACCGGTCGAATTGGTGAAGGAGTAATTAAGCGACTGCACGACGGTTTTGGCGTCAAAATTATCTACCACGATATTGAACGAAATTTCAGTCTTGAGAAAAAATACAAAGCCAAATATCGCAGTAAGATGCAACTGTTGAAAGAAGCGGATTTTGTGAGTTTGCATGTGCCGCTACTGCCTTCAACCAGGCACTTAATTAGTACCAAAGAGCTTAAGGCCATGAAAAAAACGGCTTACCTGGTAAATACCTCTCGTGGTCCAGTAGTCGATGAAGGAGCTTTAGTCCGTGCTTTGGCTAAAGGTGAAATTGCCGGCGCAGCACTCGACGTTTATGAGTGTGAACCAGCGATTGATTGTAATTCGCGTGATCACTTTGAACTCCGAAAGCTAAATAATACAATTTTGACACCTCATACGGCATCAGCTACAGTCGAAACTCGCCAAGCTATGAGTCGAACAGCTGCCAAGAATATTCTAGCCTTCCTGGACAATAAAAAAATTCCAAATAAAATTAAATAGTTTATGACAAAAAATAATTCTAATGTTGCGATCATTGTCGGCCTCTTGGTCGTGGCAATAATCATCGTCGTCTTTGTCGGTTTTAAGTCATCGCCTGAGATGATTATCGGTAACGAAGAAAATCGAGAAGTAATGATCGATGAAAACAATAATGAAGTTGTTGTAAATGACGCGACAAATGATAACTTCCTACTTCGCGATGAATGGTCAGAAACTGAAAGAGCTGAAAAAAATATTCAGGCTCTTGGCGAAGGACAAATAATAGAATCTGGCATCATTCAAGATCCAACTGATGCAAATATCTACTACTTTTCTTCCTATGCGGTAGATAAAGAGACAAGATCGGTATTGGCAAGTGTTTATAGATATAATATGACCGATTATTCTTTTGAGCGAATCTACAAGAAAACTACGAGTTATGACTATAACGGATACGATGGTGAAGAACATTGGTTCTTAAACGGAGAACCTTACGCTTATAAATACGGAATTGTTTCTTACGATAGTGGCAAACTGCAACTTATTGGTTATGCTCATTTAATCGATAACAGCGACGGTGCTCAATTTTCTGATGAACCATCTATCGGAAATGTGGGTCTCATATTCGACATTAATGATCCATACGGTACGGCTACCGACAATACTGCGGACATCTTCTAACTTAATCCAAATTCACCCGGGCAACCGGGTGTTTCTGATTAAAAAAATAACCTCAAAACACTTGTTTTTATTTTAATTTCACGTAAAATATGACCGTAATTCACGGAGGGCAATCAATATGTAAGTATGTCTGAAATTCTCGAAGAGCAAATCCAAGTGTCTACTCCTCATAAAAGCAAAAATTCAGCCAACCTCTGGGCAGCGCTGATTTTTATTATCGTGACCGTTGTTTTTGTTGTTTATATTGAACCCATGGTTGATGAACCTGAAGCTAACAATGAGGAGGTTATCGAAGAAGAAATTGTTGAAATAATTGATGAGCCACAAATAACAAACTTTGCGACTATACAACAAGCAAATTGGAAAGATTTTGAAAAAGCTCAAACGGATATTCAGAAACTTACCAAAGGACAAACAATAATTGGTGAAATTTTAGCTGATCCCGCCGATGAGGATGTCTTTTATTTTGCAGCGTCTGCTTATGACCAACACCTGCAACAGAACCTAGTTAGTATTTATAAATACAACGTTGCCAATTACAGTTTTGAACGACTCTATCGTACTACTTACGCTCGTGGCGGGACGATTCTTTTAGGCCCCGAGGCTATCGCCGAATTTCAGGTGCTCGGCTACGATAATCAACAGTTAATTATCCTCGTAAAAAATCGAGAAGCTAAGATGGACGACAGTGTTAATCTCTGGCAGCTTGGCTTGGAGCGCAGTGACGACTATAATTTAGTTAGTATGAATCTCTTGCGACCCTACGCCGGGTTTGATGAATACGGGAACGAATAATTATAAAATTAATTTAAAACAAAAACACTTCAGATCAACTGGAGTGTTTTTGGTGGACCTGAGGGGATTCGCCTTCATCTCTCGCTTCTGCAGAAGCTCGGATTCAGGCCCGGGCCTCGCTATGCTGTCTGCTGACAGCATATGGCTCCGGCCGTTCGAATCCCTCGCCAGCCAAGCAGTTGGCTGGCTTAAAACAAAAACACTTCAGATCAACTGGAGTGTTTTTGGTGGACCTGAGGGGATTCGAACCCCTGACCCTCTGATTGCAAATCAGATGCTCTAGCCAACTGAGCTACAGGCCCATGATATTTATTCACGAGCGAAGTTGGCATTCGTGCCAACTGCCTGCCCTTCCGAAGCTCCGAAGGAGCGAAGGAGGGAGCTACAGGCCCGAATTCAACAATGTGGCAATATCTTACATGATTTCCTGTAAGATGTCAAGGCAAAAATGGGCAATTTGTGGTAAACTTAGGGAAACTAACGTGTATGAAATACCTTATCTTGCCCCTCGGGATATTTCTCTTTTTTATCCCTTCTATAGCTAAAGCTGCCACTGCCGAAGTTAATGTCAAACTATTTGACGATAATGGCGCAGTCGTTTCTTCTTTTTATCCATTTGGTGAGGACTATCGTGGTACAGGTAGTGTTACAGCAGCCGATTTAGGTGATGATGGCGTAGAAGAAATAATCGTCGGCTCTGGTCCAGGTTTATCACCTGAAGTCAAAATTTATCGCCAAGACGGTTCTCTGATAAGTGAATTTGTCGCTTATGGCGAATTATACAAAAATGGTTTAACAGTTACTGCCTGTGATCTCGAAGGTGATGGCACGACTGAAATAGTCACCGGTACAATGTTTGGCGGCGGGCCTCATGTTAGAATTTTTGATGCTTTCGGCATTCCTCTTTACGACGGAGGTTTCTTTGCCTATAGCGAAGCTTTCCGAGGTGGTGTCAACGTTGCCTGTGGTGATGTCGATGGCGATGGTAATGACGATATAGTTACTGGTGCAGGTTTAACCGGCGGTCCACATATCAAAGTTTTTTCACCGAATGGTGCAATGAAGTATGAAATTTTTTCCGGTAGTGCTTTTGAAGACACGGGTGCAAGTGTTGCAACAGGTGACCTTAATGGTGACGGTACGGAAGAAATAATTTCTGGTCGCATGGGAAAAGGTGATCCAACAGTCGTCGCGTTTGATTTTAGAAACGATCATCTATCATTCATGATTGCTCTTCAGGGTTTTGATAATTACGAAAATGGTATTGCAGTTTCTAGCGGTGATGTTGATGGTGATAACCGAGATGAAATCGGTGTTTCAACAAATAAACATGAACACGGTCTTATAAAATTTTACGAGCTTACCGGCGCTACTGCCACAATTGTAAAACCATTTGACGATCAACTTGAGCGCGGCGTTGCTTTGGCTACTATCAAAAATCGTAATGCTGATGGAATTTTAGCTATGTCCTCGACCCCTATCAGCAACCAGCAAATTGGCAAATATATTAAAATTGATATCAGTGATCAAACACTTTATGCCTATGAAAATGGGGTTTTAATTAACTCTTTTCTGGTTTCAACCGGTACTTGGGCTTTCCCAACACCGCTTGGAGTAACAAAGGTAACAGATAAATTACTTTGGCATGATTACACTTGGAATTATGGTCCGGGTAATCCAAATAACTATTCTCTACCAAACGTAAAATATAATTTACGTTTTAGACCACATCTTTATATTCACTCAGCTTACTGGCACAACAACTTTGGTCATCGCATGAGTCACGGGTGTGTAAACGTTGCACTTGCAAATGCAGAATGGATTTTTAATTGGGCCGAAGTTGGAACTCCAGTTGAAGTTGCAGAATAAAAAATTATTGCGTGTTGATAACTTTTGTAGTTTTTATTCTCATTTTATTTCAACAGAGATATAATTTTAATGTAACAATTTTTTGAATGGTGAAAAGCACGTGCTTATCATACAAAAAATTTTGCACGCATCTTTGAACAAAAAATTCCAAGGTCGATGGAACGTTCCTAGATGACACTGCATCACACGATGCAAGAAAGGAGAAAAAAATATTATGCCAGCTAAGAAAAGAAAGCCAGCAAAGCGTAAAGCAGCTCCTAAAAAGAAAGCTGCTAAGAAGCCTGCAAAGCGCAAGACCATGAAAAAGAAAGCAGCTCCTAAGAAGAAGGCCGCAAAGAAGCCAGCTAAGCGCAAGGCCGCTCCTAAGAAGCGTAAAGCCTCTCCTAAGAAGCGCAAGACTGCACGTCGCAAGAAATAGTCTTACAATTAAAATCCCCGTCGTTCCAGGAGGAGACTCTTCAGGAGGCTCATCAAGGGGCGATCGGGGATTTTTTTAAAATAATTTTGCCTAAATTTAGGAAAATGGTTAAGATGGCTTGGACTTTTGGAGGAACCTGTGGAAGTCAAAGAAACGTTAGCTGATTGTCGTGGTTTCAGGTTTGCTCTTCTAGATGAGAGTGGAGAAGAAATCGGCAGCGTTCGTCTCTACATCATGAAGAACGACGATCACATGAAGCCGCTCGGTCTCATGGAGAACCTGCGGATTCGCAAGGATCGGCAAGGCCTCGGTTTCGGCACTGGACTGATTCGAGCCGCGATCGAGAAGGCGGAAGACTGCGGCTGCTATAAGCTGATCGCGACCAGTAGATCATCGAGAGCACAAGTTCACCGACTCTACGCCAAGCTCGGATTCAAGGATTATGGCAAAGAATTCCGACTGGACTTCTGAGCCCTCAGGCGACCCCTCGGCCGCCTTTTCTATTTGTCTTCATTATAAAAAAGGTTAAACCTCTGTTCTAGGTTCAATTTAAACGATAAAAATCATTTATCCAAGATACGATGAATTGTTCATAATCATTCTCATCTTTAAAACTGTCTAAAACTCTTTTCTTGTCAATCGGAATGATTTCCTTTTTTCCGATGTAGGATGTGTAACTCGACCATTTATAATTATTTAGAAATCTTTTAGCTCTATCGATATTTTTGACTCCTAAACTCTTCCATTTAGGCTGAATAATTGAGAGAGGATTTAAATGAATGTACCGGGAAATATGCAAAAAATGAGCCTCTTTTTGAATTTGTAGAGATTTATATGATGTCTCAAATAAACTACCTGTACGTTTGTACCGCTTGTTAAAATACATAGTGTATCCGGTACCTAAACGCTGCATAAACTTGGATATCCCTCCTTCGAATACCTCCTCCAATAATAGGTGATAATGATTCGGCAGAAGAGAAAATGATATGATTTTAACAGCTTTATTTCTTTCATCATCTCCAAGGTTAAACCTTACAAGTCCATCTAAAAATCTTTGTCGATCTTTGTCATCAATAAAAGTCTCACGTTTATCAACTCCCCTATTATAAATGTGAAATACTTCGCTTATTTCAGCTTCATTTTCAAACATAAAACGCACCTTATTAACATTGAGTTAGATGCGTCCTTACATATATTTCACCAAATTAATAATTGCAGATCAAGTTGTAACCTGTGGAAATAATGATTTTACAGTTGTAAACATTAGCTCAAACCGAGGTTTAACCTTGAATTATTATACGGAGAACATTATTTCCGAATTATTCATATATTTAAATTAACTTCTCTTGCCTCGCCACCAGTAGTGGGTCGGATTCACTGAAAATTGAAACATCACCAAAAACGCCATCGTACCCCGGACGAATGTGCATTTCACCGGCGCGTACGCGGCGAACAGCTTCAGCAATAATAGGGGTTGAGCCCAGTTCAATAGCATCGATCGAGCTATCGAGTAAAATCGTAAATTCGTTGCCAATATTCTCGATCATTTTTTCATACATCTCTTGCACCTTTTTTCCTCCGGCAGACTTTACACCAAATGATTCAGCAATAATTTCCTGTAGTGGCACGATCGACTTGTACGGTACTTGTCCGTCCGGCATTTCATGAATATCTCGGTCAGCCAATTCAGAAACTCTGTTCAAAACTCCCACAGTCAACTTCTTTTTGCACTGCGGACACTCTCCGTGAAACTTTCGAGTATCCTCCGGACTACACCAAAAATTGCAATCTGCATGACCGTCAGCATGATATTTGCCTTCTTCTGGATAGAACTCAATTGTGTAGGTGAATTTTGAGATATCTTTCTCCTTTAAAATCCTCACAAACTCATCAAAGGTCGCTTCTCCCGGTTCCAATTCGAAAACATTGGCTTCACGACCAAAGTTTCTTGGACTATGTGCATCAGAATTTGAGATAAGCATCACCTCATCTAGTGCAGACAGTGATCGGTTCATTAAAGGATCACTCGAAAGTCCGGTTTCGACAGCATAGATATACTGGCTCATCTCACCGAAACATTCTTCGATTGAATCAAAGCCAGACTTTGAACCAAAAATTGCAAACCACGGTGTCCAGGCATGGGCTGGGATCATAATAATCCGCTCATCAATATCTTTGAGACGTTTATAAAGCTCTTCTGAATCAATGCCGAGAATCGGCCGACCGTCTGCTTTTAAATTAAAACCTCGGTTCTCCAGCCAGAAGTTAATGTCTTCAACGGACTCGATCGATGGCGCCATGATAATATTATGGATTCGGCGTGTAGCTCCGTTCTTTTTGTAAATTTGACTAACCTCTGTGGTCATCATGAATCTAATTTTATTGTGCTCGCCTGATTTTAATCGAAACATGCCCTGCTCTGCCTCCTCAAGTTTATTCTTTATTTCGGCAAACCAAGCAGGGTGAGTAAAATCTGCCGTTCCTAAAACATCGACGCCTTTCTTCTCGCACCAAAGAGCATTATTTTCGAGCGTTAATTCCTTGGAGCAGGCTCGTGAGAATTTTGAATGTAAATGCCAGTCAGTGATGATACGCATATTATTTCAAAAACCAATATATGTTTAACAGTTCTTTTTTCACCTTACCACAATTGGCGTGTTTGAGCACTCCAAGATACGAGTTAAGAGACTGCTCAAGTCGGCTATTGTCACCCCCCCCGAAGTTTTGTACAATGCTAAATGGTAATTCAATTTTCTAAATATTCTTCGTTTTGTTCTAGTCCTCAAGGTAATATGATACGGTCGTACGACGTAGCCCAAAAAGTCGACGCCTTGATGCAGCGACCTGATACAGACTTTCTTGGGATGTAGACGAAGACGTAAACAATTGGAAAGAAAACGCTCAATCTGTGGTAAGAGTCGTTCAAGTGCGTCTCGGTCATGGTGCAAGACGACAAAATCATCCGTATACCGAGCATAATGCTCCACTTTGAGCTCCTGCTTCATAAACTGGTCAAACTCGTTCATGTACACGTTGGCAAAGAGCTGGGAAGTCAAGTTCCCGATGGGCACGCCTTTACGCTCAAACAGATTGGCGTACTCGGAAATGTAGCTCCTTACAATCCGCTCCAAAAGCCACATGACGGCATCGTCCTTGATACGGTGTCCCAGAATCTCAAGGAGGACATCATGGTCGATTGAGTCAAAAAAACGTCTCACGTCGCATTTGAGGGCGTAACACGGCCGTGTGTAGTTCTGGCTGACCTTTCTGCTCATCCGCTGTATAGCTTGCACGCCTTTGTGCGTGCCTTTGCCAACACGACAAGAAAACGAGTTTGCGATGAACGTCGGCTCAAAGATTGGGTTGAGAACTTGAAAGACGGCATGGTGTACCACCCTATCCCGCACCGTTGCCTTGTGAATGTGTCGCTGTTTTGGGTCGGTGATGTAAAAGCCAGAATAGGCATCGTGGTGATAGGTTTTGCTTGAAAGGTCGTGGTGGAGTGCAAAGATATTCGGCTCCAGCTCCAACTCAAAACGAGCAACGTCCTTGCGGTGACGCTTTCCCTTACGAAACTTCTCCCAAGCCAAAAATAGCGCACATGGTTCGATCATTTGGGAGAAAATGTTGCGGTAAATCTTCATAACAAAACTATGCTCGACGAGTTTGACATCCCTATTTTCAAAAAGGCTTACGACCTCTATTTGTACGTTTACGGACTGCGAGAGAGTGTACCAAAACAGGACAGATATGCGCTTTGGCTGCGGGTTGAGAAAGTAAACCTCGACGTGATCGAGAAGATCTTGCATGCGAGCGCTCTGTACAAAGCCGAGAAAATCGACGTGCTTGAACAAGCGAGCGTTGATCTCAACATGCTGCGAGTGTTCGTGCGTATTGCGAAGGACACCAAGGTGCTTGATATGGCAAAGTATACCAAGATCCAGCAGGACATTGATGAAATCGGGCGGATGCTCGGCGGTTGGATAAAGCACCTCAAAGCACCAGAGAAAACCGAAGAAGAAAGCGAAAGCGCCCCATTATAAGGGCGCTTTCTTGTAGGCGAGAGAGACTGCCGAGCGGCGGAGAGGCCGATGTTGTCGTTGGGATCGTCGTCGTTCCAGTTGTTGACGTTGAGGCCGTCCCCGTCGAAGTTCCCGACGTTGACGTGGTTGCCGTTCGAGTCGACGAACGTTGCCCGTTTCCATCCATAACACCGAAAATCGAGGTTTACTGCCGCTATGTGGCCTATATCCTCTTTCTCCTGTATTTGATGCGGGAGCAGTTCTAGTACAGAACATCTCCACCAGAAAGGGGCAAGAAGTTTCTCTGCCTTGAATCGCACGCTATCGCAATCCGTAGACGGCGATATTCCGACGAGCTCAAAGTGAGCGTCTTGTGAGGTAAAGCCGTAACCGTACCCACAGGTACAAGACGGTGACTATTTTACCACGCAAAAAGAAAAGGAGGGTACCCACATTGTCGTTGCGGGTACCCTCCAAGGGTGAGTGAGCCGTGTCTTGCTCCAAAATCCACCTGCCTGCCCGCCGTAGCTTTAGCGAAGGCTGGGTAGCGATCCCTGTCTGCCGACAGGCAGGCGCCTACGGCGGAAGGATCAAGGTTTCAAGAGGAGCAAGAGCTCAAGGAACGAGGGTCAGGACTTCCGAGCGGCGGAGAGGCCGAAGTCGTCGCGGGGATCGTCGTCGAGCCAGTAGTGGACGCGGAGGCCGCCCCCGCCGAAGAACCCGACGAGGACGTGGTAGCCGTACGAGCCGACATCGCAGGTGCGGACGTAGCAGGTCTCGAACAGCCGCTCTCCCGTGGAGTGGAAGTGCAGGATCATCGTGTAGACGACCTACCTCGACGAGGGGATCTCGTCGGTCTGGCCGTTGATGAGACGCTCCTGATCGCTCCAGTTCTTGGAGAACGAGCCCTCGACGGGGGTCTTGCGGATGAGCCGCCAGCGAGCCGTCTCGATGCGCTTGGCGAACTGCTCGTTGTCGAACCATTCCTGCGAGTAGAACAGCCCCTTGCGAGCCTTCTGTCGCACGTCGAGGAGCGAGATGCCCGTGTCCCACTCGAGGATGTACTTGGTACGCTCCTCGGGAGTCATGGCACGGACGTCGGCCATGATCTTCTCAGGGATCACCTCGGCCTGCTTGCGCTGGTCGTCGGTCAGCTCGCAGCACCGCTCGACCTCGGGGATGCCGTGGAAGTCGACACCCATGAGCTCACGAGCAGCCTTCTGCGTCTCGGTCTCCTCGTAGGTGAGTCCCAGCTTCTCCTTGACCTGCTCGACGAGCCACTCACGGAACTCGACGTCGTCGATGGGCTGCTGGTAGAAGCGATCGGGCATCCCAGCGATGCGCAGGGCGCCCATGAACTTGGCGAAACGAGCCATCATCTGATCGGGGTAGCGATCCATTTCGGTTCCCTCTCTACGTGTTGCTTCTGTGAGTAGCGAGTTGCTCGGTCTCACAAAAGCCGTCCAAGAACGCCTCGGACTAACGGCTGGCCTCGAACATGAGGCAGGCGCTTCAAACAGCACAAAATGCCGTGCAAAGCGCCTATCTCATGCAAAATATAATCCTTGCATGTCAAAGAACAAGGTACAAATATATCACGAAAATAGCCTTTTGTCAAGCCCAATTGGCTAAAATTAGCTAATTTACCTGCTTAAAATGCGGTGCCAGGGTCAGCCAACCACAAAGAGCCATCAATGCCCCACCCCACCAAATTAATTGACCGACAGTGATGTCCTGCCGGACAGCGAGATGTAAAATCTGAGTAATACCATTCAAACCGATCGCAATTACCGCTAAAGAAAAAACTATTCGCCAGATTCTAGCTTTTAATTGCAAAATAATAGGGTAGGTAAAAATGGCTAACCCTAAAAAAATTGGCGAAGAGACTGCCGCAGCTAACCCAACGGTTACGATGAAGGTAACTTCTCTGATAGATGCTCCAAGCTTCGCAGTTAATCCTTTAAATTGTTCTTTAAGGTGAAGGGCAATAACCACAATAATAAAAAGTATGACTTGATACCGGAGATCAAGAGTCATATCGCTAGTCCAAACGCCAATACTACGAGCTCCAATCGTTGAATCAATTAGGTGCGCAAGTAAGGACAGTTCCAAAACTATACTTGAGCCAAGAAAAATTTCTAAAACAATCAAAAGCAAAGCTGAACTTTTAGAAGCCTGCCAAAGTCGGCTAAAATTCTCCTTAAAACCACGGAGTCCACCTACAATGTCGTTAAAAATCTGCATAAAAGTATGGTAACACAAACAAATCAAAACACCACCCCGTAAAAGTCAGAGTGGTGTCTCTGTTAGGCTAAAATCTTTTCTGCTCGAGCAAGTTCTTCTGGAGTGTTAATGCCAACCACTTCAAATGGTTCAGCCAAAGTTGTGACCACGTGAGCGCCCTCATCGATGGCGATACCAATTAAATCTGTTAGGTAATACTCACCGCTAGCATTTTTATTTTGTATTTCCGGTAAATGCTCCCAGAGCCAGTCTGCATTAAAGAGGTAAATACCAGGATTTAGCTCAGTAATTTTCTGTTCCTCTTCTGAAGCATCTTTTTTCTCGCGAATTCCCAACAACTGTCCAACTTCGTCACGTATCATTTTGCCCCAACTCTCAAAGGCAACAAAGTCACCAGAAAAGTTTGGCACCTTAACCGTAAGCATAGCAATCTCCGCGTCGCTATCTTTTTTAAGATTAACCAACTTTTGTAAAGTATCGGCGCTGATGAACGGATGATCACCGTAAAGGATTAAAATATTTTCTGCACCATTGGCTGCGTCTTGTGCCATTTGTACCGCGTGACCGGTTCCCAATTGTTCTTCTTGCACGGCGTATTCACAATCCTTATCAGAGCAAACTTCAAAAAATTGTTCCAAACTATCAGGCGCAACAACTAAGATTGGTTTTTCATCGATACCACTGTCTTCAATGCTATCGAGTAAGTGTCGCACCATTGGGCGACCTCCAATTTCGACCAAAGGTTTTGGTATCTCGGCCCCCATTCGCTTGCCTTTACCGGCTGCGAGAATAACAATTCGTGTACTCATAGGGTCTATTCTTTCCGGGCATGATACGTCAAAAGAGCTGATCAGTCAACAGAAAGATTAAATAAAAAATTCCCATGGTTCTGGCGACCACCTACTCTCGCGCATCTGCACTACCATCGGCCCCAGTGGCTTAACTGCTGTGTTCGGGATGGAAAACAGGTGTGACCCACTAGGAAGTGTCACCAGAACTATGAGAATTTTTACAATGAAATCGCACTAGACTCTTTCAGGAGTACTCAGTGAACGAAGAGCTGGACCTATTAGTACACCTCGGCTAAATACATTGCTGCACTTACACCTGGTGACTATCAACCTTCTAGTCTCGAAGGGGTCTCATAATGATAACTAATCTTGGAAACGGCTTCGCACTTAGATGCTTTCAGCGCTTATCCGTACCGAACGTAGCTACCCAGCGATGCCCCTGGCAGGACAACTGGTACACTAGAGGTTCGTCCGTCCCGGTCCTCTCGTACTAGGGAAGGGTTTCCTCAGTTATCAACGCGCACAGTGGATAGGAGAC
>CAZYCR010000022.1:0-13794 GCA_964645815.1 uncultured Gammaproteobacteria bacterium
AGCAAAAGCTCTGGCAATGCCAATCGCGCCGATTGCCTCGAGTCGATCAGCATCTTGAACAATGTTTCCCTCAATCGTTGGCATGGTGTCACTGACACTTTCGCCTTTAAAAGCCAAACGACGGATGACATCGGCCACATGATCAGAAACTTCCGAATTTACTTTTTGCTGAACTAACCATTCTTTAGCAAGTCGAGGTCCGGCTTCCATGTCCCCACCGTTCAATTTATAATCTGAAATATCGTGTAAAAGGGCCGCCAGTTCGATAACGAAATAGTTGCCGCCTTCGACGTTTGCGATTTGGCGCGCAATTCTCCAAACTCGCCAGCTGTGCCACCAATCATGGCCTGAACTTTCCCCGGCCAAACGAGCTTTCACGTATTCTTTGGTGGCATTAACAACCAATCTCTCATCCAGGCTTAGTTTATCTTTAAAAGGTGTGACGCCCTGATCGAGCAAATTAGCGACCGGTAGAAATAAAGGCTCGGGTAGGTCATCCCAGTCAAACCATTGCCAACCTATTTGTTTATCCGGCTCCATGATTTTTGGTTCACCTGCCGCCCAATCAGCCAACATGAAAACTGTTAGATAATGTGTGCCTTCATGATAAGAAACATCATTGGTTACAGCCAAGAAACGAACGTTAGTTATTTCAACGTCCGCCTCCTCTTTTGTTTCACGGCGAGCGCACTCTTCCCAACACTCACTCCATTCCAAATGGCCGCTGGGGAAACTCCAGGTATTTGCCCCATGAGCATTCAATCTTTTACCCATAAGAACCTTCCCCTCCTTAACAACTACGGCCGCTACTCCAACTTTTGGTCGTTTTTCTTCGGGATGAAACATAGGCTTAAATGTTAGTAAATTCTGATGTATAACGCAAATTATCGCCGCTGACATCTACTACTTCAACCGACTATTTTTTCTTCCTCGGCAATTGATCCTGTCTTTGTTGACTGACTCAATAAAATAATAACCGTGACCAGAATCACTGTGAAAAGAAAAAAATATGCGGTACTAACTTTCATAAATAAAATAAGGGCTAAGCTAGCCCATATTTTATCGTATTAAGCTACTTTTGTCTTTTGAGAAGTGCAACCAGAATCGGCGGTGTCATCAAAGTGGTCAAAATCACCATAATTACGATGATAGAGAAAACCTCATCTGAAACAACACCCAGTCCTTTACCGATTGCGGCAAAAATCAAACCGACTTCACCACGAGGCACCATGCCGAACCCGACCAAAACCTTATTGACCTTTCCGGCCACGATACCAGCCAAAATCTTTCCGATCATAGCAACGACCGTGATTGCCAAAGCAACGCCTAAAATTTTTGGATCAAACATTGTCTCCAAGTTAACGGCCATACCGGTAAAAACAAAGAAGATCGGCACCAAGAAGAAAGCAACAGGTTCAATTAGATCTTCGATGTGACGATGCGCATGCTCTTCAATCGCCGCTGAAACTTCTGCCACGGTTTTATCCTTGGCGTCTGCATCCTTCAAAGCTTTCTTAACGTCTCGAACCACTTTTGCATCCTTGAAATAACGGAAATGGACAGGGTCAAGTACCAAACCTGCAGCAAACGCACCAACGATTGCGGCCAGACCGATTTCTGAAGCGCCCCAGGCAAAGAGTAAGGCAAAAGCAATGGCCAAAGTGAATTTCATACCAACACCGGCCTGAATTTTTGCCATGTATTTGCTAAGAATTGGGGCTAGTAATTGGCCAAGGATGATTGCACCGACCAAGAATAAAATCGCTTTAGCAGTAATGACACCAATGACACCGGCGGAAACTGCACCACCAGTAGCAACTGCGGAAACAACAGCTAAAATAATCAATCCCAAAACGTCATCAATCACCGCAGCTCCAAGCACAATTTGTGCTTCTCTGGTTTGCAGTTTTTTCAATTCTTGGAAAACTCGAGCAGTGATACCAACCGAAGTTGCTGTAAGTGATGCACCCAAGAATAGATAAGCGTTAGAACTCAAGCCTGGCAAGAGCCAAGGACCAACAACATATGTTCCTAAAACAAATGGCAAAACTACTCCGATAATCGCAACCAGGAAAGCGTTGACTCCAACTTTTTTCATTTCTTGAATGTTTGATTCAAGACCAATTTGGAACAATAAGATAACAACACCAAGCTCAGCTAAGAATCCAATGATTGAATCGTGCTTAATTGGCTCAAACAGATCAATCCCGAGTAAAACCAAGTTTCCCAAAATAACTCCCATGACCAATTCACCAAGAACTGATGGCTGGCCGAATTTCTCAACCAAACTCGATACCTTGGCTGCGATCAAGATCACGGCGATCCAAAGGAAGGTCATGCCAAAGCCACCGTGTCCAGCTTCAGCTTCCTCAGTGGCAAGAACTGCCATTGGTACGCCAACAAGACCAATCAAGGTCAAGGCGTAAACGAACAACTGTTTTCGTTTTGTCATAATTATATTTATTCGTGCAGCAGTATATCTGGAAATGTATTTTTAATCAAGACAAGGCTGTTATCTAAATCAGACCTAAATAATTTTATTCAAAACGAATGCCGCTTGAGCAGCAGATATCCAGTAATAACTGCTCTGCATGAGTATCTTTAAGAATAATATTCAATAACCTCGTTTCCAGACCAAGGCCTAGCCTGGACTTCGTCAAAACCTAATTTTTTAACCCAATCAAAAACCTGATCTTCGGTTGCCGCTTCAATTTCTAAAAAAGGCGGACAACCTGGAATTGAATCTACCTCAAAACTAACTTCCGGAGTATGAAAAGAAACTCTGTGTTTTGTATAAGAATAAACCGGTTTAAGGCCAATTGCTTCCAAAATTTCTTTTGCTTCTTCAAAATCAGAAACATTAACCTCCAATTCCTCGGCGATCTTAGATTTTTCTTTGCTCAGATTATTTTTAAAAGTCAGCTCAACTCTATCTCCAAAAGATCGTAAACGAATTCTTTTTCCTTGGGTGCGAAGAGTATCGCCAGGATAATCATAAAAAACAACGTCAACCGTGCCATCAAAAGTCTTTTCGGCGCCAGCTTCTAAAATTCGTGTCATTGTTTCTGTAACATCGATGTCCAAAATTTTTACTTCAATTTCTTTCATACAGCCGCATCTTGATCCAAAACCGGAAGAAAAACAAGTGCGCTGATTTCCGGATCAAAATTATGTCTCTCGCCGAGGCGCAAACCACAGCTATGAAGTCGCTCGGCTACGTAATCCTCGTCTTGATCGGTTAACAAAACCAATCTTCCCTCCTCACTCAACCTGGATTTTATTGCTGCCGGCCATGTTTCGTGGTGTAAAAATTCCGGTTCATCGAGTAAACGACCTAGATAAATTAAATCAAACTGGCCGGGTCGAAAACTTGCCAGAGCATGAAAAAAATCTTCGCCATGTAATTTGACTTTGGAAAGTCTTTTTTTCAATCGATCAAAGGTTGGTAAATCACGTAAGTAACGAGCATGGCTTTTCCGCTTTTTATGTAAACCAAAACTTTGTTCCAACCAGTTGGCTGTCCTTTTCAGACGAGTTTCAATTGCTTCCCCGGCAAAGTGTTCCTTGAATTCCTCCCAAGAAAATTGGCGAAGCAGATCCAATTTTAGATGAAGAGTTATCAAGGCTTGACTATTGGGCTCGGCCAAGTGTAATTCCGTAAGATCGTTATCGGCCAAAAGGTGTAAAACAAAATCTCCTTCCTCGCCACGGCAGAAAGCCTGTTTAACTGGTTTGCTCTTTAAAAGCGCTTCAACAAAGAGTCCGTGAGGAAAAATTGAGATAAAATTTTGTTTCTTCTTGAAAGCCATGCTAGTATTTTATCAGAAGAAAGCGGGCTATACCACTGTTCAAATTATTAGACAGTATAATCCGCATAAATTATTTTCATATGAAATCAGGATTTGTAGTCATGATTGGTCGCTCCAATGTAGGTAAATCAACTCTTTTAAATGCCTTGGTCGGTACAAAAGTCGCCATCACGACACCAAAACCTCAAACTACGCGCCAACCGATGCAAGGCGTGTTAACTACCGATGACGGTCAAGCTGTTTTTGTTGATACTCCTGGAATCATGCAAAAAGCCAAAGATGAATTAACAAAAAAATTAATGCGTTTTGTGGAAGACGCTCTCCAAGATATTGATGTTATTCTTTATGTGGTTGATCCAACTCGTCAAATTGGCAGCGAAGAAAAACAAACTTTACAGCTAATCGAAAACATTAAAAAGCCGAAACTTTTAGTTATCAATAAAATCGATTCACCAAAGGCAAAAAAATATCTTGATTTTTACAAAGACCTGGCTGAACAATTTGAATTTGAAGAAGTTTTGGAAGTCTCCGCCAAAAGAGGTCACAACCTAGATCGATTGAAGCGTTGGATTTTTGAGGAACTCCCTGAAGGAGATTTCCTCTATCCGGCTCACCAAGTTTCCAACATCAGTAAAGAAGAACAACTTTCAGAATTGATTCGAGAAAAACTGTTTCTTCGTCTTCGTGACGAAGTCCCTTACACTGTTCATGTTGTTGTCGATGAGATTGAGGAAAGAGAAAATGGTACTCTCTACATTCGAGCAACAATTTTAACCACTGAGGAACGATACAAAAGAATGATTATCGGTCGCGCCGGTCGTGGTGTTAAAGAAATCGGTCAAGCTACCCGAAAAGAACTGGAAACCGTGACTCAGAAAAAAATCTACCTCGACTTAACTGTCGAAGTAGATCCTCATTGGGTTGAGCGAATTTAGTTATTCTCCCTTTGCCCAGGCGACTAGAGCATCGTAATCGGTGGCACCACAGATAAATTTCTCGCTTTCGGTGTTAAAAAAGAAAGGCACGCCGCCACAAAGCCCGTTGTCGTGCTCAGCCATCTTCACTGCGTTTTCATCGTTATTCCAAACCTCGTATTTTTCTACTTCAACACCCAATTCTTTCTCCATTTTTTCAACGGTTGGTTTCATCTCGATACAATGTGGACAAGTATCACCAAAGAATTCAAGTAATGCCATAAAGAAAATGTTAAATATGTTTAAGTCTACCACGCTGATGGTAATCATTGTAGCCATTCTTTCCACACTGCTTTTGGTCGGCCAACAATTTGGTTATCGTTGGGTCGGAGGTGATGGAATCGAGACCCAGATTACTGTCACAAGTGGTGGTCAAGAATTTTTCCGAGGTGAAACAATTATAGCCGATGATGAAATTACGAAAGTTACTTTTGCAGAAACTGAAATATTTCTTGAACCAAAATCAGAATTAAAAATTGTCAGCACGAGTGCTACCAACCCGGAAATCAATTTAGTTCAGGGTCGTGCGATAGTAAACGGGCCGATTTCGATTGTCGTTCGTGATTTGAATTTCAAAAGCAGCGGTTTAATTTCTTTTGTTCACTACAGCTGGTTAAACTCGGTTGAATTGGTAAGTAATGGTAAAGAGATAGAAATTATGGCCAATAATTTTCAAAAAACAATCAAAAATGAGGCTCTTAAGGCCTCAACTCTGCCACCGTACGAAACAGAAGAAATTATCTTCGATCCAATTAATTCCTCAGCGGCTGACTTCTACCAAGAGGTTTGTGACACTTGGCAAGTCTGTTTCGAATAGTCATTACAGTTCAAAATTTTCAGCAAACTGCGGAATGATTATTTCTGCGGTTGTTTTATCTTGTAAAAATTCTTTAAAATTTTCTTTAACTTCAGTATCGCCGTGCACTAAAAAAATCTTTTTCGGTTCTCCGTTCTCTGGCAGCAGCCAACGGGCCAATTTTGTTCTGTCGCCATGAGCCGAAAAAGCGCCAATTGCTTCAACGCTTGCACGAACATCGATCTCGTTATCAAAAATTCGTACTTTGGAAGCTCCATCGAAGATTTTTCTACCCAAAGTTCCTTCGGCTTGAAAACCAATAATCAGTAAACCATTTTTTTCATCACTTAAATAACGCTCAAGATGGAACAAAATTCTGCCGCCGGTAATCATACCACTACCGGCAATGATTATTTTCGGTCGTAAATCATGATTAATTTCTTTTGATTGATCCGACGTCAAAGTTAGCTTCAAGTTTGAAAAAGAGAAAAAGTCAGCATCTGGACTACTAAGTATTTTCCGATCAAACTGCAAGTAATCTTTAAACTGACGATAACTTTCTGTAATTTGAATGGCTAAAGGACTATCCAAATAGATTGGCACTGCTGGAATTTCTTTGTGGTCGATCAGATCGTCGAGTGCATACAAAAGCTCCTGAGTTCTTTCCACAGAAAACGCTGGGATCAATAAAGTGCCGCCTCGACCAATGACAGTTTTAATAGTTGCCTGGAGTTTCTTTTCTCTAACCTCGGTTGGTTCGTGATCACGATCGCCGTAGGTTGATTCAACAACAATATAATCGGCTGTTTCAATCGGCTCAGTGGCTGGCAAAATCGGCACTGCATCATTACCTATATCACCGCTAAAAATAAATCTGGCCGGCTTACCATTAGCCATTTCTTCTGCCGGGAAATCTATGGAAATATAAGCGGAGCCCAAAATATGCCCAGCGTTATGAAACATAACTTTAATATCAGGCAACGGTTCTATTTGAGTATGATAGTTTACTCCTCTGGTTTGATTTTTTAAGGTGACAATGTCTTCTGGCAAATATAAAATCTTATCACCGAACTTTTCTGCATTTTCAGCCATGACTCGCTGTGTGTCCTCCAAAATCAAAGTCATTATCGACTTAGTCGGTGGTGTACAAAAAACAGGACCACTAAAGCCGGATTTAACCAAAAGCGGTAAACGACCAATGTGATCAATATGACCGTGCGTCACCAAAACAGCATCAATCGACTCTGGATCAAAATCAAATTGTTCAAAATTTCTCACTGAACTTTCCCGTTCTCCTTGAAACATACCACAGTCAACCAATAAATTACCTTTTTTCGTCTTAATTAAAAAACAAGATCCTGTTACTTCATCAACGCCTCCGAAAAACAGGATCTGCATAATTAAATTACTTGACGGTCGAGCATGGCTTCGTATTCCGGCCATCTGTCTTGAACCCGGCTAATAATACCTTCGAGGTCATTATCATCGTGTAATTCACCCCAACGTTCATGTTCACGAACTGCTTGTTCAACAAATTCATCAAAGGCTTCTTCATTGACCACACCCTCTCCCAAAGCACGCGAGGCAACGTCCTTAAAAAAATCTTCTTCGTTGAACTCTAGGTTTTCCATAGTTAATTTTCAGTTGTTGAAATTGTTACTTTTTCTTTCGCTGTAATCATGAAAATTGAAATCAGCATGATGATTATAGCTACTTGCTGAGTCATGCACAGAATACACCAAGTGTAGAGGATGAATGCCTCAACAAAAGTCAGATATAAAGCGAACAGTGTTCCCAAAATCAAACCGGCTTTCAATAAGCTTTCTAGTGTTTGATTTTTTGTTTTGAGATAAACCAATAAGCCGAACAAGAAAAATGCATAAGCAAACGTACCGACAACTGCTACAGGAACACCTAAAACTTCCGAGTAGGCACTCTTATTAACAATATCGCAGTTAAAAGTATCATTGATACTACAAATTTCATGTGTGCCGGGATCAAAATGAGCCCAGCTGGAATAAATCGAGATCACCAAACCAATTGTGGCGGCGATAAGAAAAATAATTATTAAAATCTTTTGTTTTTTCATCATAATTTATGGTAACTGGCAGTCGTAAAATTCTGCTAGATTTTCCAACGGAACATCACCCACGAGATTTTCTCCATCCGGTCTAGTCCATTTTGGAACACCCGTAACATCTGGGCAAAGATCAAAGGTGTTTGAGCCTGGTGTAGAACATTCGATGTAATCGATGTATTTAAATGAAGAACCGAATCTGTCTTTGGTATTGGCACAATTATGACACCAATAAGCACCATACATTTGACCGCCTTGATCAGTGATGCACTGAGCAAAATCGTCGTAAGGTGAAGGTGCATTGCTCTTAATGGCCGCGTAAACAATAATTGCTGCCATCATAGCAATACCAAGTAAGACAAAACCCAAAGTCGAATTCATTTTCATAATAGTTGTTTTACTTTGATATAATACGAAAAATAGTCGTAGTTGACAATAGACACAAAATCACTAACAATACCGCCGTTATGACATTTTCGTGGGACTCAACCAGTCGCCCAATCATTGGTTTGGCACCAATGGCCGATATGACAGATTCGGCTTTTTGTCGTTTGGTCAAATCACTGGCCAATCCACTAGTTTGGCGTGAGATGGTTTCTAGCGAGGCGATCGTGCGCGGTAACAAAAAAACTTTAAAGATGACTGCAGTCACTCCCGCTGAACGACCATTGATCCAACAAATCTTTGGCGCTGATCCTGAGACTATGGCCAAAGCCGCAGCAATGATCGTTGAAACGAGTGCACCCGACGGAATTGATATCAACATGGGTTGTCCGGTTTACAAAATCACTTCTAACTTCAACGGCGCAGCTCTCATGAAAGACGCGCCACTGGCTAAAAAAATCATCCAAGCAGTCAAGGCTGCGGTCAGTGTCCCTGTTTCAGTGAAAATGCGAGCTGGCTGGTCTTCTCCCGAAGAATGTATTGAATTTTCAAAAATTGTTGAGGAAGCCGGAGCTGATCTAATCTCAATTCATGGTCGAACCAAAATTCAGGCATATTCCGGTCGGGCAAATCGCGAAGTTGTTAAAAGAGCAAAAGATGAAATATCAATTCCGGTGTTGTACAATGGAGATATTACTTCGGCCGATGAATTCCTAAGTGCTATCGAAGAAACCGGTTGTGATGGTGCGCTGATTGGCCGAGGAGCTCTTGGAAACCCTTGGATCTTCCGAGATATCGAAACTAAGTTAGCCGGCAAAGAGATTCAGCCTGTAAGTCTTACCGAGCGGATCGAAACAGTTAATAAACATCTCGATTTACACTTATCTTTGTACGGAGAAAATTATTTGCCAACATTCCGTAAGCACTTATCTTGGTATTTTAAAGGTATTCCTGGTATTAAAGAGTATCGAGCGGCGATGATGACAGCCCCAGATCGAGAAAGTCTCCAAAAAATCTTCAATCAGTTGCTCTCTTGACCAAGTCAAGAGAACATTTTACACTTTGATCGATATGAATATCGCCATCCTCACATTCGTCAGCTCAAACAAGCAGCTGGCTGTTGGTACCAAAAGCGTTATTAAAGAAGCCCGTGAGCGAGGCCATAAAGTTAAAGTTCTCTTTAGCCCCTATGTTGGATTAGTTTTTGGTAATGGAAAAACATTGACTTACAAAGGTAAAGCCTTAAATCCAAATGATTTTGATGTTGTTGTTGTTCGTCCTGGTTTTACTAAAGATCCAAGCGTCAACGCTTCACTCATTAAACAATTCCAATTGGCCGGCTTTTATGTACTAAATGGCTATATCGGCGTTTTCCGAGCTAAGAACAAAATCAGAACCTTACAAATGCTGGATCATTTCGGAGTCCCTGTCCCAAAAACTGTGGTCGTCGAAGATCCGGCTATTTTAGAAGAAGCGGCTCAGGAGTTCCGCTTCCCTGTTATTATCAAATCAATTTTTGGCACTCATGGACGTGGAGTTTTCTTGGCGGAATCTGAACGGTCATTGAAACCGATTGTTGAATATTTAACTACAGCTGAACGTGGCCCTGTTTCTTTGCAAGAATATATTAAAGAAGCCAAAGGAAAAGATTTGCGTGTTTTCGTGCTTGGTAAGAAAGTTTTGGCAACCATGGAGCGAGTGGCTAAGAGTGGCGAATTCAGAGCAAACTTCCACAAAGGTGGCAGTGTGGGTGTCGCCGACTTGTCCGATGAAGAGAAAAAGATTGCCATTAAAGCATCACAAGTCTTGGGACTCGATATTTCTGGTGTAGACATTTTGCGGACTAAAAAAGGACCAAAAGTTATTGAAGTTAACTCCAATCCAGGACTAGAAGGTATTAGTAAGGCATCCGGTATCAATATTGCTGAAAAAATGGTTGATTTTATTGAACACAGAGTTGAAAAATACGGGTCTAAAAGAAAGCGACCTCTGCCTCGCCGAAAAATGACAGAATAGTAAAACCGGCCGAAAGGCCGGTTTTAATTTTCATCTTCTTCGCTTTCGCTTTCGCTAAAAGTTCTAAAAAATTCTTCTACTTGCTGAACATCGTGCTGGATTTTTTGACGCAGACGTTCATTTGAATCGTAGTTAATCAATTCACCGATTTTCTTCACGATAATTATATCCAATTCCTTCCCCAACAAATCACCTTCGAAACCGAGTAAGTGAACTTCGAACTTTGGTGGTTCACCCGAGCCATAGCAAAGAGCCCCAGGAAAATACCAGCCATCGAAATAGACTCGAGCTGCGTAAACTCCATATTCTAGTTCCGGCTCTCGACCAAGATCGAGATTGGCCGTTGGGAAGTCGAAATCTCTACCTGCAATTCCCTCGCCACGGACCACCGGGCCAGTGAAATGTTTTTCTTTCCTTGCCATAAGATCAGGAAAATTTTGTGAAGTATAGCTTGGGGTTTTCTATCTGTCAAGCGGGCGCTCGTACATAGAGTTTTGATACCGGATGTCGGCCGCTCCGGCGGCGGCCGCATCCTGTGGCCTCAGAGTTTTGCTCCCGCAAGATGCGGGAGGCCAAGCCAAAACTCCTCCGGCAACTATCAAAACTCTATATACTCGCTAATGTTTTATAACTCTACTCCAAAATGTTTTTATTCTCATCAGCGAGTGTATGAACAAATTATGAATGAGTCCTGAATTTGCGAGACAGATTTTTCAGCAACTATTTATTCAGTGATTCAAAAATGAAGACTGAAAAATACGTCTCGCGACAGGACAAATGAATAATTTAGTTCATACACGAGCGCCCCGCTTGACAAATCCTTTATTTTCAGCTAAGGTTCTTGGTCGCATGGAGGCGTCATGAAGCAGACTGTCCCTTGGATCAGAAGGATTCTTGATCGCGGACGAAGCTTCTGGCTCCGTCTGCGTATCGTCTACTGGAAGTTCCGCTTGACTGGCGGAGACGACCGCTTGATCGCCGAGAGTACTCGGGATCAGCCGTATCTCCGACACATCAAGAACAAGCACGATCTCATTGGATTCATCTTTGACACAGAAACAAGGAGGCAAAAGATAAATCGTGAAGTGCTGGCTGAACGTCGGCTGCTCTGGCTGGCCAAGAAGCTCCATCAGTCCGACATCCAGGCCTAACTTAAACGGCGCCCTCGTGGGACGCCGTTTAGCATTTTTAAAGTTTTTTCAAAGCTTCGATTAGAGCTAACTGCTCTTTATAATTTTGATTTGTTTCTTCAAGATCATATTCAGTAGCCGCTAATTTTTCTTCTGCCAACGTGATCTTTTTTTGTAAATCAGCATCGCCTCGCAATCGATGCGACAATCGTTTGAGAAAATTTCCAGACTCCTGCCATTCTTTATATGCTTTCCTGCTCTGCAAAACATACTCTTCAGCCTGTTGTAGTTGTTTTTGTAAATCATCCAACTTATCTTGAAGAACTGCTAAATCAAGTTTTGTACTTTCTAACTTTCTAAAAATCTCTTCTCTGCCTTCTTCTCGTGCCGCCTCCTCCTCTGCTGATTTCATAATCACTTCATCGGCAACATCATAACCAAGTTCTTGAGCTTCTTGTTGCGACTTAACAGTCTCGGCATAGCGCTCTGCCCTCTCGAGAACCGATTGTTCTTTAGCCTCAGTATTATCAGCCAATTTAAAACCGGCTAATTCCTTCTGAGACATTTCGTCAAATTCCCCATCGGGATGATTTTGTGTTTCCATAAATATTTTTTAAAGTTATCCACAGTGTAGCGAAATTTAACAATTTTGAACAGATTTTGCCATTTTCCAGATTCTCCTCTAAAATAACAACACTCGATCAATAATGCGAACTAATCCTCTCATATTATGTGTGGCATTGTAGGTTTTATCGGCCGCGAAGCGGCTGCCCCTCATTTATTAACCGGTTTGGCGATTTTAGAAAACCGTGGCTATGACTCAGCCGGTATTTCTTCGATCTCCACTGATGGTCAGCTGATCACCACAAAATTTGCCAGCGTTGGCTCAACTTCGGATGCGATTGAACGCCTTCAAGGTGCCAAAGATGCGCATCATGATCATCCAATCGGTATCGCTCACACACGTTGGGCCACACATGGTGGAAAAACTGATGAGAATGCTCACCCGCATCACGACCAAAAAGACAGAATTGCTCTGGTTCACAACGGCGTGATTGAAAACTCAATGCAACTGAAAGAAGAACTCAAGAGCAAAGGTGTTAATTTTCGCTCAGAAACAGATACAGAAGTCATCGCTCAATTAATCGGCCTTTATTTAGACCAAAATCTATCGCTGGTTGAAGCTGTCAAAAGAACACTTAATCGATTAGAAGGTACTTGGGGTTTGGCTATTATTGCCAAGGACAACCCTGATCAAATCATCGTTGCCAGAAACGGCAGTCCAATAGTTATTGGCGTTGGTAAAAATAGAATGTTTATTGCCAGCGAGCCGGCTGCTTTTGGTCAACAAACCAAAGAATTTATTTCTCTCGAAAACGGTGAAATCGCCATTGTTAAGGCCGACGGTCATTCACTTGACCTTTCACGAGTGGAAAAGGCGCCAGACGAAGAAATAGAAGTTTCTCCTGCACCATATCCGCACTGGACCATTAAAGAAATTTCAGAGCAACCTGAAGCAATCTCACGCTCCTTAAACTACGGCGGTCGTATTTTAGATGAGTCAAACGTTAAATTGGGCGGCTTAGAAGATCAGAAAGAAAACCTACTCGGCATTAAACATTTAGTTATTACCGCTTGTGGTACTTCTTATTTTGCAGCACTCTATGGCGCACAACTAATGCGCTCATTAAAAGCTTTTGAAACAGTCCAAGTTGTTGACGCGGCGGAAATGAACCGCGATGTTTTTCCAAAAGAACACGGCGGTCTCCTGGTTATTTCTCAATCCGGTGAAACCAAAGACGTTCATCGAGCCGTGGCAAACGCACAAAAGGCTGGCATTCCTGTTTTCTCAATCATCAATGCTGTTGGTTCATTAATTCCACGCACGACTCGCTGCGGTGTTTACCTCAACGCCGGCCGTGAGCACGCTGTGGCCTCCACTAAAGCTTTTACAACTCAAGTCACGGTTTTATCGTTGGTGGCGAACTGGTTTGCTCAAAATCGTGGCGTGGAAAATCAAGCGCGTCGAAACTTAATCGAGTCTTTGCATCGTCTGCCAACCAGTATTGGGATGAGTTTGAGGCTGGAAGATAAATGCAAAAAAGTCGCTGAGAATTTGTTAACCGCTGAGCATTGTTTTGTACTCGGTAAAGGCTATGCTGAACCGATTGCTCGTGAAGGTGCTTTGAAAATAAAAGAAATTACTTATTTACATGCCGAAGGTTATCCGGGTGGTGCTTTAAAACACGGGCCGTTTGCTCTAATTGAACAAGGTACGCCGATCATTATGGTGATTATCGACGACAATCATGCCCATTTCATGCGCACAGCTGCTGAAGAAGTTCGCGCTCGTGGCGCCTACACAATAGTGATTACAAATAAAAAAGAACTGGCCGAAGGAGTTGCCGACGAAGTTATCGAAGTGCCAGGCAATGGTCCTCTTTCCGCACTTTTGGCTGTTATTCCAATGCAATTGATTGCTTACGAACTGGCCATTCTCCGCGGCTATAATCCGGATAAACCAAGAAATCTAGCTAAAGCAGTTACTGTTGATTAGTAAACAACCACCGGCGAATGCCGGTGGCTTTTATCTTGCCGACTACGTCGG
>CAZYCR010000023.1:0-12756 GCA_964645815.1 uncultured Gammaproteobacteria bacterium
AAATAATTGAAAAATCGTTTCTTTCCCCTGCCGACATTAAACGTTTCGAATGTATTGCACAGTCGATCTTTCAATCTATCAGTAGTGTTCTTTTTAATGCTTTGCCTCGCTTTTCAATTAAAGCGAGTGAACTCTCGGTTCAAAAAAAACTTTGTGGCGTTTCAATCGATAAAAACATTGTTGAATTTATCAAATCAGCACTGACGATTGAGGAACCTGAAAAGTTTTTACAACTCTCCCCCGAAGGTGAATTCACTTTGTCAGCAATCTTGAGAAATAAATTTTCTGGCCAAATGCTCATTATTGTGCCCCGAGAGCGAGAGGCTATCTTATTATCTCAATTAATTCCGCTCGGCAATAAAGTGGCACTGCTACACGGACATACCAAAGAATCGGAGCGCCAGACAATTACTAAACTTTGGCGAAAAGGAGAATTACAAACATTAATTGGTACTCGTCAAGCTGCTCTTTTACCGGCAAAACAACTTGAGATTATTCATGTTCACGATTGTGCTGACCCTGATTATCGCCAACTTGATCGCAATCCTCGGATTGACGCACGCAATGCCGCCCAGCTACAAGCTGAGCAACATAAAGCAAAAATTGTCTTTTCCGGCCTGCAGCCAAGGTTGTCATTCCTGAACAACTCTAAACTTTATTGGCAGGAAAATGAACAAATTAGCTTGATCTCGCTAAAGGCCGAGGAAGAAAAAAGCGGCTATCCTTTTCTCTCATCGAGCCTCATCAAAGCCATAGAAAGGGCTTTACAAAGCCAAAAAAATGTGCTACTGTCCTTCAATCGCAAAGGCGTAGCAGCTCGACTTCAATGTCGTGCTTGCGGTCATACGCCGGTTTGCAGTAATTGCCGACATATTCCATTAATCCGCGAGAACGACCTCTTGTGTAACTTCTGCGGCCAGAAAATGTGGTTACCGGAAAAATGCCCGGCGTGCGGCAGTGATCGTCTTTCAAAAAAAGGACTTGGTAATAAAGAATTGAAAAAACAATTAGCCAAACTTTTTCCAAAAGTAAAAATCGGAATAATTGATCAAGGTCTACAAGAAGAAGATACAGAAATTCAAATTGTTACGGAATTCTTTTTTAAAAACGTTTGGCAACCGTTCTATAAAAAATCATACGGATTGGTTGCTGAATTAGCTCTAGATCTTTCTCTAAACGGCCTGGATTTCCGCAGCAGCGAAATTACAGCCTATAAGTTACATCGATTGTACCAGCTGGCTAAACAGCAACATGCCCAATGTTTAATCCAAACTTGGTTGCCTGAACAAACCGAAGAAATGATTGATCTGCCAAAATTCTTAACCGAAGAATTAAAACTGAGAGAAAAATATCAACTTCCGCCAGCCGTGGACCTTTACTTAGTAAAAGATCAAGAAAAAGAAACAATTGTTCAAATTACAACACCTGAAAAACTTGATGAGCTGAAAAATTTAACAGATGATTGTATCATTAAACCAGACCTAGCAAATTATGAGTGTTAGAACATTAGTCAAAACTAACGATCCAATTTTGCGCGAGCGATCGCGTGAAGTTGATGTTGCCGAAATTCAGACACAGGAGTTCAAAGAACTTATTGCTGATATGAAGGAAACAATGAAGGCAGACAACGGTGTTGGTTTGGCGGCTCCGCAAATTGGAATTTCAAAGCGGCTGATTACAGTAGACACGCCACAAGGTTCGATGGCTTTTATAAATCCGGTGATCACAAAATTATCTCGTCGCCAAATTAATAGTGAAGAAGGGTGTCTTTCGGTCCCTGGAGTTTTTGGCATTGTTAAGAGATCAAGACAAGTGATCGTTCAAGCAATCGACGAAGACGGTCAAGAAATTGAAATTAAAGCAACCGGGCTTACAAGCACGATTTTTCAACATGAAATTGATCACCTTGATGGTATTCTTTTCATCGATAAGGCTAAAAATATTCAGGATTTAGCACCAGATAAGCACAGTTCGCTAATTTAAATATGAAAATAATTTTCTTTGGCGGTGGAAAATTTGCTGTTCCAGCTCTCCTGGCACTTCAGGAAAATTTTGAAGTTGTTTTGGTGGTCACTAACCCAGAAAAACCGGTTGGTCGTCAAAAAATTGTTTTTCCTTCCGCTGTTGAAGAAAAAGCTCGGGAGCTTAAGTTACCAGTTAGAATTGTTGAAAAGTTTGATGATCCAACCATCAAAGAAATTCAAAACCAGGACGCAGATATTTTTGTGGTCGTTGATTACGGAAAAATTATTCCTGATGCCGTCATTAAAATTCCAAAACTAGGCACGATCAATGTTCACCCTTCAGCTTTGCCAAAATATCGTGGAGCTTCCCCTCTTCAGAGCGCGATTTTAGCCGGAGAAAAAGAAACCGCAATTACCGTCATGCTGATTGACGACGAAATGGATCATGGACCAATTCTTACTCAGAAAACCGTCAAAATCGAGCCTGACGACACTTATGGCAGTCTTTATGGACGTTTGTCATTGGAGTATCCCGAACTTCTGGTTAAGACTATGCGGCAATATGTAAGTGGCGAGATTAAACCTCAAGAACAAAATCATAGTCAGGCTACATTTACAAAACTTCTCAAACGTAGTGATGGAAAAATTGATTGGAATAAATCGGCCGATCAGATTTTGAATATGATCAGAGCTTATGATCCATGGCCGGATACTTTTACCATTTGGCAAAATAAAAATCTGAAAATTTTTGAGGCTGAAAAAACTCTGAAGAAACTTCCGGCCGGGAAAGTTGAAATTGAGGAAGACGATCTCTTGATTGGTACCGGAGATCTAGCTTTAAAAATTTTAAGTTTACAATTGGAAGGTAAACAAAAAATGACTGCCGCTGTTTTTTTGAACGGCAATCATTCAATTAATGACGCTCAGCTTAATTAACACCGGAATTATTTGAGGTCGCCACCGGAGATGTCTGATTGGCGATTTTTTGTTTGATCAAACCGTTTTTAATAAATTCCAGTTTTTCAAAATTTGCTTTTTTATTCAAAAGTTGCCAATCGATAAACGGTAAAATAAAGAGCATGAAGCCTAAACCAATTGGATGATTTAGGTACGGCGAAAATATATGGGTGACATAAAGAGCTAAAATTCCTGCCCCAAGTCCAAAGACTATCCACGCGTGGCCGTGTCGCATCATTGTTGCCCGCACACCAAAAACAATGACTACTGCATAAAATGCAAAGGCTAGCAGACCAAAAATTCCCATCTTCAGCCAAAGATCTTGGTAGCCCCATTCAAACCGATAAGTCGTCAATATTCCATCTGGAATTAAGTCACGAATTCTTGGATCATCGGTGACATAAGTTATTTCTGTGCCAAAACCAGAACCTAAAATTGGCCGTTTATAAATTTCTTCCATCATTGGCCCCAAAAGCGACCAACGACTGGAAACAGCCAGATCGCGAGAGTTATCTTCGGACGTTGAATAAAAGGCTGCTTCGGTAATATCTGGTTGTTTTGGCAAAGGTACGGCAACTGTTAAAATGGCGAGTCCTAAAGCAAAAGCAGTCACAACAATGGCGGCCAGACTTCGCTTGACCGCGTTTAAGATCGGCATTTTGCCATGAAGAAAAGAAGCAACGAAAATTATCAAAGCCGCCGCCGCCAAACCAAGAAAGAAACTTCTCGACATCGAGAGTAGAATGCCTGCAAAAAAGAGAATTAAACTTCCCCAAGCCAATCCTGGCATTTTTTGACCACGCCAAATTAAGAACATGGCCGAAGACAACAAGACAAAGCCAGCCAATAAGAAGAATTGCGATTGCATGAAAACTCGGTAGAAGTAACCACCGTCACCCAAAATGTAGAGGCCTAAAGTGTTAATTAAACCGGACGATTCTCCGGAAATTACTTGGATGGTGATTTCAGCCAGTCGTGAGTCTCGCACAAAAGCATAAAGAACATGCAAGGTTTTGCCGTCCAGATGAGTAAACAGATATGAAAGTAGAAGTGTGAAACCGGCCAACCAAGTTGCGGCGCCGAATAAAACCTGTAGCAAATTTCTTCGCAAGGTTTGGGTCCATTCTATGGAAATAATCGGGAGAAGATAAGCAATGGTTAAATAGCCGTTCATGTCATCGAAAACAATTGAGGCACTATTTCTCAAAAACCCGATAACTGAACCTAAGAAAACTGCCAAGGCAATTGAGAGCCAAGGCAAATCACGCCAAATAAAGAAGTTGGGCCTAACTTCTTTTTTTAACCACAAGACCAACCAAGCCAACATAACGGCAGCAAAAACAACAATCCGCAAGGAAACTGAGAAACCAAAGATCGTGGCATCGAACAGATGACCATGACCGCCGATAAACAGCTCGGCAAAAGCGATCAAAAGTCCGTTAGGCAGTGATTTGTAGGCGATGATAAAAGTTGCCAGGCCAATGATAATAAGAAGTGGCAACTCAAACGAAGTCTCACGAACAAAAAATGCGAGAAAGTGAAAAATTATTGCACCAAGCAGGATTCTCCAAGCCCAGGGGCCAATAAATTGTTTGGCAAAGTCGGACATAAAATCTTCAATTCAATATGTACTTAATTCACTTACCTTGGCTTAACACTGGCCGCTAAATAAGCCAGAACAATAAAAACTGGAGTCAAAGCCCACAAAAGTAACCAAGCAAAGACACCGTGATGCTTTTTCATGTATTTGCGTAAACTGGTTCTAATCCATTTCTGTTTTCTCAAAGTTGCGATTTTTGAAAAAGCGTGACCTTTGTGATGTTCAATTTGAACATCAGCATAGTGTCTAACTCGCCAACCGGCATCAACCGCCATCTTGCAATAATCAACTTCTTCAAACCAAATAAAATATCTGTCATCAAAAAGACCAATATCTTCAATAAGATCTCGCCGAATCCACATAAAAGCACCCATAATCGAATCAACGTCTTGGGTCTCTTCTGGATTAACATCGCGCATCATGTAGTGATCAATTAGCCGATTCTTCTCAGTTAAATGTGGCACTTTCAGTAAAATTAAAAGCTGATCAGCTAAAGTCGGAAAACATCGAATACTGTCTTGTAAGCTTCCATCCGGATAACGAATTATACAAGAACCGACACCAACATTTTCGTCAGCATCCAAATGGTTGATCATTTTTCTAAAAACGTCGGGCCCAAAACTGGTGTCAGGATTTAACAGTAGCATATATTTACCCTGCCCCACTTTCATACCTCTATTAACGGCGGCTGCAAAACCCATGTTTTCAGGATTGCGTAAATATTGTGCTCCGGGATAGCTCATGAGTAGCCCGCGTGTTGCGTCATTAGCGCCATTGTCGACAACAATCAACTCAAAGTTCACCTCTTGAGAGGCATAAACTGAATCAAAACATTTCTTCAAAAGATCCAGTCCTTCGTTAAAAGTTACAACTATTACTGAAACGTCAATCATAAATTATGTTTTTTATAAATTTCCGCTTTGGCCGCTTCGTATTTCTTCACTCTGTTTGGCGCTAAACCAAGGAGATGCCACGGTAGATGATAAACAAAAGCCGGTAACCAAGAAGATCCAATCCTGGATTCTCCAGATATTTCAACATCGAAAAAAACTTCTGGCAACAATAAACCGATTTTGCCGCTTTCCGCCATAGTCAGCCAAACGTCCCAATCTTGCAAACGTTTAATTTCATTGTCAAAACCGGGGAAATCTTCGCGCCGGACCAAACTTGTGGTGTGAATATAATTTTCTTTCTTTAGTTTTTCGGCATCAAAAGGTATACCTTTAAACAATTTCCAACCAAATTTGAATGGCGAATAAACATAGCTCACCTCTGGATGTTGCGCGAGAGCTTTTTGCATTTCTTTCAACATTTCTGGTTTCATTCTAACGTCCGCGTCACAAAAAATGACATATTCCCCACTCGCCTCTTGAAAGCCACGATTTCTTGCCGGATTGGCTCCCTGGTTTTCTTGATTAATTAAATTGATCCGATTTTGATATGGTTCTAGAATTTGAAGAGTATTATCTGTTGAGCCATCATTCACGACAATGACTTCTAAATTTTTATAAGATTGAGCAAAGATTGAATCCAAACAAGCAGCGATCGTCGCTGCATGTTGATAAGTTGGAATAATTATGGAAATAAGAGGCTCACCCATACTAATCTAGTAGTGCTCTTAGTTTACGCATTTGAGTCTCCCGAGTAAAGCCTCCCAGCACAAACTGATGCCCTGCCTCGCCCATACGTTTTCTTAGCTCCGGATTCTTGATTAATTGCCCCAGAGCAAACTTTAGGGCGTCCGGATGATCAACAATCAAAAAGCCGGTTCCTTTATCTATTATCGCTTCACCAACTCCTGGATGTTTTACAGCAATTACCGGCAATTTAAACAGCTCTGCCTCCAAATAAACAATACCAAATCCTTCCCTATCTTCAGGAGTTTTAGTTGTTGGCATAACAAAAATATCAGCGGCCATATATTCTTCTGGCAAACGGTCGTCATCAACTTTTGTACTAATTGAAACTCGATTTGTTAACTTCATCTCTTTTATCCGCTCTTCGATTTCGTCTTTAAACGGCCCATCGCCAATAATTCTGTATTCAACCTCAGGAAAATCTTTTATTGCTTTTAAAACTTTGAGATGTCCCTTTCTTTCTACCAACCTGGCAACAGTAAGTAAACGAACTTTTTTATGTTTTCTCTCGTCTAATTTTTCTGCTGCTAGCACAAATTCGTCTTCTACTGGAGGATAAACAACTAGAGCGTCATCGCGGCCACAGAATTTCTTGACTTCATAGGCTAAGGCCTCGGAATTAACAATAATTTTTTCCGCCTGCTTTAAAATTCTTTTTGCAACAAAACGATGCAATATCGATCGGCGAGCTAAATCAAAATCCATGCCATGTAAAATGATGACATAAGGGGTTCCTTTCTTTCTGTGCACTCGCCAAGCAGCAGTACCAATTGGCAAAATATGACTGACCCAGATCGCCTCATAACCTTCAGATTCTTTAAGAAGTCTTTTGGTCGCCTCTGTCGCTGTTGGGATCCCCTCTTCTTGCCAATATGAAACATGAACTTCGTGAGGAAAAGTCTTTTTTATGGCTGCTAAATATCTGGCAACGCCGCCGCGCTGCGGTGGATAATCAAGAGTTGGTAATAGAACCATTTTCATAAGTTTTGCCTCGCAAGAGTGCCTTGGCTGTTTTTATGTGCTCACCTGTCACTGATTTAGTCATCCAAGCAGATAACAAATAAACCAAAGCACCGATTGGAATTGTTAGAATGAAATTAATTTGCTCCTTGGCGACAACAACCACCAAGGCCATTAAACAAGCAGAAACTGTGAGGCCTGTAATTTGTTTGAAAAAATCTAAAACCGTGACTCCGGCAACTTTTCTGACAAAAATCCAACCAGCCAAAAACAAAAATGTAAAACTTATGAGTCCGGCGATACTGGCTCCCGGAACACCAAGACGCGGGATTAATATAAAGTTTGCCGCAACATTGATGACCATTGCCAAACCCATAATTGTTGTCTTGATGTGCTGCCGATTCGTCGCATTGAGTAAAGATCCAACCGGAAAATCAAAAAAGATCGGAATCAGGACAAAAATCAAAAGTTGCAGTGGCAAAACTGATTCTTTGTACTCTTCGCCATAAAACAACTGAATAATCTCCGGGGCCAGAGCCCAAATACCAAAAATAATTGGCAAACCAATTAATGCCAAATACCAAATCGCTTGCAAAAACGTCTTTTTTAAGTTTTCTTTATTCTCTGCCTCGGCACTCATTGCCGGATAAAGAGCCGCAACAAAAGCCAATGGTAAAAATTGAAAAGCGTATGTTAACTTATAAGCGACGGCATAGATTCCAACAGCATGTTTGCCAATCACCTGACCCAAAACCAAACTATCAACATATGAATACACTTTAACAAAGATAGCAGCTAAGAAAAATGCCAGTGCCATTTTTAAAGGTTTCCAACCACATTGAAAGCTAGGTGTCAGAGCCTGCCAGCCCAGACGTTTAGCCACCTGTACGGCGCTGAAAAGCATGTTCCAAAAACTTCCAGCCATGAGAGCAATAACCAACAAAGGCAGTGTTGCCAGGCCGCTGAGCATTAAAGAGAGTCCAACAATGGCTGTAAAAATTTGGCCAATAAAAATTCCGTATGATTCAAATTTTAGATTATGCAAACCTCGCAAAACTCCGTAAAAAGATAAAGAGATCGTGTCGGCTAACATAATAACCACTGCAAGTCGCACCAAAAAGATTACCTCAGCGTCATAGCCCAAAAGACCCGGTAGAACAAACGCAATTGCTGTAGTTAAGGGCATGGTGATCATTTTGATTCCAACCATGGTCCGTGACCAAGACAGAGCATCAGTTTCCTTCTTTGCCACTTCACGAATGATAACCGGAGTGATGCCGACGTCATTGATCGCTGTAATGATCATCACGAAAGCCAAGGCAATAGTATAAGCACCGGTATCAACCGTGCCCATGAGCCGCGCTAAAAGCGAAAAATAAAGAAAAGCGATCGCCTTTTGTCCAATGTACGACGCTGTTAAATATAGGGTATTTTTGGCCATGTTCTGACTGACAGCCATGGTTGTATTGTACGCGTTTCTCGAGCATTATTCAATATTAAAAGAACACTGCCGAAGCAGTGTTCTTTTCTGGATTGTGAATCAAATTAACGCTTACGCCACTGAGTAGCTCGACGAGCGCCACGCAAACCGAATTTCTTACGTTCTTTCTTGCGAGCATCTCGAGTCAAAAGGCCTTCTGCTTTAACAGTTGATTTTACTGTTTCGTCAGCTAAGACTAAGGCGCGAGCCAAGCCCATCTTAACAGCATCAGCCTGGCCGATTGGTCCGCCACCAACAACTCGAACGGTCACATCAACCGTGTCTTTCTTACCAACAGTTACAAGTGGTGTTAGCACCTTCTGTCGGGCACTATCGGTTTTAAAATATTCATCAAAAGCTCGATCATTTACCGTGATCTTGCCAGTACCACCCGGATACAAACGTATCTGAGCTGTCGATGTCTTGCGTCTTCCAACGCTTTGGAAATACTTTTCAGCCATATTATGAGATGATGAGTCGTTTCATGCGATCATTTCGAAGTTTATTCTTTGGCAACATTTTTGCCACTGATCGTCGCAATACTTCTGCTGGATCTTCAGCAAAAACTTCTTTCATAGCTGTCGCCTTCAAACCACCCGGATGCAAACTGTGGTGATAATACTTTTTCTGCTCAAGCTTCTTGCCTGTAATCTTTATATCTTTAATGTTCTCAACTTCAACAATGTCACCAAAATCAATGTGAGCTTGATAATCTGGTCTGTGTTTGCCCATGAGATGCATGGCAATGTCAGTTGCCATTCTGCCGAGTACCTGACCCGAGGCATCAATTTTATAAACTTCTCTTTGCATATTAAACTAGTTCAATTTGAACGACATCGGCCCCATCCCCTTGTCGAGATCCAAGCTTAGTAATTCTTGTGTAACCACCTAGGCGTGTTTGATACTTTGGTGCAATAACGTCCATCAGTTTCTTAACTGGCTGTTCAGTAGTGAAGTAAGCCAAAAGCTGACGACGGGCAGCTAGATCACCCTTCTTTGCTTTAGTAATCAAACGAGCTACAACTCGGCGTACTGCCTTTGCTTTAGCTTCTGTAGTTTTTACAGATTCGTAAACAACCAAGCTGGTAGCTAAATCACGCAACATAGCATTGCGAGCTGATGACTTTCGTCCAAGAGTTTTTGTCGTCTTTCGGTGACGCATACAAATAAATTATTCTTCTTCTGACTCCTCCGTTGTCTCTTCTTCAATTGGCTCTTCAGTTGTTTCAACCTCTTCTTCCTTTTCAGCTGATTCTTGTGCTGCTTCGATCTTTTCAGTCAAAGCGGCATTGTTCAACTGACCTTTAATCCAATTGAAATGATTTAGTAAAATTTCAGTGGCACTATCAACAGCTTCTTCAGGAGTAATGGAACCATCGGTCAAGATATTCATGATAAGTTTATCGTAGTTAGTGATTTCACCAACACGAGTGTTTTCAACATGAACTGAAACGTTGATAACTGGACTGAAAAGAGCATCTACACTGATCAAACCAATTTCACCAGAAGCTTCTCTTTCTTCGGTCGGTGAA
Organism: uncultured Gammaproteobacteria bacterium; assembly: GCA_964645815.1. Lineage (GTDB taxonomy): Bacteria > Patescibacteriota > Patescibacteriia > UBA9934 > UBA9934 > JAHISC01. Next base: position 10,131 of record CAZYCR010000023.1, read on the forward strand.
TAACCACGACCGCGACCAACGGTAATTTCCATGTCCAATGTTGCATCTTTTGAAGTCATGGTGGCAATTACCAAATCTGGGTTAACAATTTCTACGTCTGCATTTGGTTCAATGTCACTAGCTTTAACTTCGCCTTCCTTACCGGTAACCTTTAGTTTAATAACAACCGGTTCGTCGCTAAAAGCCTTAAGATGAAGTTGTTTTAGGTTCAAGATTACTTCCAAGACATCTTCTTTTACACCTTGAATTGCCTGGAATTCATGCTGAACGCCTTGAATCTTCACAGCAGTGACTGCCGCTCCCTCCAATGAAGAAAGCAACACCCGTCGAAGCGCATTTCCAACAGTCGTTCCGTAGCCATGATGAAGTGGCTCGATTGTAAGAATCGACTCGTTTTCCTTCTCTCCCTCGGAGAAAGACATTTTGGATGGCAGGAGGATGTTCTCCATAAAAATATATTAATTCTATTAGCGTGAGTAAAACTCAACGATTAATTTTGGATCATAGACTTCTTTCAAGTCTTCACCTGCTGGCAAACTAACAACTTTGCCGGTCATGGTAGGTTCATCAAGATGCAACCAACCAGGAACAGTATGATGCTTCATTCGTTCAGATAAATCTGAGAAAACACCTTTTTGTTGTTTGTTATCTCGAACCGCAACTACGTCATCCACACGAACTCTAAATGATGGCACATTCACTTTCTTACCATTAACTGTGAAAAGACCATGGGTTACCATCTGACGTGCCTGTGGACGTGTTTTAGCTAATCCAAGACGGAAAACTGTGTTATCCAATCTTGTTTCCAAAAGAACACCAAGATTTTCAGCAGAGTTTCCTGGCATGGCTGTTGCTTTGGCAAAATAAATTCTGAACTGGCGTTCCATAACACCATAAAGTCTCTTTGCCTTCTGCTTCTCACGTAATTGTTGACCGTAAACAGAAAGTCGAGTTCTGTGTCCACCAGCACTGGCGCTCTTTGGATTTCCATGAGCTCCCGGACTATATGGACGACGTTGCATCAGCTTTAAAACACTCTCACTTGTTGAAAGTGCTACGCCTTCGCGTCGACTCAATTTTCCAATCTTTTTTAATGTCTTTCCCATATCAACTTTCTCTTAAACACGTCGTGGACGTCGAGCACGACATCCATTATGTGGAACTGGAGTTAACTCTTTAATTGAGGTGATGTTAAAACCTTTAGCATTAAGTGATCTAATGGCACTATCACGGCCATTACCGATTCCAGAAACATAAACTGCCAACTCTTTAACGCCAAATGGTTCTGCTTTTGTTGCAATACGATCAATAATCTGACTGGCGGCAAAAGGTGTGGCACGCTTTGGACCACGAAAACCACAATGACCAGCACTAGCCCAAGTCAAAGTATTACCGTTTGGGTCAGTAATCGTGACGATAGTATTATTAAGACCGGCATGAATATAAGCTCTACCTCGAGGCACAGTCTGAGCCACACGTTTCTTACCCTTAGCGCTTCGAACGTAGGTTTTTTGCTTACCCTTGGTCTGCTTTTCTTTTTTTGCAGCAGTCTCTTCAACCACAGCTTCCACTGGAGTTTCTACTACTGCCTCCTCCTGCAATTCATCAATTTTCTTTTCGTCTGTCATAACTTAGGTCTTTGAAATAATTCGTCGTCCGCTTCCGGCAGTCTTACGGGTGTTTCCACGTACGGTACGAGAGTTTGTTTTAGTTCTCTGTCCTCGAACAGGTAGGTTTTTGCTATGGCGCATTCCTCGATATGAACCAATTTCCTTTAAACGCTTAATGTTGCCCATAACCTCACGGCGCAACTCACCTTCAACAACGTTCTTCTTCTCAACAAGTACTCGAATAGCGTTTTCTTGATCAGGAGTAAGATCCTGAGTACGAATCGTACCATCGATGTTTGCCTCCTTTACAATTTTTTGAGCCTTTGTCTGACCAATACCATAAATATACGTGAGTGAAATCACGATTGGTTTATTGGATGGAAGAGTGACTCCTGCAATACGTGCCATATTTTCAAAAATTCTATTGGCTAATTTGTAAAATTATCCTTGTCGCTGTTTATGCTTTGGATTGCTACAAACAACACGAACTCTACCCTTACGGCGAATCGTGCGACATTCTCGACACATTTTTTTAACTGATGCTCGAACTTTCATATTAGTCTTTTGAACGTTTTGACGTTTTCTAGAACAGAATATCATCCCTATTACAAAGTGGATGATATCGTTTAGAATCGACATGTCGTACTAGAATCGGTACGTGATGCGACCCTTTGTGAGATCATATGGGCTGATCTCCACTTTGACATCGTCACCTGGCATGATGCGGATACGAAACTTTCGCAAGCGACCAGACAAGTGAGCGGTGATTTCTTGCTCATTTTCTAATTGAACACGGAAATGTCCACCAGGAAGTGCTTCCTCGACCTTACCGCGCATTTCGATAAATTGTTTTTCTACCATAATTAGTGGCAAGAATAGCAGGATATTGAAATTTTTGCAAGGTTTGGCGGAATTTCTCTGTGGCCGCAGTGTACTACAGCCACTTTTTTCTGTCAATAATATGTACTAGAAGGGTACATCGGTAACACTTTGTGATATTTAAAATGGAAGTTTGC
>CAZYCR010000024.1:0-11989 GCA_964645815.1 uncultured Gammaproteobacteria bacterium
TGCCAGAGCTTTTGCTTTCGGCGGACATGTCAATCAAGCGATACATTTGCCGGAAATCGAACCAAGAAGCAATTTGGATTTTGTCGGCTATGTGGATAAGTCGAAAACAACAACGATTAATCATTTTTACGAGAAGTTGCTTTTAGTGAAAGACAGAATGAAGACACAGACCGGACGCAATTTAGCTGCCGAACGTCACGATTTTATGAAGATTTTTTTAGAGCAATTTCACCGGGAATGGCAGGGTAGGACAAACGATACACGCAACATTGCAAAATTAGTCCGTGATAGAATTCCGGAGAAGATAAGAAGTAATGGAGAAGAACCCGTGATTCACGTTGCCGGTCAAGAAGAATACAGGAGTGCTTTGAAGGATAAACTCATGGAAGAAGTAACTGAATTTAAAAAAGATGAAACTTTAGAAGAATTGGCAGATGTTTGCGAAGTGATTGATGCGATTTGTGCTGAATTTTGTTTTGACTTTCAGAGTGTAAAAGAACAACAAAAAAAGAAGTTCGACGAGCGCGGCGGCTTTGAAGAAAAGATTATTTTGGAAGGCGTGAAGCAGGGTGTGAACGAACTGAGAAGCGATGGCTCTCTTGTGGTGGAGGATCACGAGGGGCGGTTGGTTGATACTTATCCAAAAGAGGCGTATAAACAATTGACTATTGCTGCCTACGATCAACTGGCTGACATCTGGATCGAGAAATTCAGTCAGCATTTTTCCAGCAGAGTTCAGTACTTGGCTGATAAGTTTTTAGAGCTAGTGCCAGGTAAAGAAATTTTAGATTTAGGCTGCGGATCAGGTGATGGAGCCAAATATTTTCAAGATAGAGGTTTTTATGTGGTGGCGGCTGATATTTCTAAGAGTTTGCTTGATGAATGTGCAAAAAAAGGATTGCGTACTTGGAAAATGGATATGGAAACAGATTATTTAGGTTTGCAGAAATATGATGGTATTTGGGCACATGCTAGCCTGCTGCATATGCCAAAAGAAAATATTGCTCCAGTCATAAAAAAAATCGCCGATGCTCTGAAGCCGGGTGGTATTTTATTTTTATCGCTTAAAGAAGGGGAAGGTGAGGGTTATGAAGAAAGAGAGCGTTTTCCAGGCACACGGCGTTGGTTCTCTTATTACTCTCGTGACGAAATTACCGAGTTAATTGAGCCGTATTTTGGAATCATCGATCAATCATCGACCTTGGTAAAAAATTCTCATGGCAGTAATACTTACAATTTTTTTGAACTTATTTTAAAAAGTAAAAAAATGTAATTATGGATATATTTGCTCCTGAGAATAGGGAAAGTATCGAAAAATATCGAGAGTCACGGGTTTATTCATCTGAAATTGAGAAACAAATACTCGATAGAATTAGTGAAGGTTTGGAAAGATTCCCTGATATTATGTTTTGTCCCCACAAGAATTGTAGAAATACGTTAAAAATAGAATTACTGAGTGATTTTATCAGAGTCTATTGCAATACTTGCGGTTGGGAAAAGATTATTTCCAGAAATTCTAGGTTTCAAGGTTAAACCTCGGTTCGAGACCGATTTTTATAATCTACTCAATAACCAATCGGCTAAAGTGTATATTTTGGTATTGCTGAAATTATCAAATTATTGCGGACCATGATCAATATTTTAAAACTAACTTAGAAACGAGTTCAACATGCGGCGTGTGCGGGAACATGTCGATAGCTATTATCTTTTCAACTTTATAATATTTTTGAAGCCCGACTAGTTCACGAGCAAAATTTTTGTAGTTGCAGGAAATATAGACAATCGTTTTTGGCTTGAAAGCAATGATGTCAGCCAAGGCTTTGTCGTGTATGCCACTGCGTGGCGGATCGAGAATTACAACGTCCGGGTTAAACTTGGTCCAGTCAAAGTCTTCAGTTTTGGCATCATAAAAATCAACTTCAACTTGATTGATCTTGGCATTAACTCGAGCATCAGCAATTGCTTCTGGCACCAGTTCAACACCAATCGTCTTTTTTGCTTTGCCGGAGAGAGCGACGGAAAAAAATCCAGAGCCACAGTAAAGATCGAGCAAAGTTTTATTACTCAAGTCGCCGGTAAATTCAGAAACTGTTTTTAAAAGTTCTTCAGCAGCGTGTGAATTTGTTTGGAAAAAGGCGTTGGGAGTAATTCGATATCTAAAACCGGCAATTTCTTCTTCAATATAACCAGGGCCGCTGATAGTTGTCAGCTGATCGCCAAAAGAAACATCAGTAATAGTTGAATTGATTGACCAAATCAATGTTGTTGGCTCAGCTATTTGAGCTAAATCGAGTAATGCCTGCTCAGCCTGCTTTTTTTCCTCTGGATCAGCTGGCTGGCTGGTGACGATAGTAATCATCGTCTCCTCAATTTTTGAAGCACGGATTACAGCATAGCGTAAAAGACCGGTGTGAGCTTTTCGGTCAAAGAAAGTTAGATTGGCTGATTTTAACCACTGATGAATCTCAAAAAATAGTTTATCAATTTTTTCATCGGCCAAAAAACAGGTATGACCATCGATCACTCGCCACCATTTTCCTTTTTGCCGCATGCCAAATTTGCCTTCGAAATCAATAACAAAATCCATCCGGTTTCGGTAATGCTCAGTAGTTGGTGCTGGAATAATTTCGCTGACTCTCTGATCCAACTTTTTGAGTTTCATGGAGCCGTTGATATCGCTTAGCTTCTGTTCCAGTTGTTTGGCATAAGGAATGTGCGACCAGCTGCATGATCCGCACAGTTCTTTATTTGGGCAGAGTTGTTGCATAAGGCTTGATCATAGACGAAAATTACTGTATGGTCAAGCATTATGATCGTCATTGCACACAATATTCGCAGTCTTCATAACGTTGGCGCGATTTTTAGAAATGCGGCTGCTTTTGGCATTGAAAAGGTTTATTTAACCGGCATTACAGCCACGCCGCCCAGAAAAGAAATCGCCAAGGTGGCTTTGGGATCAGAAGATTTGGTCGCCTGGCAAAGCGGAGAGATCAATGAAGTTATTGCCAGTTTGAAAAAAGACGGTTATCGAGTTTTTGGACTTGAGCAAGGTCGAGGCTCGGTTGAGTTGGCAGAAGTTAAAGAGAGAAAACAACTTGCACTGGTACTTGGGAACGAAGTTGAAGGAATCGACCAAGAGATAATTGCAAAACTGGACGGCTTAATTGAAATTCCGATGGGTCAAAAGCGTTCGCTTAATGTTTCGGTGGCGAGCGGTATTGCCATGTATGAGTTAACCAAGAGATGTTAACTCAGCGGTTCTGTCATGATCCGTTTTCTGTTATACTATACAACGGTATGACACTTTCAATTGTTATTCCGACGAAAAACGAAGAGACGTGTCTTCCGTCGCTTTTACGTTCCATTAAAAAACAATCGGTCCAACCAGAAAAAATCATTGTTGCAGACGCTGACTCAGCTGACGCCACGAGAAAAATCGCTAAAGACTTTGGCGCTATTGTTGTAGCCGGTGGCCTGCCGGGCAAGGGAAGAAATATGGGGGCTGCTTTGGTTGAATCAGATCTGATTCTTTTTCTGGACGCCGACGTCGAATTACCTGACGCAGATTTTTTGAAAAGAGCAGTCAAAGAATTCGAAAATCAAGGATTGGATGTTGCTACCGCCGACGTTATTCCAATTAAGGGTAACTGGTACGATCGATTTTCTCATGAAGTCTATAATTTCTATGTCAGACTTTGGGGGAAAGTCCATCCGCATGCACCGGGCTTCTTTATACTAATCAAACGAACTCTTCATCAAAAAATAAAAGGCTTCGATGAATCAATCATCTTTGCTGAAGATCATGAATATGTTGGGCGGGCAGCAAAAGTTGGTAAGTTCGGCTTTCTCAACTCAGTCAAGATTCCTGTCTCAGTCCGACGGCAAAACAGAGATGGAAGATTCAACATGGCCATGAAGTATGTTCTAGCTGAACTGCACATTCTGTTTATTGGTCCTATTAGACATCATCATTTCAACTATACCTTTGGACATCCAAAGAAATAATTATGCAAGAGAAAAATATCCTTTTTGATCCGAGTGTTGTTGATCACCGAGCTGTGATTACTAAGTTAGTCTCGGAAAGTTCGCCGCGAAAGGTTTTTTTGATGTTGATAATTATTTCGAGCATTATTGCCACGCTTGGACTTCTAAACGACAGTTTGGCGATTGTTATTGGTGCAATGTTGGTGGCGCCGCTTTTGTGGCCGATTTTAGGGATTAGTCTTGGGCTTTTGGTGCGTGACTGGCACATGATCAAGCTTTCAGCTATTAGTATTTTCTTGGCCCTGGTTTTAGCTATTGCTACAGCTATGCTGATCACTTTCTTTTATATTCCATTGGGGGCGGCTAATGAGATTTTCAACTATAATAATCTTAATTTTATGCTACCGGTTTCGGTGGCGGCGGGAGCTGCAGCAGCTTTTGCCCTTTGCTACGACAGCGTTAAAGAAACTGTGACCGGTGTGGCAATTACTGTTGCGCTACTTCCACCGGTTGTGAGTATTGGAATCGGTTTGGGTAGCACTGATTGGGAGTTAATGACCGATGCAATTAAGATTTTTTCCATTAATCTACTTGGTATCATTGGCACAGCTTTTTTTATCTTCTTGGCTCTTGGCTTCCATAAATTTCAAAAGACAACAGAGACGGCAGTTGAAAAAGAAGAGAAAATTTTAAAAAATTCGTAACTTCTTGAGGAGGATATGCAACATCAGTTGATCAAAGGCAAAAATTTTACCTGGTACCATTTTAATAATTTGGGTGAAACTGATTACGAGTTTTTGCATCATCACTTTAAATTCCATCCTTTGGATTTTGATGATTTACGCGAAGCTGCTGAACTACCAAAGGTTGATATTTACAAACACTACATATTTGCTGTTTTTGTTATTCCAACGTTTGATAAAGCGGGGAACAAAATTGGTAAAAAGAATCTCCCAGTTTTTATTGGTAAAGATTATATTGTTACAGCAACGCCGGACTCGATTGAATCAGTCGAGAGACTCTTTTCGCGGATGCAACGTAACCGTGGGTTAAAACAAGAAGCGATGGGTAAATCAACCGGCTTTTTTCTTTATAAATTGCTTGATTACGTTTTCCGCGACACCAATGTAGTTCTGCAAGAGCTGGTGCGAGAGACTCAGAATATGGAAGGATTAGTCTATGATAAGAGAACCGATGTCACCACGAAACGTCTTGGTATGCTGCGAGGTAATATTCTTTACTTCAGTCATTTAATTGACCCGCAAAGAATTCTTCTTTCGCATATTATCAATGCGCGTAAGACATTTTTAAGCGGCGACTTGGATGTTTACTTCGATGACATCAAAGATACGCTTGATGCTCAATGGATTGTCAGCAACAACCTCAAAGGCATGGTTGACGGACTCTTTAGCGTCAACGAAGCATTTCTGACCCATAAAACAAACAAGATCATTAGAATTCTTACGATTATCTCCGTGGTTTTAATGCCGCCAACATTAATTAGCAGCTATTATGGTATGAATGTTAACGGTTTGCCGTATGCGCATGACGTCAATATCGTTTCTTTTTTCGTGATCCTTTCGTTGCTGGTTTTCTTAGGATTTATTTTCTACTTGGATAATAAACATTGATATGCGACCAATACCAATTGACGTTATTCCTTCGCATGTCTACTTGTCGGCCAACGATCAGGCGACCTTGTTTGGTATTGGAAGGCCGATGACAATATTTAAGGAACACAGTCAACCCGGGCAATTGGTTTATGATGAAACCGTAGAAGTTTTTGGTGGTTTAAAACGGGGCTTAAAATTAAGATTAATGGGTCCAAATTGGCAGGAAAGCCAAGTTTATATTACTCCAACCGAAGCTGTATTTTTGGGTCTAAAATTAAGTGACGAAGCGCGAGCAGGGGATTTATCAAATGCCGCGCCTTGTACTTTGATTGGACCGAAAGACAAGGTTATTCTCAAAAAAGGAGTGATAATTCCACAGCCACACCTTCTTTGTTCACCAAAAGAAGCTGAAGAACTCTTGGTCAGCAACGGACAAATAATTAGTTTAGAAACTGTTGCCGAAAAGCCGGGTCGGGTCAATAATGTTGTTGTCAGAGTCCATCCAACTTATAGATTGCGATTGGAAATCCATGAAGACAGGGCACGGGATCTATGGATTACATCATCTGCTCATGCTCGACTAATATAAATATCCACGCCCTCGCTACTTTAAAAGTAACTTTCGTTTTATACTTTAGCTATATGCTGCGAATTAGCCTGATTGTCTCACTTTTTTTAATCATCTTCAGCCAACCGGCTTTAGCGTCCGATCCAGACCTTTCCATCAGGTCATCGGATATCACTTTTTCAAAAAGTGAACTCATTTCAGGCGAAACAATTAGAATTTATGCTGCCGTACAAAACCTCAGTGATCAGGATGTAACCGGTTATGTTTTATTTTATCACGGCTCAACGCCAATTGGTGCTAGTCAAACCGTAACAATACCAGCCGATGGAGCTAAGGATTCGGTTTGGGTTGATTTTACCGTGCCATATGGTTCATTTAATATTCGCGCAGAAATTAGAGGAACAGATCCGGCGGATATTAATTCGGCCAATGATTTGGCAATAACGTCTTTATTTTACCCAACATTAGACGAAGATCGAGACGGTATCGCTGATGATGCAGATAATTGTTCAGAAAAAGCCAATGCCGATCAAGCAGATTACGATAACGATGGTAAAGGAGATTTGTGTGATTCAGATGATGATAATGATGGATTGAGTGATGCTGTTGAAGCGGAACTTGGGACTTTTCCAAAAAATAGTGATTCGGACAATGACGGAGTAACTGACGCCAAGGATTGGGCACCACTTGATTCAAGTATTCAAGTTGAACCAGCTCCAGAACCAGTCATTGCCACTTACAATCAGGACGTAATTGACGTTAGTGCTCAAGACGACGTCTCCGCCGATACACCAGTCAGTTCTGATCAACCGGTCGCAGATGAAATTACAACAACAGTTGTTGATGAAGGTACCAACGAAGAGATCGTAATCGATGAAACGGCAGAACCGAATCTGATTTCAGCTGAGACTGCCAGTTTTTCTGCGGCTTTTACTACTGAGAGATTAAATTGGAAAACATACTCCTTTACTCCAATGACGCCAGATTTAAATGGCATTACTTATAAATGGGAGTTTGGTGATGGAGTGGTTTCTTCACAGGCCAATGTTGAACATTCTTATCGTTCGGCAGGAAAATACACGATTACTTTAACCACGGAAGATTCAGATGGTAACAAACAAGTTGAAACACAAGAGTTAAACATTTCACAATTTCATTTGGCTAATCCATTGGTCTGGTTGGCACTGGGCGTCCTAGCTTTGTTGTTCTTTGGTTCAATATTATTGATTTTTAAACGCCGAAAGAATCGTGCCGGAGCTGTGAAGAAGATGTCTGTTGACGATAGTGGTAAAGGCTCGGCATTTGCTGATTTAGACGGAGAAGAGACAGAAGAAGCATCAGATGAAATTGATGAAGAAGAAATGACTGATGAAGACGAAGAAGAAACTATGGCTGACGAAGAAGAAATCCCAGAGGAGTTAGAAGTTGAAGAGGCTGACGAAAATGAAGAAGAAACAGAAGAGCTGGAGGAAGAAGAACCTGTGGAGGAAGAAGGGGAATCTGATGAAGAGCCGGAGGAAGAGCTGGAAGAAGAAACCAGCGCCATTGAAGACGATTTAGACGAGGAAGAAGAGGAGCAGGAAGAGGGAACTGAGACAGAGGATGAAGTGGCCGATGACGAGGATGTAATTCAGGCCAGTGAACTTGACGAAGAGGAACAAGAAGAGGTAGAAGAAGAGGAGAAAATTCCGGTGCCGGTCGTAAAAAAGAAAATGGTTAAGAAAGTAGCAAAAAAACCGGCAGTAAAGAAAGCAGTCAAGAAACTAGCCAAAACTGTAAAACCACGGGCAAAACTGAAAAAGTCTAAAAAATGATCAAGATCTTTAGTGGAAAATCTAATACTATTGCGAGTGCGGCAGTTATTGTCGCCTCGTTTTCGATTCTCTCGCGGCTTGTTGGATTTATTAGAGACCGTATCTTGGCCGGTACTTTTGGCGCCGGTGATTCATTGGATATTTATTTTGCCGCCTTCCGAATTCCTGACTTTTTGTTTCAACTAATTGTAGTTGGAGCTCTTTCGGCAAGTTTTATTCCTCTTTTTACCAACTACTACAGTAAAGACAAAGAAAACGAGGCCTGGGAACTAACGAACAACTTGCTAAATATCATTGTAGTAATTTTCGGTGTTTTGGTAGTCGCCGGCATTTTAGCCGCACCATTGCTGGCACCATTGATTGCTCCTGGTTTTGATCCAGAAAAACAAGCTGCTGTTGCTTCACTTTCTAAAGTCATGTTTCTCTCGCAATTATTTCTTTCGGTTTCAATGGTTTATGGATCAGCACTTCAAGGAGCCAAGAGGTTTGTGTTGTATTCTTTGGCACCGATTTTCTACAACCTAGGAATTATTTGTGGCGCAATTTTCCTAGCACCAGAAATTGGAATATATGGTGTTGCTTGGGGAGTCGTCATTGGAGCTTTCTTGCACCTTTTCTTGCAATGGGTTGGTGTAAAGTCGCTCGGTTACAAATACAGACTTTTTATTGATACTAAAAGCGCTGATGTTATCTACACATTAAAACACATGCTGCCACGAATTATGGGCTTGGCAGTGAATCAGATTAATTTCCTTGGAATGACCATGATTGCTTCGGTACTTGCTGCCGGATCAGTCACAATTTTGCAGTTTGCCTACAATTTAAATTTTTTCCCAGTTGGTGTGATCGCCGTCTCTTATGCGATCGCAGCTTTTCCATCTTTTTGTGAGTACAAGAATAATAATGACGAAGCGGGATTCCGAAACTCTTTTTCTTCAACAGTAAGACAGATGTTTTTCTTTCTGGTTCCAGCTACATTCATCTTCATCTTACTGAGAGCACAGATTGTTCGCGTTGTTTTGGGTGCCGGTATGTTCGATTGGGAAGCAACCATGCTCACGGCTAATACTCTTGGCTTTTTTATTATTAGTCTTTTTGCTCAAGGCCTGGTTTTCATTTTAGTCAGAGCCTATTTTGCCTACAATAATACTTTAGTTCCGTTTGTCATTGGTCTTTTATCAGCAGCGGTCAATATTTGTCTGGCTCTAGTCTTTTCTGAGACATTCGGCATCGTTGGGTTGGGAGTGGCTTATTCCATCTCTTCATTGATTCAGGCGCTGCTGCTTTGGTTGCTTTTGAAGAGAAAACTAGGTTCATTGGATGAAATTAGAATCCTCAAATCGTCTGGAGTTTTACTGTTGGCTGGTTTGGTTGGAGCCGCTGTAGTGCAGAGTCTAAAGGGCTGGGTAGTTAACTTTATTACACTCGATACTTTTTTGGCGGTTTTTGCCCAAGGTTTAATTGCCGGTTTAGCCGGCCTTTTGGCTTATGGCGTTATGGCGTATTTATTAAAGAGTCAAGAAATGATGGAGTTTTTGCAGGGGATGAAGCGTCGACTCTTTAAGAAAGCTAAGCCAGAAGAACCAATGATGACAGAAGTTCAGTAGTTTTCTTGAAAAAAGTCAGGATAACGGCTATTCTGTGCCTGTAAGAAAATATTTATGACTGCCAACGAACTCAGACAGAAATATATTGCTTTTTTTGAATCCAAGGGTCACAAGTATATCCCTTCGGCTTCTTTGGTACCGGAAAATGACCCATCGGTACTTTTTACCACTGCCGGAATGCATCCATTGGTGCCTTATCTTATGGGTGAGACTCACCCAGCCGGCCAACGCTTAGTTGATTATCAAAAATGTTTAAGAACCGGAGATATTGACGAAGTCGGTGACAAAACTCACCTGACATTTTTCGAAATGCTCGGCAATTGGTCGCTCGGCGACTATTTTAAAGATGAATCGATTAGTTGGAGTTGGGAATTTTTAACTAGCAAGGAATGGTTGAATATCAAACCTGAAAAATTAGCTTTTTCAGTTTTTGCAGGTGACGAAAACGCGCCATATGATAAAGAAGCATATGAGAAATGGTTGGAATTAGGTGTTACCAAAGAAAGAATCGCTAAATTAGATAAAGAAGAGAATTGGTGGCCAGCTGGCGGTAAAGGAGTAGGGCCGCAAGGACCTGACACGGAAATTTTTTACTGGACCGGTGATAAAGAAGCACCAGCGAAGTTTGATCCAGAAGATGACCGCTGGGTAGAGATTTGGAATAATGTTTTCATGCAATTTTCCAAAGACGCCAGTGGTAAACTGTCTCCGCTCAATCAAAAAAACGTTGACACAGGAATGGGATTGGAAAGAACTCTAGCTATTTTACAAGGACAATCCAGTGTTTACGAAACAGATTTATTTAGTGGTATTTTGGATAAGATTTCAGAGTTGGCCGGTGAGGATTACAATGAATTCGATGAAGACAGTCGATCAATGAGAATCATCGCTGATCACATTAGATCAGCAGTGATGGTGATTGCCGATGGTGTTGAACCCTCAAATAAAGATCAGGGTTATATTTTGCGACGGTTGATTCGTCGCGCGATTCGCCATGCCAGGAAATTCAATATTGAGAGCAAGGATTTGGTGTCCCCATTGGTGCAAGAAGTAGTTAAGTCACTTGGGGACGCTTATGGAGAGCTGGTAGTAAAAGAGGATCAGATCATTTCAATTTTAACAGCTGAAGCAGTTAAATTTGAGAAAACTATTCAAAAGGGTTTGAAGCAAGTAGAAAAAATCTGGCAGCAAAAACAGGAAATCACTGGAGAAGATGCTTTTGATTTGTATCAGTCCTACGGTTTTCCACTTGAGCTCACCGAAGAAATTGCCTTCGAGTACGGTCAGGAGGTTGATGGTGAAGAGTTCGAAGAGCAATTCCGTAAACACCAAGAGCTTTCTCGAGCAGGTGCTGGGCAGAAATTTAAAGGCGGACTTGTCGATGATTCTTTGGAAACAACAAAATTACACACGGCAACACATCTTTTGCATCAAGCTTTGCGTCAGGTTCTCGGCGATCACGTTGAGCAGAAAGGTTCGAACATTACGCATGATCGACTTCGATTCGATTTCTCGCATAATACAAAAATGACTTCAGAACAGATTGTCGAAGTCGAAAAAATAGTCAACGAACAGATCCAAAAAGCTCTACCCGTTCGTCAGGAGTTACTGACGGTTAAAGAAGCAAAGAAAAAAGGTGCGATCGGTTTGTTTGAAGATAAGTACGCCGGATTAGGTGAACAGGTTAAAGTTTATTTTGTTGGCGATTTTTCTGCTGAAATTTGTGGTGGTCCACATGTAGGGAATACAAAAGAGCTCGGAAGTTTTAAAATAGTGAAAGAGGAGGCCTCGTCTGCAGGCATCCGACGTATTAAAGCAACTTTAAGTTAACTAAATATGCAAACTTATAACTTTTTACGCGGTACCATTGTTAATGTTATCTATTTAGTCGTTATTGTTTTGACGTATGGTTTGGCTGATCTTTTGTATCCGGTATTGATGCCTTCAGCCTCACAAAGTAGCACGATCGTTTTTGTAGTAGTCTTGTCGTTAATGCTTTTTTTGCCACTTGCCTGGGTTTCGAATAAATTTATTTTAGCAGTTGACTGGAGAAAGTCTTTTGCCAGGATTGTAATGGAACAGACCGCACTTTTGACAGCTTTCGTAGTCTTCTTGATCTTGGCGATTATTTCCAGCATTACCCGACATGTGGATATCGGCATGCCAGTTATTCTCTTAATTATCTCTGCAAGTGCCGGGGCGTCTATTAAATTGATCGTCTATTTGTTGAAAAGAAAGATTAAATTAGGCTAGAATTAGCTAATTAAAGCTAAAAATTAAGAGCCCGACCTTTCTTCTTGGAGGAAATTAAGGTCGGATTTTTGTTTTATAGAAGCCCAATATAATATTATGCAAAAGATGAGATACATCGGTAACACTCCTCGGTTTGGGAAAAAGCATCTC
>CAZYCR010000025.1:0-5288 GCA_964645815.1 uncultured Gammaproteobacteria bacterium
AAAAAGAACGTCGGGAAATCAGTAAAATGATTAAAGATGAATTAAGATCAAATCAACGCTATCAGGAAATCCAAGAAGAAATGAAAAACCTACGTGATGAAAAGAAGACTATCGAAGTTGATGCCAAATCAGGGGCCGACGGTGATCGTTTAGATGACCTTAAGGTAGATATTGAGACAGACCAAGAACTTTTGTCAGATTTGGTTGTTAATATGTATGCTAAAAATGAGAATGTTGAAATTGTCGATGAAAACGATGAAAAATGGTATCCACAATTCAGAGTTACTTATAAACGCTCAAATTAAATTCAATCTTAACTTCATGACCAAATAATATGAAGTATCTAATTTCAACATTAGCCTTGGCGGCAGTACTTTTTGTACCGAATCTGGCGCTGGCGGCTCAATTTGAAGGAGCAGAGGAATACACTCTCACTTCTGACAGGGTCATCGACGAAAATTTTTATGTCGGTGGTACCAATGTTTTTCTCTCAGGCACTGTCAACGGCGATCTGTTTGCCGCTGGTTCAAATTTAACTCAGACAGGCACGGTAGGCGCAGACAGCACGCTTGCAGCCGGCAACGTTCAGATCATTGGACCAACAGCCGGTGATTTACGAGTTGCTGGAGGCACGGTTATCATCGGGGGAGACGTTGGCGGTGAAGTTTTGGCAGCTGGTGGTATGTTGACTGTTTCGCCGGAAACAGACATCGCCGGCAAGACCTACTTAGCCGGTGGTGTTGTTAACATGGGTGGAACAATCAATAACGATGTTTTGATTTTTGGTGACGAAGTTCAATTGCAGGGTGTTATTAATGGCAATGCAGTCATTAAAGCTGAAACTTCTTTGACGATTGGCGATGGCGCAATTGTTACTGGACTACTTAAGTACGAAGCACCGGACGTGGTTGCGATTCCATCTAGTGCACAAATCGGAACGTTGGATTTCACCAAGATCTCAGAGACAGAATCCATGCCGGATACAGATATGATGCTCGAAGGTTGGCAGGACTTTTGGCGTGGCTTTGGTGTTGCTTTTAAAGTTTTGCGCTTGTTGACTCTAATTGCGTCGGTTTTAGTTATCTTCTTTGTCTTTAAGAAAAATTCAAGTGAAGTCGTGGAAGATGGTCTCAAGGAATTTGGTTGGGATTTACTTCGAGGTTTAGTGCTTTGGATTGTAGCGCCGATCACAGTAATAATTTTACTCTTCACTGTCGTTGGTTCTGGTTTAGGAATAATTGTTGCTGCGGCTTATTTCTTTGCCTTGGTCTTGGCCAGAATTTTTGGAGCAATGTTGCTCGGATTCTTAATCTTCAGGCTTTTCCAAAAGAAAAATAAAGAATTCACTTGGCCGGCAGCTTTGACCGGTGCCGGGGCTTTCTGGTTACTGGGCTTTATTCCTGTAGTTGGCTGGTTGGCTAGGGCGGTCTTTATGCTGACAGCCTTGGGTAGCATTCTTTACCTCTGGTATAAACAAGTTTGGCTAAAAAGATAGCTAAAATAAGATAGCCTTGCCAATCTGGCCGGGCTATTTTGTTTTCACTTGCACTTCTTGGTAGAATGCACTAAAATATCGGAACTTTTGGAAAAATACTTATGAATAGTAAAAAAGGTAAGAAACGATTCGGTTTGCATGCTTCATTTTTATGCATCATCATCGTTTTTATTCTCACCGCCTCAGCAGCTTTCCCAAGTTACTGGAATTCGGCTGTGGATAGTGTGGGTTTTGGTCCAAAGTTTCCAGATAATGGATTTCAACTAGGACTTGATCTTCAAGGAGGTACTCATTTGGTCTACGAGGCTGATATGTCAGAGATTCCGGCCGGTGATCGCGCAGATGCCTTGGAAGGTGTTCGAGATGTTATAGAACGTCGAGTTAACGCATTTGGTGTAGCTGAGCCTTCAATTGTTACCAATATTTCAGGTGGCAATTATCGAATTATTATTGAGCTCGCTGGTGTCTTTGACGTCAATGACGCTATTTCGATCATTGGAGAGACTCCAATTCTTGAATTTAAGTTGCCGGTAGAGGAAGTAAATATTGAACCAACAGCAGAGGAACAAGAAATTATCGACGCTGCTCAGAAAGAAGAAAAGGCGAGCGCTTTGGCAGTTTTGGATGAGGCTTTGGCTGGTGGAGATTTTGACAACTTGGTAAAAGATTATTCGATTGACTCTTATACAAAGAAAGATAACGGTTACTACGGTTATATTACAGAGACTGATCCAACTTTTGGTGAACTTGCTGCCCAAATTTCTGACGATAATTTGAAACCGGGTGTGATTGACGGACTCTATGAGTCAAATTCACAGATGTACATTGTCAATTTATTAAACATTGGTGAAGAAGAGTATGTAACTGCTTCACATATTTTGATTTGTTGGGAAGGAGCAACTAAGTGTACTCAAACTCGGTCAAAGGGCGAGGCTCAAATATTGACTGAAGAATTGATGGCTGAGGCAACAACTGAAAATTTTGCTACTCTGGCCGAAGAAAATTCAGATGATCCATCAGTGGAAGGAAGCGGCGGTTTTTTGGGAGAGGTGAGCCGAGGCATGATGGTAGAGCCATTTGAAGCAGCATTATTCAACCTAAAAGATAACTCGATTTCTACCGAGTTAGTGGAAACTGAGTTCGGCTATCATATTATTTACCGAGCTGATTCACGCCAAGAACCAAAATACGAGATTGCTTACATTGAAATGCCATGGACAACTGTTTCCGATGTTAAGAATATTGAGCCATGGGAGAATACAGCTTTGTCAGGTAAACACTTGAAGCACGCGGCCGTAGCTTTCAATCAAAATACCAACGTTCCGTACGTAGAAATTAGTTTTAACTCCGAAGGAGCCGATCTTTTCGGTCAGTTAACAGAGGAAAACGTTGGTCAAATAATCGGCATCTTCTTGGATGGCGAAGCGATTTCAACACCGGTCGTGCAAGAGGCGATCTACGGTGGGGAAGCGACCATTACAGGTAACTTCACTCTGGAAGAGGCAAAATTATTCGCTCAGCGCTTGAATGCCGGTGCTTTACCAGTGCCAATTAACTTGCTCTCTGAACAAACAGTTGGACCAACTCTTGGTCATCTTTCATTTGAACAAAGCATCAACGCAGCACTCATTGGTCTTTTGTTGGTTGCCCTCTTCATGATTGCTTGGTACCGCTTGCCAGGTCTTTTAGCCGTACTCGCACTCTTAGTTTACGCCTCAGTTAACTTGGCACTGTACAAGTGGCTGGGTGTAACTCTGACTCTAGCCGGTATTGCCGGATTTATCTTGTCTTTGGGTATGGCCGTTGACGCCAACGTCTTAATCTTCGAGCGTCTTAAAGAGGAATTGCGCAGCGGACGAGATCTGGCAACAGCAATTGACGAAGGTTTCCGCCGAGCTTGGACTTCAATCCGTGACGGAAACATTACTACTTTGATCGCAGCGACCGTCTTGTTCTCAATGGGCACGGGATTTGTTAAAGGATTTGCTCTAACACTCGGGCTTGGTATTCTTGTTTCAATGTTGACAGCGATCCTAGTTACTCGCATGTTCTTGAAGTGGTTCACTAATTGGAAGTTTTTGCGAGCCAACTGGCTTTTTAACGGCAAAAAATCAGAATAAAAGTATGAAAAACATTAATATCATCGGACTTTCAAAAGTTTGGCTGGGTATTTCATCGGTTCTCGTGGTTGCTTCAGTCGTCTGCATGATTGTCTTTGGTCTCAATTTCGGGATTGACTTTACTGGTGGAAGTTTGATGGAAATGCAGTTTGGTGATGAAGTAACTTCAGAAACGCTCATCAATGATTTCCAGACGCTTGGATATGAAGTAACGCCGCAAAGGAGTGATGAAAATGTTTGGTTGGTTCGTCTGCAAACCATAACAACGGAAGAACACCAGAAAATTTTGGACTCACTTTCCAGTAGTCACGAAAATTTTGAAGAACTCCGTTTTGAATCGATCGGACCGGTTATTGGTCAGGAGTTGAAACAAAAGTCTGTTGGTGCAGTGATTTTGCTGCTCATCTTAATTGTTCTCTACGTCGCCTGGGCATTCCGTAAAGTTTCCAAACCGGTTTCTTCTTGGAAATACGGATTATTGACGATCGTCGCCGCTCTCCATGACGTAATTATTCCAATCGGAATTTTCTCGGTCCTTGGCCATTATTATGGTTATCAGATCGATACTGCTTTCATTGCTGCGATTTTGACCATTCTCGGTTATTCCATTAACGATACCATAGTGGTTTTTGACCGTACTCGTGAAAATTTGGTTACTAATCGACACAGTGATTTCTCTTTTGATGAGATAGTTAACCGTAGTGTGGTTCAGAGTTTTGGCCGATCAATGAATACCTCTATCACTACACTTTTGGTCTTAATGGCGATTTTCTTCTTTGGAGCAATCACCATTAAACCATTTGTTCTCGCTTTGATCGTCGGAATTATTGCCGGAACATATTCATCCATCTTCATTGCCAGCCCACTTCTAGTCTATTGGCAAAAAAGAATCAAATAAATTAAACCTGAAAGTAAACATTGGAACGGCTTAATCAGGCCGTTCTTTTGCTTCCAACAACTCTATAACTTCTCATGCTTCTTATGTTATAATATGACAAACAAATAAGTGTGAACGAATTGCTTGTCGAAATTCAGAATTTCATTACCACTACACCGATTGAAGTACTAGGAGCTTACGTGCTTTTAGTTATCTTTCCGGTGGCTGTTTTTGGTGTTTTGGTTTGGGGTTTTGCTGAACTTTGGATCGATACCAAACAGGGTCAATACATTGATGGTCTTAAATGGGCTTTGTTAGCTATTGAAATTCCTCAGGACGCTATTCAGACGCCAAAGGGCATGGAAAATTTTTTTGATAACCTGATGGGCAGCAAATCCTCAATTACTTGGCGCGAAAAATGGCTATTGGGAAAGACTCAGGCTTTCTTTGCTTTTGAGATAGTGTCTAACGAAGGCCATATTCAGTTTTATATTCGAACGATAGAGAAATATCGTGACCTGGTTGAAGCTGCTCTTTATGCACAGTATCCGGAAGCGCAAATTACTGAAGTTGAAGACTATGTTAATGCAGGTCCGGATGAATTCCCAAATGAAAATTATGATCTTTGGGGCAGTGAAATGGTACTCTCTAAAGATAGCTTTTTCCCGCTTAAAACTTATGAAATGTTTGAGCACACCGGAGAGAAGGACTTACGCTTCAAAGACCCGATTCTACCGATGCTTGAAATGATGGGTAAGATGAAATCCGGTGAGCATTATTGGGTTCAGATTATTAT
>CAZYCR010000025.1:5298-10987 GCA_964645815.1 uncultured Gammaproteobacteria bacterium
AAGAAGGGGACGGCTTATATCGAAAAAACCTACGGACGCGAAGCGGCAAAGAGTAAGAGTTGGTTCTCCGAGAATATTGGTTGGTTACCAGGCGGAATTTTAGAACAAACAGTTGGTTTGGGTTTTGGACAAGAACCAGAGAAAAAACCAGATGATTTCAAAATGTTTAAGATCACGCCGGAAGAACGTGAAAAATTGGAACTGGTTGCCAAGAAAATTTCAAAATTAGGCTGGCAAGCCAAAGTCCGTTTTGTTTATTGGGCCAAACACGAAGTTTTCCGTAAAGGCACAATCGCGGCCATGACCAAAGGAATTTTTAACCAGTACGCAATTTTAGGTGTTAATAAACTTGGTCTACATAATGCATCAACTCCAAAAGACGACTATTTCTATATGCTCTGGCAGATGCCAATGAAGCAGCGACGTCTTATGCAACGTTATAAAAAACGTAAATTGACTGCCGGTTGTCTGCCTTATATTCTCAATTCCGAAGAACTGGCTTCTCTTTTTCACTTACCAACCAGTGGTGCCAGAACTCCGGTTTTGACTTCACTTGGTGCACGTCGAGCTGAGCCGCCGGTTGAGTTGGGTATGGTTGGAGGCGAACCGGAATCAATTCTCATGAACCTGGATCGTACTGAACCAGATATTGCTTCTTTGCAGTTACCGTCTCAATCAACAAAGCTCTCAGTTCCAACTCCTCAATCTCCAACAACAATGCCAAGAGAGGAGATTATTCACCAGCCAGCCTCTTCACCGACAATTGAAGAAATGCCGCGTCCTGGCCGACCTGCGCCGCTCCCACCCGGGTTGGATTTATCTGAAGAGCCAGCTAGCACAGAAGGTTCACCTGAGGATTTACCAGTATAATTTTCTATGTCAATGCGTTACGAACACGATCACGAAAACGATGTCATCTATTTTGCCAAGACAAACTTCCGCAATCAGATGAGAACGTTTGGTATAAAAACCGACGATCGCCGCCGCCACGTTTATATTATCGGAAAAACCGGCATGGGAAAAACTACTCTTTTGGAGAACATGATTCTCTCTGATATCTACGCCGGACATGGTTGTGCCTACATAGATCCGCACGGTGATACAGCGGAAAAGATTTTGGATTTTATTCCGTCGTGGCGTATTAATGACGTTGTTTATTTTAATCCTTCGGATTTGGAACACCCGGTTGGCTTTAATATTTTGGAGTCAGTCAATGATGAATTAAAACATTTGGTGGCTGCTGGCATGATGTCGGTCTTCAAAAAGATTTGGGAAAACGTTTGGTCAGCTCGCATGGAGTACATTTTGAATAATACGATCTTGGCTCTATTAGATACTCCCGGAACAACTCTTTTAGGCATTAACCGGATGCTTTCCGACGCTGATTATCGTCACAAAATCGTGGCCAATGTTCGCGATCCGATCGTTAAACAGTTCTGGGTTAAAGAATTTGAAGCTTATCAAAGCAGTTTTGCGACAGAAGCTGTAGCGCCGATTCAAAACAAAGTCGGTCAGTTTTTGTCAGCCTCCATTATTCGCAATATTGTTGCTCAAGCAAATTCAACTTTGGATATCAGAAAGATCATGGATGATCAGATGATTTTTATTGTCAACCTCTCCAAAGGGAGAATTGGAGAAGATGCTTCACGACTGCTCGGCGGTATGATTATCACCAAAATTCAGATGTCGGCCATGGAGCGTGTTGATATGCCTGAAGACAAGCGTCAGGATTTTTACATGTTTGTTGACGAGTTTCAGAACTTTGCTGTTGAGTCATTCGCTTCGATTCTCTCGGAAGCCAGAAAATATCGCTTGAATTTGATCATGGCACACCAATACATTGCTCAGCTCACCGAAGAAGTTCGTGACGCAGTGTTTGGCAACGTTGGTACGATTATTTCATTTAGAGTTGGTTCACCGGATGCGCAATTCATGGAAGATGAATTCATGCCGCGATTTACTCCGGAAGATATTATCAATTTACCAAAGTTTGCCATCTACCTAAAACTTATGATCGATGGTGTGACTTCCATGCCATTTTCAGCGGCAACTTTACCTCCGATCGGAATGCGTACTAACAGTACGCAAAAAGTTGTCGAGCAATCAAGAGAGCGTTACGGAGGTTCCAGAGAAAATATCGAGGAGCATGTGGCTCGTTGGAGCGGTTTTGGAGATGATGTTGATTTGGAGGCCGAATACAAAGCTACCAAAGACGCTAAAAAAGCTGCAAAGAAAGAAAAATATTTGCACGAATATATTTGTACTCGCTGTGGCAAAACATTCTCGATTCCAGTTGAGCTTGATCGATCTCGTCCGATTTACTGTGAAGATTGTAAGCCAATTATCGACGCTGAAAGACAAAAAAAGAAGGACAGAAAGGGAGGTATGCAACCTGAAAAAGAAAAACGAGTGGTCGAAAAACCACCTCAAGTCAGAGAAGGTGAATTAGTTGAAAAAGAAACATCAGACACAAATATTTCATTGAAAGATCTGGCCCAACCTGCAGTTTCGGATATGCCCGAGACTCCGGTAGTCCAAGCCGAGGAAGCTACAATTAAGGCCGGTGAACTTCTTAAAAAAGATTTATCTTTGGCTGAAGAAAATCTAGCCAAGCCAAAGCCGGTTATTCCAAGTCCTGAGCAGGAAGTTGTTAAGAGAAAAAGAAAGCGTCGCAAGCGCAAAAATAAATCTGTAGCGCCAGCAGAACAAATAGCGTCCCAGCCAAAACCAAAGATGCCGGAAGAAAATCAACAGCGGGTTGCACCCGGACAGATTGTTAATTTTGACGAGTAATATGGAGCATCTCGATTTATTGACCAGCGACAACAAAAGAATTGCCGCAGATTTTTATGAGGCTGACGGGGACCATTTTGCAATTTTGATGCACATGATGCCGGCGACAAAAGAAAGCTGGCAAACATTTGCTGAAGAATTACAAAAGATCGGCATTAGTTCTTTGGCTTTTGATCAGCGCGGTCATGGAGCGAGCGAAGGCGGATCTTTGGGTTATCGGGAATTTACCGATGCTGAGCATCAGGCAAAAAAACTGGATCTAGTAGCCGCGATTGATGAGTTGAAAAGACATGGCACCCACGAAGAAAAGATCGCCTTAATCGGTGCTTCAATCGGTGCAAATTTAGCAATCGATTATCTTGGCCATCACTCCAGCTTCAAAGTTGGAGTAGCTTTGTCTCCCGGTCTTGATTATCACGGAGTCACAACAAAGGCAGCTGTCGAAGATTTGACCGCAGACCAAAGTCTGATGATCGTTGTTAGCAAAGAAGACGAATATTCTTTTCTGTCATCTCATGATTTAAAAGCAATCCAACCAAAAATCGAACTGATCGAAAAATCAGGTCTGGGTCATGGCACAGCAATGTTTGTGGCTGATAGCCAACTTCTCAAAAATGTGATTAGCTGGTTGAACCAAAAATTATGACAATTTTTCAAGCAATAATTTTAGGTGTTATTCAGGGAATAACCGAGTTTTTGCCGATCTCGAGTTCCGGTCATTTATTGATTTTTCCGGAAGTTTTGGGTTGGCAAATTCAGAGTTATGATTTTGACGTAACCATTCATTTGGCCACGCTTTTGGCAGTTCTTTGGGTTTTTTGGCCAGAAGTTAAGAAAATTATTTCGGGATTGTTTAAAAAAGGCGATGAGTATGGGCTTTTGGGTTGGAAAATTGCTTTAGCTACCATTCCGGCAGTTTTGGTGGGATTATTTTTGTCGCAACATGTGGACGCGATCAGATCCACACAGCTGGTTGCCATTAATTTAATTATTTGGGGTTTGGTTTTAGCGATTGCTGATTTTTACGAAAGAAGAGCCAAAAAAACTATTAGCAGCGTTGAAAAGTTCAGCTGGCGGTCAACTTTTTTGACTGGCTGTGCTCAGGCAGTTGCGTTGATTCCTGGAACGTCCAGATCTGGAATTACCATGAGCGCTGGAATGTTTTTGGGACTTGATCGGGAAACGGCTGCCAGATTTTCTTTTCTTTTGGGTGTACCGGCAATTTTGGGGGCAGGAGTTTTAGCAACGGCTGACACAATAGAAAATGGGCTGACAACACCGCCAATAGCTTTGATGGCGGGGTTTTTGGCAGCATTTCTTTGCGGTATTTTGGCCATTAAATTTTTGTTAAAGTTTCTGGTCAGATTCAATTTTACTTATTTCGCAATTTATCGGGTGATTCTGGGGATAAGTTTATTGCTCTTTCTGGTTTAATCCACTAAAAACGCTTTATGGCGTTTTTTGGTTTGAAAAATGCCAAACACTTTCCAAGAGGTGAACAGTGATCGAATTTTTGCATGACTCCTGGCCTATCAGTCAGGAAAAGATGATGCTGACTAGAGATCACGCCGAGTGGCTCTGCTCGCTTTCCGTGAGGGATCACGTCGAGCGTCTACTCGCATTTCACGAAGCTGATCTGTCGTCCGAGAGTAACCGTTACTTCATCTTTGAGGGTGATAAGCTCCACAAGGTTGAAGCAACGCCCGAGGTTCAGCGTCTCGGCGGCGTCAGCCAGATCGAGATCAGCTCGATGTACGGTCTGGGGCTCCCTGAGCTTCACACCCGATTGGCACATACGCGACTGGGTGTGGCCTATGTGATCGTCTCCGGCCTGTTGGCCAAGGAAACGTTCCACCACATCACAACTCGAGCCGTGGCCATGCTGCTTCACGATATCCAGCATCCGCCGCTCTGCCATCCGGTCGACGCCGCACTACAGTCCGAGGGCTACGCTGATCACGAAGAGCGCGCGCAGAAGGTGATGCGGAGCAGCGTCAACATTCGTGCCGCTCTGGACATGGCCGGGATTAGCCTCGGTGACGTCTCCGAGATCATGCAAGAGGCAGGGGTCGACGGTGCCTACCAAGCTATCTTCGACACCATGTCCTACAGTGTGCTCGACTGGGCCATGCTCGGTGAGCCTCTGCCCGATGACTTCGAGATGCGGCTGATCGAGAACTTCGATGGAGAAGCAGCGGGACTGCTCAAGGTCAAACGGCTGGGACTGCTCCAGGCGTTGCTGGAAATCCGAGCCCGTGGCTACCGAGAGATCTACTGCAGCCCGCGTGGTCGGGTCGGCGACAGCGTCCTGAGACAACTGACACGCCTGCTGTTGCGGGGTTCTGGCGATCATCGTCTGGTGCCCAGCGGTGTCATGAACTCCACCGACGCGCCCTTCATCTCCACGCTCGAGCACTACGTCAACAACGGCGCCGGCAGTTTCTGGCAGGCCGCCTGGCAGCTGGCTCGGGGTGATGCCACGACGCTCGTCCGCGACTGGCAACTCGAAGCCTTCGGTCATGATGAGGCCTTTGAGAGCCGGATTGCCGAACTCGAGGCAGACGGCAAAAACTTTCTCGTCTGTCCGTACTTCGACCATAACAAGAAGAAGGTCAGGGTCTTTGGTCCACTGGGGCCGGTGACCCTAAAGGCCAAGTCGAGAGGTCGGGACCGTCTCGATGAAGTCGCTTTCATTCTCGTCTACCTCGGTTAGCGCCGAGAATCCGGCACACTTTAATGTGTGCAGCTCACGCCTGGTGGCAATGCTTGCCAGGCGTTTTTGATATTTTGACCAGAACAATACAAGTAAAAAGGTAATTTTACCTAATTTTAGCCAATTGGGCTGCAAAAGATGAGATACATCGGTAACACTCCTCGGTTTGGGAAAAAGCATCTC
>CAZYCR010000026.1:0-9367 GCA_964645815.1 uncultured Gammaproteobacteria bacterium
GTACTGTTGCAGAACTACGTTCGCAGTTCAGCAAACTCGGCGGCAACCTTGGCGCTAGTGTAAAGTGGATGTTTGAGCGCAAAGGCATTGTACGAGTTGAAGACGCGGGGAAGATTTCTGATCGAGATAGTGCAGAATTGCAACTTATCGATGCTGGAGCAGAGGAAATTGATTGGGAATCTGGTTTAGAAGTTGTTTGTGCTGTAGCTGATTTAAAAAAAGTAAAAGAAAGTGTTGAAGCTTTAGGTTTGGAAGTTGACAGCGCGGATATTGAATACATTGCTAAAGATAAAATAAGTCTTTCAAAAGAAGACGAAGAAAAAATTGGGCGAATCATCGAGGCCCTCGACGACGATGAAGACGTAACCAATGTCTACACCAATGCCGCGTAAAATTATTGGCATTGATCCTGGTTATGGCCGGTGCGGTTTTGGCGTTATCGAAGAAAAAGGTTGTGATTGGTGTTCCCTGGCTCATGGAGTAATAACTACTTCAACTGATAATTGTCACCCGAGTCGGCTGGCAGAGATTGCCAAAGACTTTCGAGCTCTAATTGCCGCTCATCAACCATCGATTTTAGTCATTGAAGAATTGTTTTTTGCCAAAAGTGTCACGACTGCTTTAAAAGTAGCTGAAGTGCGTGGTATTATTTTGTCGATTGCAGAAGAAAATGGTTTGGAAATAGTAGAGGTGAAGCCAAATGAAGTAAAGATGGCTTTAACGGGTTACGGAAGAGCAGAAAAGCGTCAGATTCAAGAAATGGTGAAGACAATTTTTGGTTTTTTGGAGGTTCCCAAACCAGACGATGCGGCTGATGCTTTAGCCATTGCCTGGTGCGGAGCTACACTAAATAGGCTAAGTAAAGAGGAAAAAACTGGGGATTCCTGAGGCTCCACTCTGATGGTATAATAGGCCTCATGAAAGATGGAATTATTACCTTTGGCGCTTTATTCTTTTTTGCCGGATCAATGATTGTTTCGGCTATTTTTGTTCCAGATTCAACTAATGGCGAGCTTGAGCCACGCGAATATCTAAAATCCCAGTGTCAGTCACCGCAGTGCGATTTTGTTTTGTTGGATACCATTATTGACTGCGAAAGTGGTTGGCAAATGGTGAAAAATCGGCAATCTTCGGCTTTTGGTTATTTTCAAATTTTAGATTCTACCGAAAAAACAACACCACAATTTAGTGACGGGCAACGTAAAACCGATCCATACACGAATATTGATATGGGACTTTATCTATATGAGACTCGTGGTTCGTCACCTTGGAATTCTTCACGTGGTTGCTGGCAATCAAAGTATTATTATAAAATGAACACGATCCCTCCAGAGTGTATTGGAAATTGTGAGTAAATAAAAAACACCGCATCGAACTTTTTAAAGCTAGATGCGGTGGTTTTTTATTTCTTCATCTTTGGAGGTTCGCTGGCTGGAACTTCTCCATATTTGTTGGCAGCCTTATCTCCGGCCATAGCGTAGAAGACGATCAAAACGATCGGTCCAACGATTGGTAAGAGGATAAGGAACAACCACCAGCCGCTACGATTTGTGTCGTGTAGACGTCGAACAGCCACAGCTAAGCTTGGGACAAGAATAGCGAGCGAATAAAGTCCGGAAAGAATACTGGTGCTGTCACTGAATAATCCTTCAATCAGCGATAGAAGTAAGCTGATGATAAGATTAAAGAGTACAAACATCCAAAATTCTTTTCGGCCCGCTCGGCCATTGAATACAGCGTACTTTTTAAGTACAGCAATGTACCAATTCATAGTCGATTAGTTAAAAATTAGCTTAAACTATTATAGCACGAGTACAATCATTTGTCCTTTACTATTTTAATTTAATACTTTTGGTTATCCTTGACGTTCGTGACGGCGACGGTCGACTTCCGTGAGATATTTTTTACGGATCCGGATATTTTTTGGTGTCACCTCAACATATTCGTCATCTTCAATATATTCCAAGGCTCGTTCCAAGATCATGTCGATCGGTGGCGTTAAGCTGATGGCTTCATCTGCGCCGCTGGAGCGCATATTGGTCAAATGCTTACCTTTGATTGGATTTACAACCATCGAGTCCTTGGCGCTGGCGCCGATCACCATTCCTTCATAAACCTCTTCGCCCGGTCCAATAAACAGGCTTCCGCGTTCTTGAAGGTTATTAAGTGCATAAGCAAGCGCCGTGCCACTAAAACCGGAGATCATTGATCCGGTTAGACGGCGCTCAATTTCGCCTTTGTAAACTTCATATTTGGCGAAAATGTGAGATAGAGTTCCTTCGCCGCGTGTAGCTGTAACAAATTCCATTCTAAAACCTAAGAGACCGCGAGTTGGAATCAAATATTCCAAACGGGTTGAGCCGTTTTCAGATTTCATGCCAGTCATTTCACCTTTTCGGCGACCCAATTTCTCAATAATTACTCCAGCTAGATCATCTGGGACGTCGATTGTAACACTTTCATATGGTTCCAGTTGCTGACCGTTTTTTTGGCGCATAATAACACGCGGTTGACTAACCTGGAGTTCATAACCTTCGCGACGCATCGTTTCAATTAAGACTGAAAGATGCATTTCACCACGGCCGCTAACTTTAAAAACATCGGCATTGGCTGGAAATTCAATTTGCAAACCAACATTGGTCTCCAATTCACGTTCCAAACGTTCTCGAATTTGTCGTGAAGTAACCAAAGTACCTTCTCGACCGGCAAAAGGGGAGTTGTTAACCAAAAAGTCCATGGTTAAAGTTGGTGGGTCAATGTGAATTGCAGGCAGTGCTTCGGCATCAGCCGCTTCTGCTACGGTTTCACCAACGTTAATGTTGGGAATACCGGCAATGAGAACTATGTCTCCGGCAGTTGCTTCCTCGACTTCAACCTTTTTAAGTCCAACAGTGGTTAAAAGTTTTGTAATTTTATGGCGCTCTCGTGAGCCGTCCCATTTGACGACCGTCACCGGCATGCCGGTTCTTAAAGTTCCTTCATAAATTCTCCCTGATGCCATCCGACCAACAAAATCGTCGTAAGCCAAATTGACTGGTTGAAAGCGCATGGCCGCTGTTGTGTCGCTTTGAGCTACTGGGACGGTTTCCAGAATTAGATCAAACAATGGCTGCAGGTTATCTGACTTGTCATTTAAATTTTTGAGAGCAATACCAGCCTTTGCATTAACGTAGATGTATTTAAAATCAAGCTGTTCTTCGTTGGCGCCAAGTTCCAAGAAGAGATCAAAAAGAAGATCAAGAACATGATCTGGTCGGGCTGCTAGTTTATCGATTTTATTGATGACAACAACTGGTTTCAAACCAAGCTCCAGAGACTTACGGAGGACAAATTTGGTTTGTGGCATTGGTCCTTCTTGGGCGTCGACCAACAAAAGAACAGAATCAACCATTCGCAACACACGTTCAACTTCTGAACCAAAATCAGCGTGTCCAGGAGTATCGACAATGTTTAATTTGGAGTCTCCCAGCATGATCGCCGTATTTTTTGCATAAATAGTAATACCGCGCTCTTTTTCAAGCTCGTTAGAATCCATGACTCTTTCCTCAATCACCTCACGTTCATTGAACGTACCTGATTGACGGAGCATGGCGTCGACCAGGGTAGTTTTTCCGTGGTCAACGTGGGCGATAATAGCGATGTTGCGGTATTGCATATGTTTTATGCCAGCGGCATAACCCGCGAATACTAGTTGATTTTTAGGTTTTTGTCAATTATCTAAAGAGTTCTAGGTTTGACAAAGAGTACAAACTATGCCAAGATCTGCGGTCAACCTGGAGGATTGGCATGATCATCAATATCTCGAAGTTAGGGGATCGCTCCCGGGCGATCGAAGAAGGACGGCGGCTGCTCGACGAGCTGCGCCAGGGAGGAGGCGACTGGACTCACGTGCTGCGGTTGCGCAGTGGTCTTGCGACCTCGCGCGCCGGGCCCGAGAGCTGGGCTTTCTCGGCCAAGGAGATCGGTCTCGCTCGCTGGGAGCTCGACCGGCTGGCTCGAGAGCTGCGGCTGCGACTGGCCCGAAGGGCGGTAGAGCAGCGCCGGGCTCAGGGCTACCTGGGTACCATCATCGATCACTACGTCATCGAGCGAGCGCTCGAGGACGGGATCACCATTGCCGAGCTCGACCTGACCGAGGAAGAGATCATGGAGATCGAGGAAGCCTATGGCTCCCTCGAACTGGCCGCTCAGCTGAAAGGTTGAGCGGTTTGTATTATAAAACAGCCTTTGACGGCTGGTTTATTTTGGGAAATTTTTGGTCGGGCCGGCGGGACTCGCCTTCACCTCTCGTCAGCTTCCGCTTCCTCGGGTTTCGGTACGGGCCTCGTCGTCGCACCTCCCGGCAAGTCGGTGCGACATGACTCCGGCCTTCTCGTCCCGACACAGGCCACGCAGGTGGCCTGTTCCGTCCCTGAAAATGAAAAAAGACCAGTCGTTGACTGCTCTATTTTCATGGTCGGGCCGGCGGGACTCGAACTCGCGACCTCTTGGTCCCAAACCAAGCGCTCTAGCCTACTGAGCTACGGCCCGATCGT
The DNA here is from genome assembly GCA_964645815.1 of uncultured Gammaproteobacteria bacterium. GTDB lineage: Bacteria > Patescibacteriota > Patescibacteriia > UBA9934 > UBA9934 > JAHISC01. The sequence continues at coordinate 4,536 of CAZYCR010000026.1, forward strand.
GCGAGCAATATATCAAATATTTGAATTTTTGACAAGTCTCCTTGGAGTCACTAGACTAAAGATTAATATGCGCAAAAAACTCAAATTTTTCGCAGATAATAAGACCAGACCAAACATCATTGAGGCCGGTAAGCCGCTGTTTGAATCAAACCGAGGTCATTGGTCGGATTATTTTGGTAACGATTTACCAATCGTTCTCGAAGTTGGCTGTGGCCGTGGAGATTATACTGTTGGCCTGGCCGCAGTGAATCAGGATAAGAATTTTATTGGCGTAGATATAAAAGGAGATAGACTTTGGTACGGGAGTGGCTTGGCTTTGGAGAAGAATTTGACCAACGTAGCATTTCTACGCACTCAAATTGAGCTCTTGGGAGAATTTTTTGAGCCTGGCGAAGTAGCTGAGATTTGGATTACTTTTCCTGGACCACGGCCAAAAAAGAAACAAGCCAAGAAACGTTTAACGGCTCAGAAGTTTTTAGATATCTATAAGAAAATACTTTCTCCTCAGGGGACTATTCATTTGAAGACCGATAGTGACGAGTTATTTGAATTTACCCTGGAAACTTTAGCGGATCGAAACGATATTAAGGATTTAATATCTGTATCTAATCTCTATGCTTCATCTAATTATTATGAGGCAAAAGCAATTCAGACACATTTTGAGAAACGATTTTTAGCAGCGAATAAGCAGATTAAGTATATTCAGTTCTCCTTTGATAATGCTTGACGTTTTGAAGGAATTAGGGTACGATAGGGACACTTTTGGGTGTGTAGCTCAGGTGGTTAGAGCGCAGTCCTGATAAGACTGAGGTCGATGGTTCGAGTCCATCCACACCCACCACGCCGAGGTAGCTCAGTGGTAGAGCAGAGGTCTGAAGAACCTCGTGTCGCCAGTTCGATTCTGGCCCTCGGCACCAGACAAATATAACATTGGTAGCAAGCTGAGATAAAATGGATGATATTTTTGTGAAGAACGAGTACCGGAGTAAGACGTACTTAAATGTACGTTGAGAGAGGAACGGAGTTCTGAACAAAAAGAGCGCCATTTTAGCCAGTGAGCATCATGCGGGTATAGTATAATGGCTCTTATGCTAGCCCTGCCTGCCGGCAGGCAGGCTTCCAAGCACGGCTATGATTAAAGTTTATGTTTTAGAAAGTCTCCGCGATAAATCGATTTATATCGGTATAACAAACAATCTATCGCGAAGATTGAGAGAACATAATAGAGGAAGGAATAGGTCAACAAAGGCGAAGGCGCCATTTGAACTTCTTTTTTCAGAGGAGTACCCAGATTATAAAGAAGCTAGACAGCGTGAAAAATGGTTTAAATCTGGCGTCGGACGAGAATACATAAAAAATACGCGGGTATAGTATAATGGCTCTTATGCTAGCCTTCCAAGCTAGAGATGCGGGTTCGATTCCCGCTACCCGCTCCATGAAAAACGGTCATCGAAAGGTGGCCTTTTTTCATGGACTGATAATGCAGGATGAGAACCCGCATACACTAGTTGTGATTCCTGGTTTTTCAAAATATCCAATCAACGAAAAAAATTATTGATGAAATAATTTTAGTATGCAATTATTACGTGATCGTGCCAGCTATTGATGGACAAGCAAAACTTTTTCTTGTACTATCCCAGGCACAAGCAGGCGTGGCGGAACTGGTAGACGCGCACGGTTCAGGGCCGTGTGGGAGTAATCTCGTGAGGGTTCGAGTCCCTCCGCCTGCACCACGTTAGAAGTTTAGGTTAAAATAAAATTTGAGGCGGGGCTACGATGAACTTTGTGGCTCAGCCGATATACTACTTTAATCTGCACTTCTAACGTGGTGCAACCGGTTATACTCTTATGACAAAAAAAGAAGTAGAAAATTTAAATCAGCAAAACACCTACTCGAAAAAATCTGAACGTGGGTACGGCCAAGCATATTTTGCAAAACGTGATTTTAAACAGGGCGAGGTTGTCATGTGTGGATACGGAAAAATTATAGACCATCAAACTCCTCATCTCTCGGTTCAAATTGATTTTGGTAGATTTTATTTACCGATAAAAACAACTGGAAGATACTGGAATCATTCGTGTGATCCTAATACATTTGTCAGAACACGGAGTGACGGTTTCCCAAATCTGATCGCAGCAAGAAAAATAAAAAAGGGTGAAGAAATCACTTTTGCATATTATATGACCGAATTTAGCTGGTCGAAGGCTGCGGATGAAAGTAAAATCAAGTGTCGGTGTGGTTCAAAAAAATGTCGGGGAAAAATTTTATCTTTCTCTCAGTTGAGTCGATCAGAGCAAAACCGACTTGCGAAGACTAATAAAATATCTGATTACTTAAGCTTCCGCCGTCGCTGAAGCTTTGGCCGCCAGTTCAAGTCTGGCTAGTCCGACCAAGATGACGGATTTTTATGGAGCCAATTAAATTAAAAAACCGTTCAAAATTACGCCTGTTCTTGGGCTCAATTTTTTATTTTCTTAAAAAACAATTTTTCTGGTTAGTAAATCGACAAAGATTAGTTGTAAAAAGCTGTTCAGATTTATTGCCTCACGTTATCTTTAGGCATCAAACGCCGTTGCGGCGAGATTTGAACGACGCCCATAAACTTCAAGAGAATAAAATTGTAAATTTGCGTTTAGCAATTCAGAAAATTAACAAAATTATTTTGGAACCGAGCCAATTATTTTCTTACTGGTACTTGATTGGTCGGCCGAGCAGACGCAAAGGTTATCTACCGGGCATGATTTTAAAAGAGGGAAGAGTTGAGTCTGGTGTTGGCGGTGGTCTTTGCCAGCTTTCAAATTTGATTTACTGGATGACACTACATACACCACTTAAAGTTACAGAGCGGTGGCGTCATAGTTATGATGTTTTTCCAGATTCTAAACGATCACAACCTTTTGGTAGTGGTGCAACGTGCGCTTACCCAAATATTGATTTACAAATTTTAAATCAAACAGCAGCTAGATTTCAGTTGCATCTTTATTTAACAGAAACTCACCTGGTTGGTGAATGGCGGTCGAATCAGCCGCTAAGAGTAAAGTATCGAGTTTACGAAGAAGAACACCTGATGCGCCAAGAACTTTGGGGTGGCTATACTCGTCACAATAGAATTATGCGCGATACTATTGATGTGGCTACCGGGCGTATGTTAGATACGGAGACGGTCGTAGAAAATCATGCCATCATGATGTATACGCCATTTTTGGAAGGCAAACATTAAGGTTCCTTTTCAATCTCCTCTAAAATATTTCGGATCGTGCCTTTGAGCATATCGTCTGAAGTGTGTTGAAGGCGCTCTGTGAGTATAGCGACATACTGTGATCTATGTTCAAGATCAATCTTTGCGAGTAGGTGGCAAAGCTCGACTTTAAAAAGCCCGGCAGAGTGCTCCAAAGCTTTTTTCAAAGGTTCCAAGACTTCTTCAGCGGAAAGGGAATGCATGCCCAGGACAGCAACTGGATCCTCGAGGGCGAGACCAGCAAAAAGCATGTCGCGCACGTGTTCACCTTCTTCTTGAATTCTAAATTCTAGGCCGCCAGGGGTAATTCCGTCGTGCCAGATTTCATAGTCTGTGCCCCAGACGCGGTTTTTAAATTCAGACCAGGTTTCATTTTGCATAATTTGAGCTTATCAAAAACGAATCCCTGTAGTAAAGCATGCTTACTACAGGGCGTGCCCCGCGTCGAGCCGTGTGCTCGAGGCGGGGCAGGGCCAGCCGCGTCTGTTTTTCTAACAGACATGAGGCTTCAGGTTTGTTTTCGTTCTTGAAGAACTCTCCTGGCCTTCTGGATTTCTTCCTCTAGCTCAGGAAATAAAGTCGCGACAGTATCGATGTTACAGGCGGTGGTTTTCTCGCTGTGCAGCATCACCATCGGCACGGCTCTACGTTGCCACTCCTCGTAGTCGTCGCCACCGTAGCAGGCAATGTTGAGCAGTAAATTAATGTTGTCGTGGACGAGGTGAAAGGTGCAGTAGCGAATCCAGGCGGTCTGTCGAGTCTCGAGGTCGAACCTAGAGCAGGTGGCGATCGTCTCATCATCGACAGTACTGATGCTCAGATCGCGTCGAATGAACTCCTTGGCCGCCTCCGGAATCCTCTTTTCGAACGTATCAGCTCGCACGATGATGCTATCGGCCTTCCTATAGTCGATCTCTTCGGGCATTGTCGTTACCTCCTGGCAGTACTGTATCAAAAACGAATCCCTGTAGTAAAGCATGCTTACTACAGGGCGTGCCCCGCGTCGACCTACGTACGGTCGGGCGGGGGAGTAGAAGATTACCGGCGCTCAGTCACTCACTTCTGCCACCTGACTCCGTAGAGCGCGCGCTTGATTCGATCGCTAGCCCAGTTGGGCGTGCGCCGATTAGTGGCAATCTCTGCTAGATTGTAGCGGTGATTGTCGACACGGGTTGCCTTGTAGCGACGCAAGGCGGTGCGCAGAATCGCCTTGCGCATCTTGTTCGTGAGCTCGACCCCGAAGATGGCGAGCTTGGCCAGCTGCACAGGGTCTGTATCGTCACGCAAGAGGTAGGCGGTCATGGCTTCGAAGTCAGGGTCCTGGAAAGCGTTGATCTGTTCGAAGAGATCCTTGGTCCCCATGGACTTGAATTGCTCGATCACTTCCTTGTCAAAGGGATGCAGTTCGCTCATTGATTCCTCCTGGCCGGATCCTAACAAAATTTAACGAAAAAAACAACGCCTTGCGGCGTGCTTTTCCAATGCTTCAATTCACTTCTGTGTGATTACAACGTCTTGTCGAATGGCCGTGATAAATCACGCACCAAACGTCGACTAATTCCCTAGAAAGGAGGTGATCCATCCACAGCTTCC
>CAZYCR010000027.1:0-8764 GCA_964645815.1 uncultured Gammaproteobacteria bacterium
TTTATAACCTTGTTCCTCCAAATAAGCTACGACCTCTAAATTTCCACCTTTTTCATTAGTATCACTAACTACTGGAAGATCTTGCTCTTCTACCACTGGCTCAACTTCAAACGTCTCCGTTTGATCGAAGATTGATATCGCTAATAAAACAATATTAAAAATAAAAGAAAAACCGAGCAGGATGCTGACTGTAATCAACCATTTAGTTTTGTTTTGTTCTTGCATATATGTTGATTATAACACAAATCATCGAATAAACATGGCGTCGCCGAAAGAATAAAACCGATACTTTTCTTCGACCGCTGCCCTATAAGCAGCCATCACGTTTTCTCGGCCAGCAAAAGCGCTAATCATGACCAAAAGTGAAGACTTAGGCAAATGAAAATTAGTAATCATGGCGTCCACTGCCTTAAATTTATAACCAGGAGAAATAAACAATTCCGTCTCCCCACTCCAGTTTCCACTAGTGAAGGCGCTTTCTAAAGCCCGGGTCGTAGTCGTCCCAACAGCTATTCGGCGCTTGGCTAATTTTATCTTTTCAACAGTCTCCTCCGGGACTTCATAAAATTCGGAATGCATTTTGTGTTCCTCGATTGTTTCTGTCTTAATTGGCCTAAAAGTTCCCAAACCAACGTGTAAAGTAACAAAAGCAGTTTCAACTCCCTTGTCATGCAGTTTTTTGAGTAGATCCTCAGTAAAATGAAAACCGGCTGTTGGCGCTGCTACTGAACCAAGGTGCTCGGCATAAACAGTCTGATACTTACTGCTGTTCACAGCATCAGCCTCAACATACGGTGGCAGTGGAACTTCCCCATTTTCTTCAGCCAATTTAAAGACAACTGCGGGTTCAGCAGAAAAATCGATTGCCACTACACCATCATCTTCTTTTTTTACGATTTTTGCCGACAACCCTCTAAACTCTAACTGATCACCAATTTTTAACTGCCGGCTTTTCTTAATCAAACATTGCCAAACTGAGCCAGTTGGACGCAATAAAAAAACCTCGAACTCTTTGCCATGACAACTGGCTTTAAGTCGAGCTTTAAAAACTTTTGAATTATTCATGATCAAAAGATCGCCAGGACCAAGCTCATCGACAATATCAAAAAAATGCTTATGTTCAATCTTTCCAGTTTCGCGATCTAAAACCAAAAGTCGCGAATGATCTCTTGGCTCAACCGGCTGTTGAGCGATCAAGTCTGCTGGCAGTTGATAATTGAATTCTTCAATCGATGTCATAAATGGAGAAGCCGGCCTGCGTTGCCACAGGCCGGCCAGAAACGTGGGCCTAAAGTGAGAAAGGTTCTGGTAACGCCCAGGTACCGTGGATGAACCGCAAGGTCACATCAGCCCAGTCTCGCTTGAGCATCGACGTCGACGCCTAGGCGCAAGACAGCCTCTTAGCACCACCCGAATCGCTTCGTTGCCCTTGCAATTTCGCAACTGACGATCTCGCCACGTTCGAGGACGACGAGGAACCCCGAACGCAACGGCAGTGCCGAACGTTCACCCGTGCACCCCGCACAGGATACAGAAGTAGTGAAATTACACCACACCTGGCGAAAATTGTCAAGATTGAGAAAAAAACAAAGCACCCCCCTCACCAGCCGAAGCAAATGAGGGGGGCGAGACACGTGTAGGAAGTGTCTGATGTCCTTGAGGTGCAGCAAGCTGCTAAGGGTCAGTCCAACCCTTCCTCGTGATACCCACCTACTTCCTGTTAAGTGGATATCGGACGTTCGAGACCAAGGTTGCCCGTGGCCATAACCCGAGGTGACTAGCTCTCGGGTCTCTTGTAGATAATGACGGTAACCCCTACCGTCTCGGGCGAGCCACGTTATCCTTGAGTTGCGAATTGAATCGCTGAAGCCTTTACCTGGGCTTCCTCATGTCACTCTGCAAAGCTCGGCTGCAGAGTGACGGATTCATGTTGGCACTCTTGTTAGGAGCACCGGAAACCGGGTGGTAAAACCGATTCCTTCTTACTCCCTGCCGAAGCAGGGTATCTCGCTCATGGGCATTACTGCCTCATGTTCGAGATAAATACTATAACATAAAAATAAACTTTTGTCAAGTGCTAAAAGTCCTGAATAACAAAATAATTAGCTAATTTTAGCCAATTTTTGTAAATAATATTAAAATTTACCTAAAAAACAAACAATTGTACGGTTCACTTCAATCGGGCGGGACGATTCGATTGGGCGGGTCACAGACCCGCCCTACGTTATCACCCGCGAACTCGAGGCACCGCGACAAATCATTTCGTGCGTATGTCTTCTCGTCCGCCTTCCGAGCACGACTCAAGCTACTTTGACAGTGATGAACGGTTTTGGATCAGCTAAGGCTGATGCAAAATGGCGAGGACGGTTCGAGCCGATAAAACAAACGAACTCAAGGTGAGTGCAGTTTTCTGGCGACGTTCCGCAGCCAAGTGAATAACTGTCATAAGTAGCTGAGGCGAGCACAGGCAGCGGACTGGCATTTCTTTCCACCATTTCTTTTTGCCTTAAAAGAAATGGTGTCTGGAGGTCTGGAGGACGAAGTGCCTCCAGGAGTGAATCAAAAGAAACAATTCGAAAGATCCCTCGACTCACTTCGTTCGCTCTCTTCGAGCCTGAGCCTCAGAGCCGAAGACGGGGTGGTGAAAGTGAGTGGGCCAGGCGGGTTGCACCAATCAGACGTATGGCAATACGCCCCTACGGCTTGCTCACAAAAATAACCACCTTGGCTCCAGTAGCCGGACTGCCATCATTCCAGTCCCCCATTGCTGCCATAATCGTGGCAATATTATACACATAATTCTCCCCATTGCGCGTCCCCGGGTCGTTGGTAATAAAACTGTCCGCCGTATACCCTTTAATAACCAGCATGTGGTAAAGCGGCCCTTCACCGGTGAAATTTGGATTTCCCAATTCGCGCCCGGCCGCCGGAACAATAACTGGCCGTCCGGCAGCGACTTCAGCCTTGATTTGTTCAACGGTTGGATTTTGAAGCACCTCAGCTTCTAATCCATAATAAGCTTCAATGAAGCTGGCAGTCTCTTCGGCTGTTGTATCCAAATACGTGCCCAAATAATCTTCTTCAAATGCTATTGCTTCCAAAAGCGCAGTGTTTGCTTCGATGGCATCAATTTTACCCTCTGGTTTGCCAAAATAATATTCGGCTACCATATATGCACTCGCTTCTTCACAAAGTTCTTGGTATGGCAAATCCCAATTCGACTCAGGAGCCTGAGAAGTAAAAGGCACAGCCAAATTGATTTCAGGTTTAATCGCCGAGAGAACTGGCGCTGTCTCGTCTGGCTCAACTTCGTCAATTTCTATGGTTGCACTATCCTCTGTGTCCTCAATAATTTCAATATAACTGACAGCCGGTAAATCTGAGGTTTGGTAATCTGGCCGACTCCACCAATAAAAAGCCAAGGCGAGGAAAATCGCTGCAATCGCTAAAAAAATTATCACTCTTTTGTGCATACTCCGGTACTTTGAATAAAATCCGTGCATTGGTAACCGTCTGGACATTCAGCACTCTGTCTACACTCGCACTGCGAAAGACAAATGTCAATACAAGCTTCCCCCGATCCTCGACAAGCTGAAGCGCAACTATTCCAGGTCCCACCAGCCTCTTCGCAGACAGCCTGACTCATAACTACCACTGAATTTGAATCTGGATTGAAATAATCAAATAATGCCAAAACAATGGCAATAAAAACTACGGCAAGAAAAAGCCAGCCATGCCAACTCTGATATTTTACTTGACGGTTTGGTTTTAGAACGCCAAACATAATCATGATTCAACGGCCCAATTGCGGACAAACCAGGTAGCGCGGACGTCATCTTCATTATAATTGACGATGTCTTGCAAGACATCTCTGTCGTTATTTTTCAACCACTCCTCATACCAAAGCACCGAATCTAAACCTGAGGCATCATTGATCCGCCACTTAAATCCCAAAAACTTAGCAATATCTTTCAGTGAATAAAATGACATTGGGAAAATAACTTTACTGCGCATGGCAGACAGTAAATCAATCATTTGGTTATTGATCATTTTAATTGCTTCTTCCGGTGCTCCGTATTTTTCTATCAAACGACGAAAAACATCTACTTCATACCAGCCGTAGTGATAAATATTTGCTGTTGGATACTTGGAAATAAATTCTACAAACTGCCACCAGGCTTTTTCTTCACTTTCCGGACGCTCAGCTAAAAATGGATGATAAGTCTCAACTCCGCCTTCCACCAACAAAACACCAAAAAGATAATCACTGTTATGCAAGGGATCACTTTCAACATCAACCACCAACACCGGACCGTGCTCTTCTGGAAGCTCCAACTGGCCTAATCGAACTACTTTGTTATCAGTCATGGCAATTGCCTGCTGCTGCAAAAGATAAAGTCGATCAAGGCTCATGCCATTAACAGCTTTTAAGTTTTCTATCGGCGCTTCAGCCAACTCTGTTACTGAAGTTATTCCGGCGCGCATCAGAAGATCAACTTCACTACGCCAGATTCGATTCAAGCGTGACAGATCATCACACTCATTTGCCTCGAGCTCGCATTCAGAAAAATATGGCGACTGTTTACAGCCCGAGGTCAAAAAGTGAGCTTCTTTTTCTCCATTCAAGATCGCCTCAATGGCATCAAGCGTGAGGTGGAATTGCGTATCAAAATCTTCCAACAAATAACTCTCAACATAACCATCGGCGTGCAAAACATAACCCATAACCGGTTCGTGTCCCTGTAGACGTCCTAAAATTTTGGCATAAAAAAGCCCTTGAAATTTATATTCATCTTTTAGATGACGTGAGCGCTTAATGTCGCAGGCAACGTAATAATAGTCGCCAAAACGCGACTTACCTTCCACTCGTTCCAAAATATCTGGCCGACCAACCCAATTTTCATGAACTAGTACTCCTTTATAAATTGTCTCTGCGCCCTTTTTCATGAGTTCCAATGTTTCTTGAGCCGCTTCGTCAATATCATCAGAAGTAACTTCAACATAATCACGGTCGGTTAAAAGCGCCCGTTCATGTTCGGAAAGTAAGCCATCATCTTGGATTTTTTCTAGTAAATTTTCGCGCAAACTTTCATTTCGCTCTAGCTCTCTAGAAATCCAAGAAGGACATTTTAAATACTTGTAAAATGTTTGATCAGTAATCCGTGGTTTCATGTACTTTGTATTGTATCAAAAATAACTAATTGGGTCAGCAGATAAGTGCTTATTTGGTAAAAATAAAATTGCACGAACTCTTCTCTAAATTCGTGCAATCTTTACTATTCTATCGTTACTTTTGTCATTGCGTCACCAATTTGGATCTGGTCGACCACATCCATACCTTCTGTAACCCGGCCAAAGATTGTATAAAGTTTTGGCAGCTGTGGTACATCATCGAGCATAATGAAGAATTGACTGCCATTAGTATTTGGCCCGCGATTAGCCATCGCCACAATACCACGCTCGTAAGTATAATCATCAGCCAGCTCGTCTTCGAAAGTATAACCTGGACCGCCGGTACCGTTACCGTTTGGATCGCCACCTTGAATCACAAAACCTTCTTCACGACGATGAAAAGTGAGCCCGTCATAGAAACCATCATTCACTAATTTCTCAAAATTGCCCGCAGCCAACGGCGCAGTCTCCTCAAAAAGCTCAATCACGATATCCCCCTTCTCTGTCTCAATGCGAACATGTTTCATAGAATTACTTTCATCTGGAGCACAACCTGCCCCAAGAGTTAACAAACAAAATATAGCAGTAATAACAATTCCTTTTTTCATAAATTACCTTAATTGCTGATAATACTGCACTTGAGTTTCCAATTTGTCAATTTTTTCCGCCTGCTTATCCAGCGCAAAGATTGAAGTTAAAAGGATCGCCGAAAGGGAAAAAGTCACAACTAAAAGTAAAGTTACCAGCTCGGCTGCACCCATTGGTAAAGCATTACAAGTTCGGCAAACCTGTGGCATAACCACTGGCTCCATAACTTTTTGCATGGCCGTTGGTTTCTTTTTAGGACTGCTTTTTTTCACTGCCTTCTTTGCAGCTGGTTTTTTTGTAATTTTTTTGGCGCTTGGCATACACTCCTCCTAAATTATTAATTGTATCCGCACCAATTATATCACATTCAGAATCCTTGCTCTAAGTTTTCCCCCACTTTACAACCTTCAGCCAGCACCCATTGCGGCAGATAAACTAGAGCGACATTTGTTGACTGACCATTAATTTGAATTGTTTCCATTTTTTCCAACCTTCCTAAATCAATATCAGTACCTTCCTCAAATACCCCACCACAGCCGCCAGAAAATAATGATTCTGTGATAATTGTCTCGTGTGTTTGATCATTAAAATAAGCTAGAGCGACATTGAAGCTAATGGTCTTTTCTGGAGCGGTCTCTAAAATATCGGCCAAATCAGAAGAGAGATCAGGCAAAACAATCTCCTGCCTTTTTCCAAGTGTGAACCAACCAAGATGATCTGACTCCAAGCTAATAATTCCTTCCTTTTCTTGACTTTCGGTTTCTTGCCACATATCAAAAATTGGATTTAACTCGAAAATTACCCAGTCAGCAATATCCTCTCTGTCTCGTTCGTCAAAATAAAGTTCAACCGTATGCTGCAATTCATTATCTGAAGCTACTTCATAAGCGGTCAAACTAAAATTATCAACAGAAAAAATTGGATACTCTCCAATGGTAATACCTAAGGTATCGTCTTTTTTACCTTCGATAACCAAATGACCATCGGCGCTTTTAATAAACTCGTTCTGATTATAATTGCGATAAAAAATAAAAACCGCAACGAGTAAGATTAAAATTATCGATAAAAAAACAACTTTTCTCATATTGATTCAAAAGGAAAACGAGAAGTGTACCTTTCAACGAACCGCCGCCTCGAGGAAACTACGAACAGGCGCGAAACCAGCTGAAAAGGTGGACCCGAAGGCCAACTCACAGTGCCGATTCCCACTCACCGAGCACTGGATACACTTCTCGCGAGAGATTAAGACGTCGCTCAAGCCGTTCCACGCGCGATTTCCTGAACATCCCTTCGTGGCCAAGGGAACAACCGAGCGACGTCTGACGCATTAAACTATAGGCTGCCAAACAGAGCTTGTCAATTCTCCAGTTCTTCCCATGGCAGGCCTTCGCGACCAAAATGACCAAAAGTACTGACAGTTTGATAAATTGGCTGAATCAAATTCAGCCGTTCTACAACCGCCTCCGGACGAAAATCATATTTTTCTTTTACCAGCGCAGAAATATCTTTGCCATCGCCTGTTTTTGCTTCCAAAAAGACACTGTCAGCCTGACCAATGGTGTAGCCAACTGAAATCAAAATATTCTTTGCCACTCCTTGTGCTACTAAATTCTTGGCTGCAAACCGTGCCATATACGAACCAGCGCGCGCAGGATGCAACGGATCTCGACCGGATAACTTGCTACCACCGTTAGGTAATAATCCGCCGTAAGTATCGGCCAAAGTTTTTCTGCCAGAAGCACCGGCACCCGCGGCAAAACCACCGGTACAAAATTCACCGGCAGTGTTCACATACATCTTCAAACCGTCAACATCACCCAAAACAGGCACAATAACATTTTCTGCAATCAAATTCTTAATCTGACCAGGCTCCATACCACAAGCATGTTGCACTAAAATCGTCACTGCCACCGGTCTATCGCCATCCATGGTCAACTGAATTTTTCCATCAGGACACATCCACGCAAAAGAGCTTTCATGAAGACGGAGATCGTTGAGTCGACGCGCCAAAGCGTGTGCATAAACAATTGCCCGCGGCATCATCTCTCTTGTTTCGATTGTGGCATAGCCATGAATCACTGCCGTACCTTGTGCACCACCGCGAACTATTGATTTCGCTTTGTCTTCGCTAGGACGTTCAAGGTTTACAAACGGTTCAATATTATCTTCGTAACCAACGTCTTTATAAACCTTTCGAGCAACTTCTGAGGAATCAAAATCAGCTCTTGAATCAACCGTTCCGCCAATCATGAGCATACCGTTTGAACCAAGGGCTTGGACATCAACCCTACTTTTTGGATCGCGTCGCAAATACTCATCCAAAATGGCGTCTACGATTTGATCGCAAACTTTATCCGGGTGACCTGACAATGGAACTTCAACGGTTTTAAGCATAATCTTTGGACTATAATTAGCACTTTATTCCAAAAAAATCAAGAAATGATAAAGCTAAAAGTTATTTTTCTCAGTTATCCACATCCGATTCTTGCGTTCGCTTTCTGTTCGGTTATAATTAGAACATAAAGCGAACACATATGACGCCATTACCTCCTCTAACAAAAAAACAAAAAGAAGTGCTGGATTTCATTGAACGTTTTATTCAAGAAAAAGGCTACACACCTTCTTATCGAGAAATCGCCGAAGGTCTTGGTCTTTCTTCCCCAGCTACGGTCCATCAACACATTCAGACTCTGTGCGAAAAAGGAGTAATTAACACTGGAGATGATGGAGCGGCCCGTTCAATTGAATTGGTTGAAACAGAAGAACTATCCCCCATGAGTATCATGTTACCACTGGCCGGATTAATTACAGCTGGTGAGCCGATCGAAGCAATCGAAGAAAATGAAGCAATCGCTATTCCAACTGATTTCGTGGTCGATGTAGAAAATTCCTATGTGTTAAAAGTAAAAGGCCGATCAATGATCGAAGATGGAATATTTGATGGAGATTATGTGGTGATCGAGCGCAATCCATCACCGCGGAATGGAGATATCGTTGTTGCCCT
>CAZYCR010000028.1:0-7557 GCA_964645815.1 uncultured Gammaproteobacteria bacterium
AGATTACCAATAGTCAGATGACTGCCCCGCAAAAATCTTTCCATTTCCCGCCAAGGATAACTGTAACCAAATTGATTTATTTTTAAACGCGTGCCTCGGTCGAGCATAATATCACCAACAAAATTCAGAGCCGCAAATGACTGATAGTTTGCTTGGCCATCAGTAAAGTAACCAAGAATATGACTGGTGTTTTCGTGCCAATCGAACGTAGAATCTTCAGGAATCGAACTGTCGTGATAAAAAAGCGCCCATTGTTGCGATTCGCGAATTTTATTGATCGCTAAAACCGTATCAAGACTAGCCGTGGAATCAATTTCCAGGTCCAAACAATCAACCAAACAACGATCACCATTTTCAATCGTCCGCAAAGTCACCTGATCGTGATATTCACTAACCGCGGTCGGCAAGTAGTGAGACATATCAATGCTTCCGATCACTACTGCTTTTGGATAAATATCTACGATGGCTTGCGCCAAGGCATCTCTGTCTGCAACGCTTAGAGTTTCGTCAACAATGATTGGTACAAAAGTTGCCTCCGGGAATGACCGCCGAATAAAAGGTGTCAGAGCACCAATTCCGTGTTCGTCGGTAAAAGCCATCTCATCAATTCTTAGAATTTCAACTTGGTCAGCCAGCTTTTCGATCTTTGAATTGTCAGTATAGAGTTCGCCAAAAGGAGTCTCCCAAGTGCCTAATGAAACCTGAGCCGCAGTACTCCCAACTGAAAAATGGTTGGGACTAATCAGAACTACTGTTTCAACTTTGTCGTCACCAATAGTACTAAAAAGTTTAGCTACTTCTTTGGCCGCTAAAAGATGATGTGGCGAGATGGCGCTACTTGCTTTTACTCTTTCAATGTTCTCGGTATCAACACTCTCGTAGGCCTCCTCAAAAATTGACCAACCATAATCATTGAAGGAATAAATCGGCTGGATGTCTTCTTCCAAAACTTTTTGATTAAACATTGGCAACTCCAAGGCTGCAGTTTTTTGTGCAGTTAAATTGGTCGCGAGCACGCCCAACAAAAAGCCAGCTTCGACAATAATGAGAATCAAAGCCAAAAGGATAAAAATTTTTAGCAACTGCACACTCTTCATAAAACTACTGAAATAATAACATATTTCCAAAGAAAAAAACTGTACAAATTATTCACGCTGTTCAAAGACAGGAAAGGAATAAATTAGTACAGTTTTTAATTATCGACAAGTCTATTTCTTTCCTTTTGCTTTTTTGGTGGTCGGCTTTTTTGCAGGAGCAGCTTTTACCACTTTCTTTTCCGTTTTCTTCTCTCCCGACTTTACAACTGCTGTTGTACCGGCACTTCCAGCTTGACCTTTTTCTTCGACCTCTGTTTTTACAAAAGCCACGCTCGAAACTCCATCGCCTTCTTTCTTAAAACGCATCACACGCACTCCTTGAGTTGCTCGACCCAAGTTCGAGATTGATTTCACAGCAGTTCTAATAACTTGACCGGCCTGTGAAACAACCAGCAAATCCCGCATTGAATCTTTTTTGACGATTCGTGCCGCTACTAATTTTCCTGTCTTAGCAGTTACCTTGGCAGTACGAATTCCTGATCCGCCACGTTTTTGTACTTTGTACTCTCGCAAATCAGTTCGTTTACCATAACCATTTTCCGAAATCACCATCAAATTGCGACCGGCTTTAGCCTGTTCTTTCTTGAGCGTTCCCATACCAATCACTTGGTCTTCACCTTTCATCTTAATGCCCCGAACACCGGCAGCTGTACGACCCATTGGACGAACATCCTTCTCAGCAAAACGAATTGACATTGCGTTAGCCGTAACCAGGATAATATCGTCGGTACCTGTTGTGGTTTTAACCCATTCCAAGGAATCACCATCTTTGAGCTTAATGGCAATCAAACCTGATCGGCGAACATTTTCAAAGTCATCAACACTGGTCTTCTTAATCGTACCGTTGGTTGTAACCATGACAATGTATTTTGCTAAATTCAAATCAACTGAATTCATGGTGGCTGTAACTTTTTCTCCCGGTGCCAACTGTAAGAAGTTAACGATCGCCTGGCCTTTGGCTGTTCGTGATGCTTCTGGGATTTCGTAAACTTTCAACTTAAAGACACGGCCGCGTGAAGTGAAGAACATGATGTCTTGATGGGTTGTGGCCGAGAAAATCGACTCAACAATATCTTCTTCTTTAGTCGAAAGTCCCATAACACCCTTACCACCTCGTGATTGTGCCTTGAAAGTCTCAGGTACGACCCTTTTGATGTAACCGTCTTTGGTCATCATGACAATCGTCTGTACATCCGGAATAACATCTTCCATGGAGAACTCTTTTGTTCCGGCTTTGATGATTTTGGTTCGACGTTCTTCTCCGTATTTGGTCTTGAGTTCCTCGGTTTCTTGACGAATAACTTCCATGATTCTTTTTTCCGACTTCAAGATTGCTGTTAATTCCTTGATCAACTTCATTAAGTCTTTATGCTCGGTTTCGATCTTCAATCTTTCCAAATTAGCTAAGGTCTGTAATCGCATTTCCAAAATTGCCACAGCCTGACGTTCACTCAATTTAAATTTCTTTATCAAATTTACTCTGGCTTCATCCTTATCTTTTGATTTTTTAATTGTTCTAATAACATCATCAATTTTTGCCAAAGCTAAAAGTAATCCTTCTAAGATATGTGCCCGCTCCTCCGCCTTTTGCAGATCATATTCTGTACGACGGCGAACAACTTGACGACGATGTTTAATAAATTCTTCCAAAATTTGTTTCAAACTCAAAATTCTTGGCTGAATTCCATCAACCAAAGCCACCATATTAAAGTGGAAAGCGGTTTGCAGCTGAGTTGATTGGTAAAGCCGATTCAAAACTTTGCGCGGATAAGCGTCTTTTTTCAGCTCAATAACGACGCGAACACCATCCTTATTCGATTCATCGCGCAGATCTTTGATACCTTCCAATTTTTTGTCGCGAACCAAAGTTGCTATCTTTTCCAAAAGACTGGCTTTATTGACCATGTAAGGAATCTCGTTAATCACAATCTGATTGACGCCGCGTTTATTCTCAGAAATTTCCGCGTTTGCCCGCACAACCACACCACCACGACCGGTTGCGTAGGCTGCTTTGATGTCATTTACACCATAAGCCGTTGCTCCGGTTGGAAAATCCGGTCCTTGAATATGTTCCATCAAATCATCCAGTGTTGCCTCTGGATTATCAATTAATGTGATAATGGCATCACAAAGCTCACCAAGATTATGCGGCGGAATGTTGGTGGCCATACCAACAGCAATTCCTAATGTTCCGTTGAGCAAAAGGTTTGGTAACTTGGCCGGCAAAACACTAGGTTCCCGGTGTGAGCCATCGTAGTTTGGTCTAAAATCAACTGTGTTCTTTTCGATATCAACCAACATCTCTTCAGCAACTGATTCCAACTTTGCTTCTGTGTAACGCATCGCTGCTGCACTATCACCGTCCATGGAACCAAAGTTTCCTTGACCACGAACCAGCGGATAACGGAAAGAAAAGTCTTGGGCCATGCGCACCATGGTTTCATAAATTGCTGAGTCGCCGTGCGGGTGGTATTTACCCATAACTTCTCCAACTACAGTCGCTGATTTACGGAATTTGGCACTAGCGCGAAGGCCAATCGTCCACATAACGTATAGGATGCGGCGTTGTACAGGTTTCAAACCATCACGAACATCAGGCAAAGCGCGTTGAACAATAACTGACATGGCGTAATCCAAATACGCCCGACGCATTTCTTCGGTGATGCTTTGTGGAATAATCTCCGACAGCTTCATCATGCCTTCTTCTTGATCTTCATGATTGTTTTTCTTTGCCTTAGCCATAGTTATTCAATAGTTGTTTGTGTATTTTCACTCTCCTCGGGAAGTTCCTCCGCTGTTGGTAATATATCAGCAGTTTGAGCATTATCAGAATCTGTCACCGCGTTTTCTGTCTCTAATTCATCGATAACTTCTTGAGCAATTGAATCTAAAATTTTATCTTCTTGTTTTTGAGCTTCTTCCATCCGAGCTTCCAGAATCTCCAGAGCTTCACTTGGATCGCCGTCAAAGAGTGGCAGCTGATCCTCTAACTGATTGCTCAATTCCAGCCCGGCGTTAATCTGCTCATTAGTTTCTGCCGCTTCTTTTTCATAATTATTAAGCGCGTCTTCGGAGAATAAAGCTGCTGTTTGATAAACCCAAACTCCAACAACTCCCAGCATCACCAAAATGATTAAAGAAATTGCTCGGCGCGCTGTTCTCTTATCATTGTTCTTCTCAATAATCAGGTGATCCATAACTAACCTCTCGAAAGTACCTGAACGACAACATCTTCATCCGGTAAATCATTACGAGTTACTTTGAGTTTATTGACGTCTTCCCGTGGACAAGAAATTTCTTTGCAAAAACCTTCAACATCGCTCAATTTCTTCTTGAGACCGGTGACATGATAATAGGCCGGAATAACCATACGCGGTTCAACTTGGGCAACCACTTCTGCCGCCTTGTCTTTATCGAGTACTTCACCGCCGCCAACCGGCAAAATTAAAATATCGATGTCCCCCAAGGCTTCAATTTCTTTATCAGTTAATTTTCTATCAATGGCGCCCAAAAAACCGACAACAATATCTTCTAATCTAATTCGATAAATAGTATGATCAGTGCCGTCTTTCTTTGGAGCACTAATACCGGTGACAAAAATTCCCTGAACTTCGTATTCACCGGCGTGAGTAATTAAAAATGGTTTTTTCTTATCCTCACCACTCACTGCTTCAGCATTATTTGCTACGTCTGACTTGTGTGACTCGACAACAATCGCTGCTGAAAGCGTTCGTGGAAAGCGTAAACCAACCGAATTTTGATAGGGGTCAGTGACCAAAGCAACTTCTCCGGAGATCGGCTTGCCTTGGAGGACAAAACTTCCTAATCCATTCCATGAAATCTGCATAAAATCAAAGTAAATTCAAGTGTAAATTCGGCATTATTTTAGCACACTCCCCCAAATTCGTACAGTCTTTTCTCCCCGTTATTCCTCCCCCTCTCCTTCGTGCAGAACAGTATTCCAATACTCGATTTCTTTCTTGATTTCCTCTTCTGTTGGATCCTCTTCAACAATCGACCAACCTTCTTCCAAACGATCAGCAATTGAGTTGATTTCACCGCCCCATTTTTGATCATCTGTACCCATCTGACGCAGTCCGTCAATCAGACTTTGAAGTCGAGTTGCTTCATCGGTCCACTTCTTAACCAAAGTTTCGTATTCTTGATGGCGACGATGGGCTCGATCATCACATTGCGAATCTAAAACATCTTCAGAGAGTAAAATTGCTTGCTCGACTTGGTAGCGTTCGTCGGCCGAAAGTTTTTCTTCAAAAAGTTTGCTACGTACAAAGTCGTCTAACAAAACTCCGTGTTTTACAATCTCGTCAACTTTCTTCTTAACCTCGTCATCGAGTCTTTCATAAACCTCTTGTTGCAAACGTTGTTCCTCGTCTCCGGCACAAATCTCCAAATAAGCTTTACGGTACGGATACTCTTTGCGACCAATTAATGTAACAGCCTGATGAATTTGTTTTTCCGTGCTATTTTCGTCAGCCAGTAACTCAGTATGAAGTCTTTTCGCTTCTTCAACGATCTCCGCTGGAGTCAAAGGGACTAATTTTTCAATAGCTATCTTAAATTCGTCTAAAAATGCTTGATGTGGGTGAGACATAATGGTGTTATTAGTTGATTGTCTTGATTTTAACACGCGCTGCAAAATCTAACCAACAAGACTTGACTTTATATTTTTTTTTGCTAACTTGCCCGGTTAGATTGTTCTTTTCACTACTAATCATAGGATCCGCCATGAAGCACCTCACCCCCGAGCGAGAGGCAGAGATCATTGCCTTGGTCGTCTCGGGTGATAACCCTGAGGTATACCAGGAGCTGGTCGAAGCTTATCAGAGCCGCCTCTGTAGTGCGATTCTTGGGATAATCCGCGACCGCGAAAGCGCTCGTGATGTCACTCAGGACGCCTTTATCAAGGCCTACACCAATCTTCAAGCCTTTAACCAAGGTTGCAGATTCTACACCTGGATCTACCGCATCGCTGTTAACTTGGCCATCGATTTGGTGCGGGTGAATAGAGGCCGGAGAGCCGAACCGATCGACGACATTGTGGCGGTGCCAGAAGTACTCACAAGCCGACTAACGGCTGACGAACAACTTAAGCGACAGGAGCTTGGTCGCATGATCATCCAGGCCATCGACCTGTTGCCTGAAGCGCAACGCGCTGTAATTAAGCTGCGTGAAATCGACGGTCTCAGCTACAAAGAGATCGCTGACAGCCTAAGTATCCCCGAAGGCACGGTGATGTCCTCGCTCTTCTACGCCCGCAAGAAGCTACAGGAAATTCTCACTCCATACTTGCGTGCTGGACGCCATCCAGTGCCGATCACCAAGGCCATAACGCCCAACAACATTACTGTGCAAGAGTCTGAAACAGAAGTTGAAGTTGAAGTTGAAGTTCCACCAGACCCCGTGAAAGAAAAGGAGACCACAATGACTGGAGTCAAAGTCCGCAACTATACGCCCGCGCGGGCGCGTGTCATGGAGGCGGCAGAGCTGATCCTGCTGTACCTCCAGACTAGGCTTGAGTACTGCTTCCGTGACGTACTGCCTCCCACGCTGGCCAAGCTCGCGGTCAATCTCGGCTACTCCGAGGCTAACTACCCCGACAGCATCCTCTACGATCTCGATCGACTGGGCACCATGGTCGCCCTCGAAGTCAAGGTCGGCAGGGCTCGCGTCCGTCAGATCAAGTCCGCAAGGCCGCCGATCAAGGGCGAGTACCGAGCACTGCAGTACGACCTCAACGAGATCGGCGACAAGATGGGGAGGTGGATGAGCGGACAGCAGCTGACGGCCGAGATCTACCAGATGGAGCAGCGGCTCGACGCCTCCTACCACCTGACCCAGGAGGAGAAGGAGGCGATCAAGCAACGCCGTGGTCTGCCGATCGAGAACAAGCTGAAGAGCGGGACGGCCAAGCTCACCGAGGCACTTGCCAAGCGCCAGCAGGTCAAGACCGAGGAGATCGCTGTTCCCGTCGTCAACGAGTTGGTGGGGACCAAGCTCATGGACTGGTTGCAGGACATCACCCCCGAGCAGCAGCAGCGGCTGGGGCGGCTGCGCGACTCGCTGCCCGAAACCTTCACGGTCACACTGGCTGTGATGGCACTCTGGCAGATGCTGCCCGAGATCGAACAAGGACTCCGGGAGCGAGTGTCTCGACTCGAAGCCGAACTCGCCGAGCTGCACCTCAAGCAGACGGAGATCACGCAGCTCCTCTCCAACCTCAGCTTGAACAACGACTGACTCGTCCGCCTCTCGGACGATTCTATCACCCCTCGACCGCACCTTGGACACTGTCCCTGGTGCGGTCACTTGTTTTTAATCTGTATTTACAGCTCCAAATCAAGGTTTAACCTTGAATATTAACGTCCGAGAAAGGTTTAACCTCGGAGAATAAACAAAAATCGCCTACACTCGTTGGCGAAAGCGGCTTGAAACACCAATT
>CAZYCR010000029.1:0-5985 GCA_964645815.1 uncultured Gammaproteobacteria bacterium
GTTTGTTACGCGCTCTACCTTATCTTTATTGTTTGGCGGGGGTAGTGTAAGCTGTACTCATGGAACCAAAAGATGAAATTAAACAAAGGATAGATATAGTCGATTTGGTGGCCGAATATTTGCCATTAAAGCCGGCTGGCGGAGGAAATTTTAAAGGCTTGTGTCCATTCCACGGTGAAAAAACACCGTCGTTTTACGTTTCGCGTGAAAAAGAAATTTGGCACTGTTTTGGCTGCGATAAGGGCGGAGATATTTTTAGTTTCTTAATGGAGATTGATGGATTAACGTTTCCTGAAGCTTTGGATTCATTAGCAAAGAAAGCCGGAGTTGAAATCCCTGAATTTAAGCCAAGTCAAAACAGTGATCAAAAACAATTGACCTTGGCCTTGCACGAAATTGCCGGTAGATTTTACGAAACCATTTTGCACCAGCATCCGGAAGGTCATTCAGCAAGAGAATATTTAAAGATGAGAGGAATTGATGACACTCTTGCTAAAAAATTTCAGCTTGGCTATGCACCTGATCGTTGGGACGGTATGGTTCAGTTTTTAAAGCAACGTGGCTTTAATGAAAAACAAATTAGTGCAGCTGGCCTGGCCAAACCTAGCAATTCGGGTAGTGGATTAATTGATCGTTTTCGAGGAAGACTGATGATTCCACTTTTTGATGCAGCAGGACATTTAGTTGGTTTTACTGGAAGATTACTTAAAGATCAGGAAAACGCTCCAAAGTATCTGAATTCACCGGAAACTGTGATCTACCATAAGAGCGATATTCTTTTTGGTTTGCATTTGGCAAAACGTAGTATTCGTAAAGAAAAATCAGTAATTATTGTTGAAGGTAACCTAGATGTTATCGCTTCACATAAAGCCGGTGTTGAAAATGTAGTTGCTTCTTCGGGCACGGCTTTAACCGAGTCACAACTGAGACAACTTTCAAAAATTAGCCAACGTCTAGTTTTTTCTTTCGACGGCGATGCAGCAGGATTCGAAGCTGCAAAGCGCGGCATTCATTTAGCTCAGGAAATGAATTTTGATATCAGAGTGATTGAAATACCAGCGGAAGCCGGTAAAGATCCTGATGATTTAGTTAAAAAAAATCCAGATCTTTGGCGCCAGTTGGTAGCTAAGCCTGTTCATGTAATGGAATTTTATTTTAATAAAGGTTTAACCAAATTTGATACAAGTGATGTTGATGGGAAGAGAAATTTTGCCCACTTTATTCTTACTGAGATAAATCGCTTAACCGACAAGTTGGAAAGAGAACATTGGCTTCAAAAAATAAGTGATGTTATTCATGTTGAAGTTGGCGTTTTACGCGGTATGCTCGACACTGCAATTAAGAAAAAAGTTGAAAGTACAACCGAAGAGAAACCAAAAAAAATAACCTCGCAGAGTGAAATGGCTGCTTCTTTCTTGATTGGCTTGCTCTTTGTGGATAAGGCAGCTGGAGACGATATCTTTCCAAGACTAAATGTAGAGGATCTACCAGAGTCTTGGCAGCGTATTTACAAAGAATTGGTTCTACTATATAATCAAGACAAATCGGAGCAACGCACGCAAAACACATTTTTCTCCATTTTCCAAGATCACTTATCAACAATTGGCCTTGAGGATCATTTATCCAAGGTTAATGCAAGCGTCATTCGCGCACAAGAGTTGATCGATGGATTTAGTCGAGACCAAATGCGTGAAGAAATTGCCCGACATTTGAGTCTTCTAGCATCAAAATCACACGATGCGAAGCGCAAAAAACTGGAGGCGGCTATCCGCCAGGCAGAATTATCTGGTGATGAAGCCAGACTTAAAGCTTTAATTGAGCAGTACACAAAATTACTCAATTGAGGCGTAATTTTAGTAGTTTATGCCTAAAAAAGCTTCAATTAAGAAGCGAGTTGCTGCCAAAAAACCGGCAGCCAAGTCACGCGCTAAAAAACAAAAAGTTCAAAAAGTCGCAGCAGAACCGCGAACTCGATACAAAAAGTCAGCACCACCATCGGAAGGAGTGTTGCAACAGCTGATTGATCGAGGAATGCGTCGAGGGTTTATTACTGAAAATGAATTGATTTTCACCTTCGGAGAAGTCGAGGACCACACAGAGGTACTCGAAGATTTTTTGGATTTTATCGATCGAAAAGGTTTACATTTGGTAGAAGGGAAGGAAGGATTTTTGGGTGTGGATAAGTCCATGGACGATGTCTACGAAAAAATGAGAGTTAAGTTGGATAAAAAAGTTGAATATTCTGATGTCACCCAAGATTCGATTCAAATGTACTTACGAGAAATTGGAAAAATTCCTTTGCTTACTGCAGAGGAAGAAATATCTTTGGCAAAACGTAAAGAAAGAGGCGACCAGGAAGCAACAACAAGACTGATTGAGGCTAACCTGCGTCTCGTTGTTTCTATTGCCAAGAAATTCGTTGGTAAACAGCTGTCACTCTTAGATCTTATCCAAGAAGGCAACGTCGGACTCTTCCGAGCTGTCAAAAAATTCGAATATAGAAAAGGCTACAAGTTTTCTACTTATGCAACTTGGTGGATTCGTCAGGCGATCACTCGTGCTTTAGCTGACCAGTCCCGCACGATTCGTATTCCTGTACACATGGTCGAAACGATCAATCGTTTCAAACAAGTTGAACGTCGTTTGATTCAAGACCTTGGTCGTGAACCATTGGCGGAAGAAATGGCAGCAGAACTTGATTTACCAGTAGCCAAGGTGAGACACATCAAAAAAATCTCGCAAGAAACAGTTTCTTTGGAAGCTTCGGTTGGTGATGATGATGAGGATTCAAAACTGGAAGACTTCATCGAAGACGTCAAAACGGTTTCACCAGATAAACAAGCAGCTCGCGAGCTCCTGAAAGATTATGTCGGTGAAGCAATGAAAGATTTGACTCCTCGAGAGCAGAAAATTTTGGAAATGCGATTTGGTCTGGCCGACGGCATTAGTCACACCCTGGAAGAAGTTGGTAGGGAATTCGACGTCACTCGTGAACGTATTCGTCAGATCGAAGCCAAAGCACTGGAAAAGATTCAACAAAAAGAGATCATTCACAAGTTGCGCGATTACTAGAGTAAACAAAAACTGTACAAAATTTTTCGCTTGGCCTGTCGCAAAACGGCCTTTTCAGTCTTATCTTCGTTTAACGAATTTAACTGTTGCTGAAAAGTCTGTTTTGCAAATCAGGCCTCGTTCAAAATTTGTACAGTTTTTAGTTTACTGATTTTTCTTCATCTTGCCACTTTTGACTAGATAAAGGGCGATTGCTCCAATAACTGCCAGAACAATAATTACAATCCAAATGTTTTTAAGAAGTAATACTAGGCCAAAGATTATTAACCAGAGTACCAAACCTATCAAAGCAGCGGCAGATTTTATTACTCCGTCAAATCCCTGATCAACGTGTTTACCAAGAATTGGAATTGTGCGGAAAATATTGGTGAAGTAAGTGAGCGGTCCTACAATCAAGAGCATTCCGAAAATCATGGCTAGTAGTGAAGCAATCCTGAGTACCCAACCCATTGCCTTGTCTTGAGCAGTTAAAGCGGCCAGGGTGCCATCAAAGTTCTTATTTGAGATGACGTATGGTTTTCCCTCGTATGCTCCCTCAATTTCGTTGTTAGCGGCATTTCCGGCGACTAGAATTCGTTGCTTACTAGGTAGATAAGTGAAGTTAAAACGTTCATCGCCTTCGATCGGTGCAGTCTTGCTGATCTCATAAACATAATCAGTAAATTGCATTGTGCCAATAAAATTCGCACCACCCTGAGGAGCAATGGTGTAATTACCAATCTTCACGCGAGCGTAATCATAATTGGAATCTACAGAAGTCCAATCATATTCTTTGACCAAATAACAAGCTTCACAATTCTCACCGTTTTCATCGCATTCGTCTTCAATGCGGCGAATGATTTCATCATCGCTAGCCAAATCTCCGCATTTCTCGGCCTCGTGACTTACGTAAACTTCTTTGTTTGATAATACATACAAACAATCCTCCGGCTCTGTTACCGGTAGTTCGGCAGTTTCAGTTGGAGTAGTTGCTTCTGGTTGAATGACATCAAGACCGGCAAAAAAGTCATCATCTTCGTCAGAAACTACGCGATTCGACGGTAGAGACTTATGAACATCTCCAACTCGAGGACAAGCTAAAGGATCCAGATTCCGAGCTTCTCCCTCGATAATTATGTAACCGGTGTCGTTTCCATCGGCTGAAACGACCTGACCTGTGGAAAACTCTTTTGCTCGATCTTGGGACTGTGCCTGCCAGAGCAGATATGGAGAAAGGGCTACAACTAGCCCAATTCCTATCAGCATGCCAATTAAACTGCCAAAAATACCGCCTTGTTTTTGTGTGGACATAAATAGATTAGTTATTTTGTCCTATTTTACCAAAATTTGGCTGTGATACAATTTTTCTATTATTCATCAAAAAATATTATGAAGAAAATATTTCTAACTTTAGGGGTTATAGCGCTGATGGGCGCTGGTTGTTCTGCGTCAACTGATGAGTCTGATACAGTGGTGGAAACTCCTGAGACTGGCACTGAAATGAGTGCCGATGTTGCTCAAATTAAGAGCAATATGGAGATAATGCAGGTTGCTGCCAATACTGATAATTGCGACGGTCTCTTAATTCAATTTGCTCCGGGTGTTGCAACAGAAGCGGACTGTCCGGCGATTGCTGCTTTTATGATCGAAAAACAAGCGGTTGCTCAGGTTGATTGGTCTCAAGTTTCACCAGACGGTACTTCAGCACAATTGGTTGATGCCAATGGTCGGGTTTTAGCCAACATGGTTTATGATGATTCAGGTCTACTTTGGGGTTACAAACTGTCTGATCGTTTCTGGGAATAAATAAAAAACAACCGTCGGTAAATGCCGGCGGTTGTTTTATTTTAGAAACAATTTTGAGTCTTCACAAAATCGGAAATTGTTGGAGCATCACCATTGAGAATTTCCTGAACCCGAGTCTGGCCTAGAGCATCAACGGCACATTGTTCTTGAGCCGCGGTAATTTCTGTTGGGATGGTTGTAGTATCGATTCCGATTGATTCGAGCATAACTTCTTGTTCAGATGAGAGCAGTGGATGATCATATGAACTGGTTGCATCACTGTCCGGACCAAAGATCAGTGCCGGTGTTTCAGTTACATCAACTCCGAAAGGCTTTATAATCGCCAAAGCAACTATAATAAAGATTATTAAAACAATAAAGGCCGCAAACAAGGCACCAATGATAATTAAAAATATTTTCCAATAATTAACTTCTTTTTGTTTTTCGGCCATAAGTTTTTATTTTAGTATATACTTAGCCGAACATTTAGTCTATCAATGGTTATCCCAAGTTGAGTTGCACAAATATCAAGGTGTGATAAAGTGAGCTCACAATCTTGAACCTCGGTGAAGCCCGGTGGAAATCCGGCACAGTGGCGCTACGGTGAAAGTCCGAGCCCGAGCTAGAGAATTAACTTCATAATCGGCCGCTTTAGCCGAGGAAGTATTTCCTTGGCTAGTGCCAAGTATTTTTTATGCAAAAAACAGGAAAGGTTGTTGGAATTTTGGTTTTAGTCTTCGCAATCACGGTCATAGTTTACGTTGGATTAACCAATCCTTTTTCTCAAAAAATGTCAGATGTCGGTCTTCATGAATCAAACCTAACAGTTGCAGATGAGGCTTCGGAAAAATCAGATATTACAATAAAATTCATAGTTGATGGTAATTCATATGATGTCACCATGCCTAGTGACGGATTGACCGGGTTTGCTGTTATGGAATTCGTTGATCAGGAAAACGATGACTTTACTTTCAGCGGTTTAGATTCTGATTACGGCTTCTTCGTTGAAGAGATTAATGGCCGAGTTAATGATACTGTCAACAGTGATTATTGGAGTTTGTATGTCAATGATGAATTGTCGATGGTTGGTATTTCTGATTATATCGTTCAAGATGGAGACATCCTAACAATTCGATTTAATGTAAAAAA
>CAZYCR010000030.1:0-5790 GCA_964645815.1 uncultured Gammaproteobacteria bacterium
CGTGGTTCCTCTTTTACCGTTCCTCGCAACATGACCGACGACTCCATCGTTAAATTTTGGAGAACTTGCCATTCATCATCAGATAACGTTGACTGTTCAAAAACAACTTGAACCCGGCCCGAGCCATCGCGGAATTGCAAAAAGAAAATTTTTCCGCTTGAGCGAAAATTATAAGCCCAACCTTTGAGTTCAACTTCTTTTCCGACAACGGTCGCTAAATCTTTAACTTGAGTGTAATCCATACCAGGCGATTGTGCATCAAAAGACTGTTTTTGACAAGATTAGAAAACTAAAATTAAAAATGAAATGTAAAACACAATAGCCAAGAAAATGTTTACCCCCATACCAACAAAGGTGGCAACAGCTGAATAGGAAGCTGCTTTCCAGGCCTTCTTTTGATCCATGAATTGAATCATCTCAGCAGTAAAAATGGCAATAAATAGTCCCAAGAATAATCCGAATGGTGGGAAAAAGAAAAAACCAATAATCATGCCGACCAAACCGGCTAGCAATGACTTTTTGCTAGCTCCTCCGAACTTAGCGCCAATAATGCCAGACAGATAGTCTGTAAGAATAGCCACTGCGACTAAGCCAACAAACAAAGCAAAAAACCAGGGATTAAAGGCCTGGAATTTATCGACGATACCATAAACTATGACCAGAATCAGCATATAGATCATGCCCGGAACAGTCGGTAAGGCCGTGAAAAGTATACCAAAAAACATCAGAATCGCTATTATAATCTCAAGATACATATGGCTCTATAATATCATAAATCAAAAAATCTCCGCATAACTGCAAAGATCTTTTGGCAGGGATGCTGGGATTCGAACCCAGAATAAAGGTTTTGGAGACCTTTGTGATAGCCATTTCACTACATCCCTAAGGAATAAATTGTCCCTGGATGATATCCTATTTTTTCCTTTTTGGCAAGTGTAATTATGGGGTTTACAGATTAGCGAAAACATGATATTATTTCGCCACGAACATTTTAAAGATGCCAACTTAGCTCAGCTGGTTAGAGCAACTGTTTTGTAAACAGTAGGTCGTCGGTTCGAATCCGACAGTTGGCTCCATCACGCTAGAGGTAAAGAGCCATTAATGGTAGGTGCCGGAGGATCGAGTATCTTTCTTGCCCCGCCACTAATCTTATTTGAACCTTAACCTCTAACGTGATGCAGATCGTATGTATTAAAAGCAAAGTCTACTCTACTAAGAGAATGGGCGGAAATTGGAGGCTACTTTACTATGAACGTGGCTGTAATAAATACGATGCATTACATCGAGAACGCTATCTAAAATCTGAACCAGGTAGAAGATTTTTAAAAAACGTTTAAAATTTTAACATAAGGGTCGGTACCGAAGCGGTCAAACGGGGCAGACTGTAAATCTGCTGGCTATGCCTTCGCTGGTTCAAATCCAGCCCGGCCCACCATAAAAACCTACCCAAGTTTGTCCATGATTTTATTATGGGTCCGGTCGATACTGATCAATGTACTTTAATAGTACGTTACAGCGATCGACACCCATGCCTTGTCATGTCCAAACTTAGTAGGTTTTTTGATTACAAAAAGATTTATTTAGCCCAATAGTGTTTCAGGTAAAGTAGCCTTGAAGAATTCGTTTCTATCGTGTTAAACTAGACTCATATGAATATGACCCCGGAACAAAAAGGAGGCTTTTGGCAGTCGATTAAGAAAGGCGTACACAAGGAAATTAGTTTTTTTAAACAAAAGTATGGTAGACCAGGGCAATCTGAGAGTTCTCAAGCTACAATGAGTGAGGGTCTTAAACGAGAACAAAAAATTAATAGAATAAAAGAAACCGGGAGTTCAACAACAGAAGTTCCTGAAAAAACATTGGCTCAACTTGAGAATCAACTTGAATACCAAAAATTATACGGCTCTGAAGCAAGTGTTAAAAATTTAGAGCAACAAATTGAGGCCAGGAGATTATACGAAGAAAAAATTACTGCTAGACAAGAGCAAGAAGCCGCCGAACTCGAAGAGGCGCAAAAAGCAGCCAAGAAAGAAGCAGCTTAAGCACAACAAAAAACCGCGGGACCTGCCAGCGGTTTTTGTTTTAATTAAATGACGGTGACAAAAGCGGCAACAGCCAAAACAATCAACACAATCGAAAGCCCTAAAAATACATAAATCAACTTCTTTTCTTTGCTGGCGATTGCTTCAACATCAGTCGAAGTATAAAGTTTGCCAAGCATGTTTGTCTTTTTAATCGTCATTACCCCGCCTTCCTCTTCAACTTTTCCAGAAACAACTACTTTTTGCCCAATCGGTAAACCGGCAATTCGCAGTTTCAATCTCTTTGACATCAAATCGGGTCGTAAATTACCTTCTGTAATAAACTGAATCGCTTCAAAAATATCTTTGGTAAGCCCCACCGCTTGGCCATTGTAGAGTTGAATATCTTCAACGGCAAAACTGACCGGATTGACCAGCAATGACTTTTCTCCGCCTCTGACCATGAATGGCACCCTACTCTTTCCTTCTTTAACCATTTTCCAAGTTTTACTGGTTTTACCTCCCTGCATTTGCTTCACTACCTCCTCTTTGAGCTCATAATCGAAATATGCGACCGGATTATCATAATACGGTACCTTGATCAAAGCACCGTCGATTTCGCCCTCAAATAGACCAATATCACCAACTTTAGCTTCGGCAACACTCATTTTTGAAAGCGTCTTCATATAAGCTAGACGTTTCTTTTGTTGACTATAAAGGTAGCCAGTTACGCCAGAAAGAGCCAGGAAAACCAACCCAAAAACTATATTTGACATAAGCATGATTATTTTTAACTATCTTAGCAAATGAAGCTATACAACTCAAATATGGCCTGTATTTGACAAAACGCCAAACTTTCTATACACTCACGTCATTATTGAATTTTATGTCTCAAGATAATCTCATCAAACTCGAATGTACGGTTTGCGGCACTGTCAACTATCGATCAAAGAAGAACAAAAAAACTTTGAAAGATCGACTGGAAATGAAAAAGCATTGTCCTAAGTGTGGCAAACATACCGCTCACAAAGAAACAAAATAACGAGCTTAAGCTCGTTATTTTGTTTGACGTGATTCTTTTATTTCTGCTTCGAAGGCAGCAATTTTGTTATTATCCGGATTCACTTCTTTCAATCGATCAATAGCGCTTTGCGCTTCGTGCCAATCTTTCACCTTGATTGCGGCTGTAATGAGAAAATCAAGATACTTTGGATTCTTAGGACTTAGTTCTACGGCTTTCTTGAAATTTCTAAAAGCAACTTCATCCTCACCGAGTTTTTCAGCAACTTCCCCAACGCTGGCAATAACGCTCGGATCTCCTTTGGAAAGTTTTGCTAAAAATTCAAAAGTCTCTTTGGCTGATTGATAATCTTTTTTGGCCAAATAAAGTCGGCCAAGGCTTTCATAGCTCTCGATATTTTTAGAATCTACTCCAATGACATCAATAAACTTTTTCTCAGCTCTGTCCCACAATTCTTCATCCATAAGTTTCTTTCCTTCTTCAACCAAATCATGCAAAGCTTCTTTCTTATACTTACCGGTGCTAGTCTGCTTTTGTTTCTCTTGATAACGACGTTCAACGGCCGTTAATTTACCGGCTACTCTGCGGAAAAAATTTTGTAAACCAGTGCCCAGGGGTTTCACCACCTGTTTATTGATTGATCCTAGTGGTTTGCTACCAGCTCGAGTGACTCGTTGTCGAATAAGATCGTGTTTTAGGCGTTTTGTTCTTTCTTCCGGCAATGATTCTGGATCCAAAATTCTGAGTTGTGGAATTTTTTTCCAGAAAAGCCAAATCAGGGTTAAAAGTCCCAGAATAAGTAAAGAGATGAGGAAAATATTTAAAATCATAACTTAGGCTTGGGCAATTATTACTTCTTTAGCAGCCTCCAGGATTTTTTTAAATTCACGCAAACGCAAACTCGCACCACCAACCAAAACGCCATCAACAGTTTTTTCGCGCAAATAGTTGTGAACGTTCTCTGCACTAACTGAGCCACCATAGAGTATCGTTAATTGCTCCCGACTGATTCCTTGAGAGAGAATGAAATTTTCAATCAAAGCATGCATTTCTAGGACGTCTTCAATTTTTGCATTATCACCACTTCCAATAGCCCAAACAGGTTCGTACGAGATAAAAATTTTATGTTTGCGCGACGCTTGAATATTTTCAAAAGCAATTTTCAATTGATTCTCAACGAATTCTTTAGCCGTACCTGACCGACGAATTTCAATTGATTCTCCAACACACAAAATCGGTGTTAACCCATTTTCTAAAGCAGACTGTAATTTTTCTGCAATGATTTCGTTGGTTTCGCCTAAAGCACGTCGCTCTGAATGACCAATGATCGCATAACTACAACCAACATCACGAAGCATGACTGGTGAAATCTCGCCAGTAAAAGCGCCGGATTTCTTGGGACCAGAATCTTGTGCACCTAGTTTTATTTTACTTCGAGCAATAACTTTATGAACTTCAGCTAAAGCAGTAAAAGCCGGACAAATAATAATTTCCGGTGTTTCCTCTTGCCCACGAACACTACGCAAAACACTGCGCGCTAAAGCCATACTTTCGCGTACTCCCAAATTCATCTTCCAATTGGCAACAATAAACTTCATATTATGAGTTTATCTTGGGCAATAATTTACGTAAAGCTTCATCGGTTTTATAAGGACCAATCGCTGCAACCGACCATTTGTTAAAATCTAGGATCTCCTCAGCAACGCGAACAATATCTATACTGGTGACTTTTTTGATCTTGGCAATCTTTTGATCAATTGTTTCAATTTTTTGCAAAAATAATTCTTGATCAGCAACAAATTCGGCCTGACTGGCTGAATCTTCCATCCTCAGTTTGATCGCTCCTTCAATGTGATCCTTGGCTTCTTTTAGTTCTTTAGCTGAAACTCCTTTCTTCTTGATCTTTTGTAGTTCTTCAACAATAACTCTGGCGGCTTCGCTAAGTCGCTCTGCGTCCAAACCCGCACGAACCATAAAGTACCCAGTATCCTCAAACAGATTCACCGATGAACGGAGCATGTAACATAGACCGCGACGCTCTCTGACTTCAATGAAAAGTCGGGAACTCATTCCGCCACCCAAAATGGTAGAAAGCAACTGAATCGCCGGAATATCTTTATGACCCCGTGGTGGAGTTGGGAAGCCAAAAGCTAATTGGATTTGTTTTACAGCTTTGTACTGTCGAGCAATACGCGGTAACGATTGATCGGGCGTCTCACCAAAAGGCAAAAACCGAGGTGGTTCAGGACCAACCTTAACTTTTCCAAAAGTTTTTTCCAAAAGTTCAATTACTCCTTTTGGAATCTTGCCAGCAAGAACCACTACTGTTTCTGATGGTTTGTAGTAAATGTCACGATAGTGAATCAAGTCGCTACGCTTCATCTTTTTTATTGTTTCTGCAGTTCCAATAATACTCAAACCCAAATTATTACCGTCAAACATGGCTTCTTCCAAAAGATCTTCCACGTGCATGATTGGATTCTCTTCATACATTTTTATTTCTTCAATAATCACCCCCCGTTCTCGGTTTATTTCCTTTGGGTCATATTTGGAGTGAAAGATCATGTCGTGCAAGAGATCAACAGCTATCGGTAGCTTGTCACCGGCAATTTTAACGTAGTAACCGGTGTAATCTTTACCGGTGAAAGCGTTGAATTCCGCGCCATAACGATCCAAAGTTTTTGAAATATCAATCGTGTTTGGTCGTCGTTTGGTTCCTTTGAACATGAGGTGCTCAATAAAATGTGA
>CAZYCR010000031.1:0-4234 GCA_964645815.1 uncultured Gammaproteobacteria bacterium
AGCCAAGAAAAGGCTTGAAACCAAAAATCCATCACTTCGCCACCGAAGTTATTATTTATGCTATAATAGCCCTGTATGCTCGCCTATTTTGAAGAAATTCTGGGACACGAACCTCAGAAGGCTTATTTGTCTCGTATCTTGAAGGAAGGTTCTCTTTCTCATGCATACTGTTTTTCTGGGCCTGACGGTGTTGGCAAAAATCTGTTTGTGAAGTCAATTGCCGACTTTTATTTTGGCGAGAGCGTTTTTCATCCCAATCTAAAAATAGTCGAAAGATTGTTTGATGAGAAAAATGACAAGCTCAAGGACAGTGTTTCCGTTGAACAAATTAGAAGGTTGATTGAACATTTGTCCATGACTTCTTTCGGTGGTGGTAAAAAAATAGCCGTTATTCGTGATGCAGACAGGATGACTCCGGGCGCTCAAAACGCACTTCTTAAAACTCTCGAAGAGCCTCAAGGAGAAACGCACATTTTTCTTTTAGCCGAAGATGAAACAAAACTTTTGCCAACAATTTTGTCTCGTTCGGTACATCTGCGATTCTCACGTGTGCCCAGAGAAGACATCTGTCGATTAGCAAGAGAAAAAGGTTTGTCGAAAGAAGTAGCGCATATGGTGGCTGGATATGCGGACGGCAGACCGGAAGTTGCGCTGCGTTTGTTGAATGGAGATGAACGTCAAGAACAATTTGAGCAAATTAGTCTGGCCCTAATGTTCATTGATGCGGCTTTACCAGCAAGACTTGCTTTAGCTGAGGAAATTGCTAGGGCCAATAAAGATCGCAGCAAGGTCGAACAATTTGTTCGCCAAGTTGAGAGAGTCTTGCACGATTTATTGCTCAGTTCTTTAACTAATAATCACCTACTCGCTTTTTCCGATCGACAAGAAACAATTTCTGAATTAGCAGCCAAACATACTCGAAAAGAGTGGCTCAACGCTTTAAAAACATCGGAGGATGTTATCAAACATTTGGCTGAGAACGGAAATTCCACAATAGCTCTCGAACAATTATCTCTTAGTTTTTAAAACTATGAAAAATATAAAATTTTTATTCCCTCTACTGGTGCTGGTTCTCATCGGCCAAGGCTGTTTGAGCGATAAAAGCGCTGGAAATGATGGCGGTATCTTCTGGACCGAAGATGCCGGAGCTTCTTGGACTCAGAGTGCAGCTTTGCCAACTGTGCAAGGTGTT
The DNA here is from genome assembly GCA_964645815.1 of uncultured Gammaproteobacteria bacterium. GTDB lineage: Bacteria > Patescibacteriota > Patescibacteriia > UBA9934 > UBA9934 > JAHISC01. The sequence goes on from CAZYCR010000031.1 coordinate 1,193, forward strand.
ACTTCGATCTCCGGAGTTAATGTCACCGCTATCGAAATCGATCCGTCAGACAGCTCGGTTTGGTACGCCGGAACCATGGCTAATGGTCTTTTCTTTACAACCGACAATGGACTCTCGTGGCAGAGGCCTGAGGTAGATGCAGTTCGTGAGGGTACAGTACTCGATGTTGAAGTTGATCCAAACGACGTCTGTACGGTTTATGTTTTGAAACCGGATAAGATTTTAAAAACATCCGATTGTCAGCGTAGCTATCAAACACTGACCGTGGAACAGCGAGCAGATGAACAGTTTACTACTTTTGTGCTCGACTGGTTTAATCCAGCCATTCTCTGGGCCGGTAATACAGCCGGAGATGTTATGAAGAGTACAGACAACGGTACCACTTGGAGTACTGTGCAGAGAATCAGAGATTCAATTGTGGCGGTAACGGTCAGTAATGCAGATAGCCGTATAATTTTTGTCGGTACAGAAGATAGAGGATTCTATCGTTCACCCGACAGCGGTACAACCTGGGAAGAATACGAAGATATAATTAAGCGCGAATTCCGTGATGGCGATAAAGTATTCAGTTTTGCTCAAGCAAGAGATGGTTCCCGCGTAATCATGAATACAGCATACGGGCTTTTGAGTTCGTCGGATAAAGGTTTAACTTGGCAGGCTCTACCATTGCGTCACGGTCCGGGCGAAATTAGAATTTGGGACGTGGCCATTCATCCGGCCAACGCCAATATAATTTCTTATGCGACTCTTGGTGCACTCTATATTTCAACCGATGGAGGCAATGCTTGGTCATCAGAAAGCTTGCCAAGCGAGCGCGCGCCAAAAGCTTTGATCGTCCATCCAACAAATACTGCACGTTTGATTGTTGGTTTTGGTGGCGACGAGGACTAAAATTTGTCAAAATCCAGCCATTGACGGCGGGATCCATTTTTGGCAACATCTATTAATATGACTATTGTAAAAGAATCAATTCCACAATTCGACAAGGCCTTCGAGCATTTAGCTCAAGAACTGTCGAGCATTCGTACCGGTCGAGCAACTCCAGCCTTGGTCGAAAATCTTGAAATTGAGGCTTATGGCACTAAGCAGCCATTGAAATCTTTGGCATCAATTTCAACTCCTGACGCCAAAACAATTCAAATTGAGCCTTGGGACAGCAGCGTAGTAAAAAATATCGAGTCCTCTATTCAGAAATCAGACATTGGTATCAACCCAAACGTTGACGGCAGAACTCTTCGGCTGATCATGCCCATGATGACCGATGAAATGCGTCAGAAGATGGTAAAAGTCGTTAAAGATAAATTGGAAGAAGCACGTATTGCCGTTCGGCAGGTTCGAGAAGAAATCAAGAAGAAGATCGAAAAGTTGGAAGGGATCGGAGATGACGAAAAACATTCTTTGCAAAAAGATTTGGATGAAACCGTTAAGGCCTTCAATATTCGGATCGAGGAGGCTGGTAATAAGAAGAACGAAGAAATAACAACTATTTAATTATGGCCGAGTCAAAAGTTACGATGGAAAAGATAGTCCAACTTGGAAAAACAAGAGGATTTATTTTTCCGGGTTCTGATATTTACGGTGGATTAGCTAACAGTTGGGATTACGGCCCTTTGGGTGTTGAATTAAAAAATAATGTTAAGGAACAGTGGTGGAAAAGATTTGTTCATAGTCGTTTAGATATGGTTGGAATTGATGCGGCTTTGCTCATGAATCCAAAAGTTTGGGAGGCTTCGGGACATTTGGAAACCTTCAATGATCCATTGGTAGAATGTAAAAATTGTCACGAGCGATATCGCGCAGATCAAATAGATTTAGAAAAACCATGTGCCAAATGTGGTAAGTCTGGAGAATTCACTGATCCGGCTTCGTTTAATTTAATGCTGAAGACTTTTTTGGGTCCAAAAGAAGAAGCGGTGAACATTGTTTATTTCAGACCAGAAACCGCTCAAGCTATCTTTGTCGACTTTGCTCAAGTATTGAATTCGACTCGAAAGAAAGTGCCTTTTGGTATTGCGCAAATCGGTAAAGCATTCCGTAATGAAATTACGCCGGGCAACTACATTTTTAGAACCAGGGAATTTGAGCAAATGGAAATTGAGTATTTTATTCATCCTGACGAATGGGAGAAACACTTTGAGTCTTGGCTCAGAGAAATGCACGCTTGGGTACAATTTTGTGGTATCGATGAAGAGCGGGTTCATGAACTTGAAGTACCGGTAGAAGAATTGGCTCATTATTCAAAACGTACAGTTGACATTGAATTTGATTTTCCTTTTGGTCGTAGCGAACTTTACGGCTTAGCTTATCGAACAGATTTCGATCTCAAGAATCACATGGAGAAGTCCGGTAAAGATTTACGCTACACCGATCCGCAGACAGGAGAAAAATTTATTCCCCACGTTGTTGAGCCATCAATGGGAGTTGATCGAACGGTTTTAGCAATTTTACTTTCGGCTTACAGGGAAGAAGATGTAGAAGGTGAAACTCGAGTTGTTTTAAAATTACCGACCGCTTTGGCACCAGTCAAGATTGCTGTTCTACCACTTTCCAAGAAACCAGAACTTCAAGAAAAAGCTTTGTCGATCGCTGAAAGCTTAGCTAAGCGCTGGAACGTTGAATATGATGAAACCCAGTCAATCGGCAAACGTTATCGTCGACAAGATGAAATTGGCACGCCGTATTGTGTTACGGCTGACTTTGAAACTTTGGAAGATAATGCTGTCACAGTGCGCGATCGAGATACCATGAAGCAAGAGCGAATTCAGATCGAAGATTTAGAATCATATTTTGGAGGAAAATTATGAGCCAAACAAAAAGACTAAAGAACGGCATGCGCTACCATCTGGTGCCGACCACCAGCACTGAGGCAGCGACAATTTTGGTTTTAGTTAAAGTCGGTTCGCGCTACGAGCCATTGAAAGTTTGGGGCGGTTCACATTTTATTGAGCACCACATGTTCAAAGGAACCAAACGACGACCAAACACGATTGATATTTCAAAAACTTTTGATCGTTATGGCTCGGAATTCAACGCTTTCACCGG
>CAZYCR010000032.1:0-3995 GCA_964645815.1 uncultured Gammaproteobacteria bacterium
AAGGGACTGCTCATTACGAGCGGTCTCTTTTAGTTAAATGATCAAAGAAATTTTTACCTCTCGATATTTTTTATAAAAATACCTTTAAAATCGCGAAATGCTACAAGTAACGACCTGACCCCTTCATAATCTAAAAAACAACAAACCCCGTGCTGGAAACGACGAGCGCTCCCAGTCGGGGGCTTGTCATCTCGCACGGGGCGAGTTAAGAGGAAGTAGTGAGCTTGATCCTATGTTCTCGGTCCGCCGCTACCGAAGCCTTCCAAGAGCTAAAGACGCGACCGCGCTCTCCATCGGGCAGCGTGACCCAGTCACCGTCAACCACGAACTCGATCACGTTCTTTCCGTCAGGCTTCCAACGAGCAATGCCGTCGGCATCGGCGGTCAAACAGGTGAAAGTTGATGTCGATCCGTTGTAGCCGCGGTACCAGACCCTCCGCTCCTTGAGAAGCGTGACCTGACCTTTGCGACTGTGGGGGCAGTACATTCCCTCATAGTAGAGACCTGTTGCACGGTCCTCGATTCGGATCCAGAAATCCTCGCGGTGTTGATCTGCAGGACCTATCCAGTGGAGGAAAGCGGTGATTTTCCGCCCATCAAGAACGAAGGTGTAGTTCTCGTGCACTCCGTAGAAGACGCCTCCGATCAAGACATCCTTTCCGGGACCCTTGGTGATCTTCATTTTCTTGCTGGCGGTCATACGACCTCCCTATGACCAGTTGTCTGCTTGGTTGAGGAGAAGACAGAACCTCGTTGCGTTTGATCGCTCATCCGCCACCTGACTATACGGACAGGAATTTCAGAGCATGTGCTCAAACGAACGTTAGCAAAAGGTTGCTCTTCTGTCTAGATGACTGTTACGATTCTCATAAAACGCACCCAACCCTGTAATTCCTCCACAAATTGGTTCCAATCAAGTCTCCTCAGGGTCACCATCCCCCTTCGCTCAACTTCGTTGAGCTACGGAGGGATTGTAAACAAACGCCGGCAGGTTTATCCTGGCGGCTTTTGTGATCCTACCAGGATGAGAACCCGGACCGGTTCGATAGCTGAATACATTTGTGAGTTCTATCGTTTTCCATCTTTTACTATTGACAGGAGGATCAATCTATGCTATTATCGCTTGTCTTTCACAGGAGCTAGAAAACAATGTCAGACAACGAGTATATGATCCTCATCGAGGACAAGAACCCGGGTACGATGATTTCGCCACAGGTCTTTGGACCGATGACCTATGAGGAAGCGATCAGCTTTCTCGAGGAGTCGGGCTTCGTCGAACGTGGCCCATACAACCACTGGCGGCAGGTACAGATGCGATGGGAGGCCATTCTGGCCTACCGTACCACCCGTGACACCAGCAACCTCTTCAAGATACTGGCAGCCACGCACCACTAGCACGCCTACTACGACAGAAACGCGTCTTCGCGATTCGTCGTGGGGGCGTGTTTCTGTTTTTCTCTCATTTTTGACCTTCAAGCCTTTTTTTGGTAAGTTATTTTTGTTTCCAAGCCCGGGGAGGGGGAATGCCACTGAGAAAAAGTTTGGGATGGTCTGGTTGGAGGGCACTCTATCAGGATGTCATGAGCCTGAGACATGGCGAAGGACGTCTGATGCGATTGCCCAAGTCGACCTGGCTCACGATCGCTTCTGGCTGCATCGACCGCGCGCGACTTGCGAGCGACGAACACATGCGAGAGGAGGAAGCTGGAATCGTCTGTGCGCTCTTGCATCGCCAGGTGATCAGTCTGGACGAACTTCAAGTTCACTGTGAAGTCAGCATCGAGGAACTCGAAGCTCTGGCCTCGCTCAACCTCTACAAGTAGCTACGTCATCATGCGTCGGCCCAACGGGGTCGGCGTCTTGATTTTCATCCACTTTTTTCTCAGTATTACCAATATTTTCTGGTATAATATATGCGTCTGCGGAGGATATGATTTTAAAGTATCTGGCTCATCCAAAATTTTTAGTTCTCGTAATTGTCGCCGGTGTTTTAATTGTCTTTGGTACCGGTGTATTTATGGTTCTGGAAGGTTGGAATTTACTTGACGCTTTGTACTTTACCGTAGCCACGATTATGACCGTTGGTTACGGTAATATCACGCCAGCTCATGATTTTTCAAAAATTCTTGCAATTGTCTATATGCTTTTGTTGATTCCGGCTCTTTTGATTGGAGTCGGGATTGTTGCTGATTCGGTTTTTGCCAATAGTCAGAAAAAAACTCGTAAGTGTCGCTGATTATGGATTTGCTATTCTTCGAACTGGCCGTCGTCATCATCACTGCGAGCGTGGTGGCCTTATTTGCGCATAAATTACGCCAGCCGCTCATTATTGCTTACATGATTACCGGTTTGATAGTCGGTCCTAGCCTTTTTGATCTATTGCAAAGCCCAGAAGCCTTTGGTTCATTCGCTGAAATCGGTATAGCGTTTTTGTTGTTTTTGGTTGGTTTGAATCTGGACTGGCGTCATATCAAAAACGTTGGAAAAATCGCAATTCTGGCCGGAGTCGGTCAAATTGTTTTTACAACCGCTTTTGGTTATCTAATTGCTCTTGCTTTAGGCTTTGAACAACTTACTGCTTTGTTTTTAGGATTGGCTTTTGCTCTTTCTTCAACGATCGTCATTATCAAGATGCTCTCTGACAAAGAAGATATTGAGCGCTTTTACGGCCGAATCACCATTGGAATTTTGATCGTTCAAGATATTGCCGCAATGTTGATTTTATTGGTGATCAATTCGGTAGCCAATGGCGGCAATCTAGAAAATATTATTTCTTTGACCTTGTTAAACGGTCTTTTGGCTTTGATAATTTTGGTGGTGACTGCTCGGTATGTTTTGCCGCATCTTTTCCGCTACGCAGCACACTCGCAAGAATTGCTTTTTCTAACTGCCATTGCTTGGTGCTTTACCATTGCCAGCGCGCTTCATTTGTTGGGCTTTGGAATTGAAATCGGCGCCTTGTTTGCCGGAGTAACTTTAGCCGGTACTGGTTTTCAAAGAGAAATCGGCAAAAAAATTATTCCGTTGCGTGACTTTTTCTTGATTATCTTTTTCATTATTTTGGGCACCAATATTACGCTCGATGCTCTTACGGTTTCTTGGTTGCCAATGCTCATCTTTAGTCTTTTTGTCCTCATAGGAAATCCAATTATTGTTTTAATAATTTTGCGTGCTTTTAATTATCATCCACGCACCGGTTTCTTGGTCGGAGTTTCTTTGGCCCAAGTCAGTGAATTTTCTTTTATCATTTTAGCCGAAGCAGCATTTGCAGGTTTAATTAGTGAAGAAATTTTACCAATGGCAACATTGGTTGGTTTGGTAACAATCGGTATTTCTTCTTACTTCATTGCTTACAATGAAGTGTTATATGAGAAAATGATCTTTTTGTTCAAATGGCTTGAGCAAAATACAGATCCGGAACATATTCGTCGTAACAAAATCACGCCAATCATCATTTTTGGCTACAATCGTGTTGGTGAACCTGTATTAGAGGCAGTAAAAGCATTAAAAACAGACTATTTAGTGGTTGATTTTGACCCACAAACAACAGAGTTTTTGACATCGAAAGAGGTTCCAAACGTTTATGGTGACGCCGGTAATGAAGATGTGTTAAAGTACTTGAGAGCTGATAAGGCAAGACTATTGATTTCGACTATTCCGGACGATAATGTTAATGCCGATATTTTGAGCTTTTTGAAGCATCGACACTCAAAGGCTTCGATCATAGTTACTGCGAAAACACCTGAATCAGCCGCCGCACTTTATGGAGCAGGAGCAACTTTCGTAATTATTCCAAACGTTTTAGGTGGCAAAATGTTTGCCCAACTCTTGAAGAGAACAAAAACAAACAAACGTTCTTGGCATGCTTTAGCTAAGAGGCAAGATTGATATGAAAGTGAGATTATTAAAAAGAGTCAAGAATTTATTTTCAAACAGACTGGTTGGTTTGATGTTTTTTACTACCGCTTTAGTTTTGTTTTCAGGACTATATTTGG